>NZ_JAVACL010000069.1:0-26848 GCF_032658145.1 Streptomyces sp. MK7
GGCCGCGCCCCCCCCCCGGTGGGCCCCCGCCCCCCCCCCGGGGGGGCCACCTCCGTACGCGCTGTGTTGCAAGACCGCCACAAAGTGCGGACCGGTGTGCGGCGATGTCAGCGCCACTGCGTAGGGTGCTGATCAACCGCGCAATGCGCGGCAACCGGGGAGTAGTTCGAGAGGGGAATCAGCCGTGACGGTCAACTTGACCAAGGGTCAGGCCATCAGCCTGCAGAAGAACGACGGCGGCAGCCTGAGCGCGGTCCGTATGGGTCTCGGCTGGCAGGCGGCGCCCCGCCGCGGCCTGTTCGGCTCCCGTACGCGCGAGATCGACCTCGACGCCTCCGCGGTGCTGTTCGCCGACAAGCAGCCGGTCGACGTCGTCTTCTTCCGCCATCTGGTCAGCGACGACGGCTCCGTGCGGCACACCGGTGACAACCTCGTCGGCGGCGCCGGCCAGGGCGGCGACGACGAGGCGATCCTGGTCGACCTGCAGCGCGTTCCGGTGCACATCGACCAGATCGTCTTCACCGTGAACTCCTTCACCGGCCAGACCTTCCAGGAGGTGCAGAACGCGTTCTGCCGCCTGGTCGACGAGACCAACGGCCAGGAACTCGCCCGCTACACCCTGGCCGGCGGCGGCAACGTCACCGCCCAGGTCATGGCCAAGGTGCACCGTGCCGGGACCGGCTGGACGATGACGGCCCTCGGCGTCCCGGCCAACGGCCGCACCTTCCAGGACCTCATGCCGGCGATCCTTCCGCACCTGTAGGACGGCACGGCGAGCGGTACCGCGCACCACGGCACAGGAAACGGCACAGGCACAGGGGGACAAGGCGATGACGGCCGAGCTGGTGCGGGGGCAGAACCACCCGCTCTCCGAGGCTCGCCTCGAGATCCGGATCTCGGCAGGCACACCGGTCGTGGCCGCCGCCACGACCGCCGACGAGAACGGCAAGGTGCGCGGTGCCGACGGGGTGGCCCACCCCGGTGCCCCCGTCCTGCCCGGCCTCGAGGTCTCCCGGCAGCCGGCCGCCGACCATCGGCTCGCCGTCGACCTGGGCGCGATGCCGGAAGTGGTGCACCGGGTCAGCGTGCTGCTCGTCCTGCCCGGCGGGGGCCACGGCCCGAACCGGTTCGGCGCGGTCGCCGCCCCGTTCGTGGCCGTCACCGGTCTGGACGGTACCGAACTCGCCGGCTACACCGTCACCGGCCTGGACGCCGAGGCGGCCGTGATCGCCCTGGAGCTGTACCGCCGGCAGGACGCCTGGAAGGTGCGCGCCGTCGGCCAGGGATACGCCGGTGGCCTCGCCGAACTCCTCACCGACCAGGGACTGCCCCAGGCCCACCACCTGGCGGGCACCGTCGAGGAGGCCGTGGCCCGCGCCCTGGCGCGCTCGGTGTCCGCCCCTCCGCCGCGCACGGCGGACGCCGGCCGTTCCCGGCAGCCCGTCACCCCGGTCCCCGGAGGGGACCAGGGCCCCGGCACCCCCGCCCAGCCGGCACCGCAGCCGCCCTATCCGGCGGGCGGGCCGCAGCAGCCCTCGTACCCGGGCGCAAGCGGAGCGCCGGACCCGGCGGCCGGCCCGCAGCCGACGGCGTCCGCGGGCGGGCCGATCGACTACTCCCACCCGCGGCGGCAGACGACGGCCCCGCCGCCACCGCCGACCGCGCCCCCCGTCCCGCCGGGGCAACCCGCGCAGCCCGTCGCCGGGGACGCGACCGGGTGGTCCATGGAGGAACGGCTCTACAACCAGGTCTGGGGCATGTTCGAGGACCTGGCACGTACCACGGCCGCCTACCGCAGCGCCGTCGACTTCGCCGAGTCCCGCAGGGAGAAGGAACTCGACCAGGCCCTGTCCGACCCGCGCAACCGGATGGGCGGGCAGGGCGACGCCGCACGGCAGGCGGCCCACGCCAGGCACACCCAGCTCGTCGACCAGGCCAGAGCGGCCCTCGACCGCGACCTCGCCCAGCTCACCGCCGAGTCGGAGGTCGTCGAACCCGCGCTGCCACCCGCGTACGCGGGCTGGGACAACCCGGTCTGGCACGGCTACCGGGTGCCCATGGAGATCCCGATGGCCGTGCGCCTCGGCGACCTCCACCTGCCCGAGAGCCCGTCCCTGCGGATCCCCATGCTGGTCCGGCTGCCCCTGGAACGCGGCCTGTGGATCGACAGCGCCCGCTCCGGGATGCCCGACGAGACGTTCGCCGACGCCGGGCGACTGCGGCGCCTGGCGATGGACGCGGCCGTGGCGCACGCCGCACGCCTGCTCGCCGTCTACCCGGCGAGTGAGTTCACCGTGCACGTCATCGACCCGGCAGGGTCCGCGGCGCAGGCGCTCGCGCCGCTGGTGCGGACGGGAGTGCTCGCGGGCCCGCCCGCGACCGGCGCCGCGGGTGTCACGGACGTGCTGAGCCGGCTCACCCAGCGGGTCGACCTGGTGCAGATGGCCGTGCGCGGCGGCGCCCCCGACGCGCTGCCGCCGGGTTTCGACACCTCCGAGCAGCTGCTGGTCGTCAACGACTTCCCGCACGGCTTCGACGACCGCGCCGTGACCCGGCTGCGCTACCTGGCGGACGAGGGGCCGGCCGTCGGCGTCCACCTGATGATGGTCGCCGACCGGGAGGACGCCGCCGCCTACGGACCGTTGCTCGACCCGCTGTGGCGTTCGCTGCTGCGACTCACACCGGTTGCCGACGACCACCTCGCCGACCCCTGGGTGGGGCACGCCTGGACGTACGAGCCGCCGCTGGTGCCACCGGGCAGTCAGGTGCTCGAACAGGTGCTCGCGCAGGTGGCGAGGACCCGTCGCGACGGGCGGCCGTGACCACGGCGTACAGCGGATCAAGACCCGGATCAAGACTCGGTAAAGCCATTTTGACCAGGCAGGTTGGTCTTTTCTTTACCTTTCTCTTTACCTTTCCTTGGTGATTCGGGTATTGTCTTCGGCACGGAGGGGAGTACTCCCTGTCTGCTGCGGCGCACCCGCCAGTACGGATCGGAACAGATCCCGGGGCGTCGGCCCGTCCTGGGTGGAAGAGACCTCCGGCAGCGACGACGCTGACTCATTTGCCGTGACGTACTTGCCGGAGGCGCAGTGGAAGTTTCCGTGACCCTGTGGGTCCTGACCATCCTCGGCCTGGCCGCCCTGATCGCGGTCGACTTCTTCATCGGCCGCAAGCCCCACGACGTGTCGATCAAGGAAGCCGGGATCTGGACCGTCGTCTGGATCGCCCTGGCCTGCCTCTTCGGGCTCGGCCTGCTCTTCTTCGGCGGCGGGCAGCCGGCCGGAGAGTTCTTCGCGGGCTTCATCACCGAGAAGTCGCTGAGCGTCGACAACCTCTTCGTCTTCGTCCTGATCATGGCGAAGTTCGCCGTGCCCTCGCAGTACCAGCAGCGGGTGCTGCTGGTCGGCGTCCTCATAGCCCTCGTGCTGCGGGCCGCCTTCATCGCCGCCGGCGCCGCGATCCTCGCCAGCTTCTCGTGGGTGTTCTTCCTCTTCGGCGCGTTCCTGATCTGGACCGCCTGGAAGCTCATCCAGGAGGCCCGGTCCGGCGAGGAGGACGAGGAGTTCGAGGAGAACAGACTGCTCAAGGCGGCCGAGCGCCGCTTCGGCGTGGCCGACCGCTACCACGGCACCAAGCTGTGGCTCCGGCAGAACGGCAAGCGCGTGATGACGCCGATGCTGGTCGTGATGCTCGCCATCGGCACCACCGACGTGCTCTTCGCCCTCGACTCGATCCCCGCGATCTTCGGGCTGACCCAGGACCCGTACATCGTCTTCACCGCCAACGCCTTCGCCCTGATGGGCCTCAGGCAGCTGTACTTCCTGATAGGCGGCCTGCTGAAGAAGCTGGTGCACCTGTCGTACGGCCTGTCCGTCATCCTCGGATTCATCGGCGTCAAGCTGGTGCTGCACGCAACTCACGAGTCCGGCGTCCACGTCCCGGAGATCAGCATCCCCGTCTCCCTCGGCGTGATCTGCGCCGTCCTGGCCGTCACCACGATCACCAGCCTCATGGCCTCCAGGAAGCAGGCGGAAGAGGAGGTGCGCGAACAGCAGGCCGGCGGTGCCCTGAAGGACAGCGTCGATGCCTGATCAGAACGCACCGGCCCGGCGGCGCACCGCGGCCGGGCACCGGAATGCGAAGCCGGCGGGCCGGTGCGACGATCGCAGCATGATCACGCGGCTCAGGGCGCTCACCACGGCCTGGACGACCGTCGTGCCCGCGCTCGCGGTGGTCCTGCTGATTTTCACCTGGGGACGCAGCCTGCCCGCCGCGGTCGTCGTGCTGGTCACCGTGGTCCTCGCCGGCTCGGTGCTGGCCGCCGTGCACCATGCCGAAGTGGTCGCCCACCGCGTGGGCGAACCCTTCGGCTCCCTCGTCCTCGCCATCGCCGTGACCGTCATCGAGGTCGCCCTCATCGTCACCCTCATGGTGGACGGCGGCAGCAAGAGCGCGTCCCTGGCCCGGGACACGGTGTTCGCGGCCGTGATGATCACCTGCAACGGCGTCGTCGGGATGAGCCTTCTCGTCGCCTCGCTCCGCCACCGCATCGCCGTCTTCAACGCCGAGGGCACCGGCGCCGCCCTCGCCACCGTGGCGACCCTGGCCACCCTCAGCCTGGTGCTGCCGACGTTCACCACCAGCCAGCCGGGACCGCAGTTCTCCGGGATCCAGCTCACCTTCGCGGCGCTGTCCTCACTGATCCTCTACGGCCTGTTCGTGACCACCCAGACCGTGCGCCACCGTGACTATTTCCTACCCATCACCCGGCACGGCGAGGTGATCACCAGCCAGAGTCACGCGGAGCGGCCCACCGCCCGCAAGGCCTGGACGAGCCTCGCGCTGCTGGGCCTCGCCCTCGTCGGCGTGGTCGGACTGGCCAAGGGCGTCTCGCCGACCATCGAGTCCGCGGTGGCCGCGGCCGGGCTGCACCACGCCGTCGTCGGCGTGATCATCGCGCTGCTGGTGCTGCTGCCCGAGACCATCGCCGCACTGCGTTCCGCCCGTCGCGACCGGGTGCAGACCAGTCTCAACCTCGCGCTCGGCTCGGCGATGGCCAGCATCGGCCTGACCATCCCGGCCGTCGCGCTGGCCTCCGTGTGGCTCTCGGGGCCGCTCGTCCTCGGCCTCGGGTCCACCCATATGCTGCTGCTCCTGCTCACGGTGGTGGTCGCCGCGCTGACCGTGGTCCCGGGCCGGGCCACCCCGCTCCAGGGCGGAGTCCACCTGGTGATCTTCGCGGCGTACCTGGAACTGGCGATCAATCCCTAGGGCAGGCCGCCCACCCCTGGCGGCGAGGCCGGCATGCCGTGATAAACCGGGTCCCGAGCAGCGGTCGTCGACGCACGGCCGTACCCGAACGGACCCGGAGGAACCGTGCCCCGCACTCTGGCCAACGCCCCGATCATGATCCTCAACGGCCCCAACCTGAACCTGCTCGGGCAGCGGCAGCCGGAGATCTACGGTTCCGACACGCTCGCGGACGTCGAGGCCCTGTGCGCGAAGGCGGCCGCCGCGCACGGCGGCACGGTGGACTTCCGCCAGTCCAACCACGAGGGCGAACTGGTGGACTGGATCCACGAGGCCCGGCTGCACCACTGCGGCATCGTGATCAACCCGGCCGCCTACTCCCACACCTCCGTCGCCATCCTGGACGCCCTCAACACCTGCGACGGGCTGCCGGTGGTGGAAGTGCACATCTCCAACATCCACCAGCGTGAGTCTTTCCGGCACCACTCCTACGTCTCGCTGCGCGCCGACGGCGTCATCGCCGGCTGCGGGGTGCAGGGATACGCGTTCGCGGTGGAGCGGGTGGCGACGCTGGCCGGTGAGGCCCGGACCGAGGCGTAGGCGTCACGGGGCGGACCGGGGCGTAGACGTCGGAGGGCCGCGCTCCGGCGTCGGGTCGGGCCGCCGGTCGAGGGCGGGAATGAGGACCGGCGGCCCGTGCCGCCCCGGGAGCCGTCATCCTGTGCGGGGCTGCCTCCAGTTGACTGCGGGGCAGACCGCAGGGGGAGCGCACGCGTACGGCCTGCGCGTGCGGAGGCTTCACACGGGGTGCGCGAGGCTCTCGCGCCGGCTCACCACCCGCGCGAGTGCCACTCCGGCAGATGCGGGCGCTCCGCGCCCAGCGTGGTGTCGTTGCCGTGTCCGGGGTAGACCCAGGTCTCGTCCGGGAGGGCGTCGAAGATCTTGGTCTCGACGTCGTGGATCAGGCGGGCGAACGCCTTCGGGTCCTTGAAGGTGTTGCCCACCCCGCCGGGGAACAGGCAGTCGCCCGTGAACACGTGCGGGTGCCCGTGCGGGTCGTCGTAGACCAGCGCGATCGAACCGGGGGTGTGCCCCACGAGGTGGCGTGCGGTGAGCTCCACCTGCCCCACCCTGATGGTGTCGCCGTCGTCGACCAGGACCTCGGTCGGCACCGGGATGCCCTCGGCGTCCTCCCGGCCCGCGTGCGTACGTGCGCCGGTGGCCGCCACCACCTCGGCCAGCGCCTGCCAGTGGTCGCCGTGCCGATGGGTGGTGACGACGGACGCGATGCCGTCGTCACCGATCATGCCGAGCAGCGTGTGCGCGTCGTTGGCCGCGTCGATCAGGAGCTGCTCGTCCGTGGCCCGGCAACGCAGCAGATAGGCGTTGTTGTCCATCGGGCCGACCGCGATCTTGGTGATCATCAGGTCCTTCAGCTCGTGCACGTCCGCCGGGCCACCGACCGTCACCTCTCCGCTGTACGTCATGGCGGTCAGCCTATAGCGGGAGGGCGCCGGCGGCTGTCCGTGGCGAAGGCCCCCGGGCCATCCGCACGCCGCGCCCAGGAGGCCGTGCCGCCGCCGCGGGGCCGGGTGTGCTACAGCGGGGGAAGCGCCGGAAGCGCGCCGCCGGCCACCGTGAGCGCGGAGCCGTCGCGCCGTCCGGCGAGCCAGCCCAGCAGGTCGGCCGGGGCTCCGGTGACGGTGACCGCCGGCTCGGCCGCCTCCCGGCCCGTGCTCCATGCGCGCGTGCCGTCCGTCAGCCGGGCCGGCGGCACGTCGGGGTGGCCCGAGAACCGCTGCGCGAGGAAGTCGATCTCCCGCGCCACGAACTCGGCCGGAAGGTCCTCCAGCTCGTAGCCGATGCCGAGGTCCACATGGTGCAGCTCGACCTCCACCCACCGCCGGAACGGCACCCGGGAGGCGGAGTCGGTGACTCCGTTGCGCAGCTCCACGGTGCGCGACCAGTCCGCCGGCACCTCTCCGACCTCCTGGAACCGGGCCGCGCTGGTGCGTACGTCGGAGACCTGGGCGTCCAGGGAGCGCGGGGCGTCCCGCTCGATGTCCGCGTCCCGGGCCTCGGCGGAGGCGTACATGGGACGGCCCTCCAGGACGTTCACGAGCGCGTCCGCGTTGCGGGCCAGGTGGGCGAGGACGTGGCCGCGGGTCCAGCCGGGCAGCCGTGACTCGTCCGTCACAGCCGCGTTGTCCAGTTCGGCGACCGCGTCGAGCAGTCGATCGGTGGCGTCCTGTACAGACGCCAGGTCACGAGCGTGATCAATCATGGGCCTGACCCTAGCCGCGCCACACGTTCGGGTGAAGGCGGCGAACCGAGGCCGTAAATCGAATGCACGTGCTATAAGGTCGACTGTGGCGTCGGGCATGCTGGAGAGCCGGGGTTTGTTGACTACCAGGCGGATCCGGGAATCCCACCCGGCGTTGTCAGTGGCTCCCCCTAGTCTGAAGAAGCACGGGGGCCCCGCCCCTGTCACTTCTCTCAAGAAAGGTGCGGACCGGCGTGGCCGACCGTCTCATCGTCCGTGGCGCGCGCGAGCACAACCTGAAGAACGTCTCGCTCGACCTGCCTCGGGACGCGCTCATCGTCTTCACGGGCCTGTCCGGGTCGGGCAAGTCCTCCCTGGCCTTCGACACGATCTTCGCCGAGGGCCAGCGTCGCTACGTGGAGTCGCTCTCCTCGTACGCCCGGCAGTTCCTCGGCCAGATGGACAAGCCCGACGTCGACTTCATCGAAGGTCTCTCCCCGGCGGTCTCCATCGACCAGAAGTCGACCTCGCGCAACCCGCGCTCGACGGTCGGCACGATCACCGAGGTCTACGACTACCTCCGTCTGCTGTTCGCGCGCATCGGCAAGCCGCACTGCCCCGAGTGCGGCCGTCCCATCTCGCGTCAGTCGCCGCAGGCCATCGTCGACAAGGTGCTGGAGCTGCCGGAGGGGAGCCGCTTCCAGGTGCTGTCGCCGCTGGTGCGCGAGCGCAAGGGCGAGTTCGTCGATCTCTTCGCCGACCTCCAGGCCAAGGGCTACTCCCGCGCGCGCGTGGACGGCGAGACCGTCCAGCTCTCCAGCCCGCCCACGCTGAAGAAGCAGGAGAAGCACACCATCGAGGTGGTCGTCGACCGCCTCACGGTGAAGGACGGCGCCAAGCGCCGCCTGACCGACTCGGTGGAGACCGCCCTCGGACTGTCCGGCGGCATGGTCGTGCTCGACTTCGTCGACCTCCCCGAGGACGACCCCGAGCGCGAGCGCATGTACTCGGAGCACCTCTACTGCCCCTACGACGACCTGTCCTTCGAGGAGCTGGAGCCCCGCTCCTTCTCCTTCAACTCCCCCTTCGGCGCCTGCCCCGAGTGCACGGGCATCGGCACGCGCATGGAGGTCGACCCGGAGCTGATCGTCCCCGACGAGGAGAAGACCCTCGACGAGGGCGCCATCCACCCCTGGTCCCACGGGCACACCAAGGACTACTTCGGCCGTCTGGTCGGCGCCCTCGCCGACGCCCTCGGCTTCCGCACGGACATCCCCTTCGCGGGCCTGCCGCAGCGCGCCAAGAAGGCCCTGCTGTACGGCCACAAGACGCAGATCGAGGTCCGCTACCGCAACCGGTACGGGCGCGAGCGCGTGTACACCACGCCCTTCGAGGGCGCCGTGCCCTTCGTCAAGCGCCGGCACAGCGAGGCCGAGAGCGACGCCAGCCGCGAGCGCTTCGAGGGCTACATGCGCGAGGTGCCCTGTCCGACCTGCGAGGGCACCCGCCTCAAGCCGGTCGTGCTCGCGGTCACGCTCATGGGCAAGTCGATCGCCGAGATCTCCGCGATGTCGATCAGCGACTGCGCGGACTTCCTGCGCGGGCTGAAGCTCGACGCCCGCGACAAGAAGATCGCCGAGCGCGTGCTCAAGGAGGTCAACGAGCGGCTGCGGTTCCTGGTCGACGTCGGCCTGGACTACCTCTCGCTGAACCGCGCGGCCGGCACGCTCTCCGGCGGCGAGGCCCAGCGCATCCGCCTGGCCACCCAGATCGGCTCCGGCCTGGTCGGCGTTCTGTACGTGCTGGACGAGCCGTCCATCGGCCTGCACCAGCGCGACAACCACCGGCTGATCGAGACCCTGGTCCGGCTGCGCGACATGGGCAACACCCTCATCGTCGTCGAGCACGACGAGGACACCATCAAGGTCGCCGACTGGGTCGTCGACATCGGCCCCGGCGCCGGTGAGCACGGCGGCAAGGTGGTGCACAGCGGCTCCCTGAAGGAACTGCTGGCCAACGCCGAGTCGCAGACGGGGCAGTACCTGGCCGGCAAGAAGTCGATCCCGGTGCCCGACATCCGGCGCCCGCGCGATGCGTCCCGCCGGCTCACGGTGCACGGCGCCCGGGAGAACAACCTCCAGGACATCGACGTGTCCTTCCCGCTGGGGCTCTTCACGGCCGTCACCGGCGTCTCCGGCTCCGGCAAGTCGACCCTGGTCAACGACATCCTGTACACGCACCTGGCCCGCGAGCTGAACGGCGCGCGCAACGTGCCCGGACGGCACACGCGCGTGGACGGCGACGACCTCGTCGACAAGGTGGTGCACGTCGACCAGTCGCCCATCGGCCGCACCCCCCGGTCCAACCCGGCCACGTACACCGGCGTCTTCGACCACATCCGCAAGCTGTTCGCGGAGACCACCGAGGCGAAGGTCCGCGGCTACCAGCCCGGCCGCTTCTCCTTCAACGTCAAGGGCGGCCGCTGCGAGAACTGCGCGGGCGACGGCACCATCAAGATCGAGATGAACTTCCTGCCGGACGTCTACGTCCCCTGCGAGGTCTGCCACGGCGCCCGCTACAACCGGGAGACGCTGGAGGTCCACTACAAGGGCAAGTCCATCGCCGACGTCCTGAACATGCCCATCGAGGAGGCGACCGACTTCTTCGAGGCCGTCCCCGCGATCTCCCGGCACCTGAGGACCCTGAAGGACGTGGGCCTCGGCTATGTCCGGCTCGGCCAGTCCGCGACCACCCTGTCCGGCGGCGAGGCGCAGCGCGTGAAGCTCGCCAGCGAGCTGCAGAAGCGCTCCACCGGGCGCACGGTCTACGTCCTGGACGAGCCGACCACCGGTCTGCACTTCGAGGACATCAGCAAGCTGCTGAAGGTCCTCTCCGGCCTGGTCGACAAGGGCAACACGGTCATCGTCATCGAGCACAACCTCGATGTGATCAAGACCGCCGACTGGGTCGTGGACATGGGCCCGGAGGGCGGCGCCGGCGGCGGTCTGGTCGTCGCCGAGGGCACCCCCGAGGAGGTCGCCGGCGTGCCGGCCAGCCACACCGGCAAGTTCCTCCGGGAGATCCTGGGCGCCGACCGGATCAGCGACGCCGAGCCGGTGAAGGCACCGCGCAAGGCCGCCGGGAAGGCGGTGGCGGCAGCCTCCACGACCCCGCGGGCGCGTTCGGCCAGGACGAGCACGGCCAAGGCCGCCGACGGCACGGCGACCAAGAAGGCCGCGAGCGTGAAGAAGACCGTGCCCGCACAGAAGACCGCGCGGGCCCGCAAGGCCTGATCGGACGCGCGTACGGGCGCGCGAACAGCTGCGGCGAAGGGCTGCGGCGACAAGGCGAAGAGCTGGGCGCCCCGTGGGAGACCGACCCCGCGGGGCGCCCAGCCGCGTGCCGCTACGGCTCGCCCACCTCCGACGCGTACGGCGGTTCCGCGCCCGCGCGGGAGCAGGTGACCGCGGCCGCCCGCGCCGCGAACCGCAGCAGCCGGGTCCAGCCCTCGGCGCCGAGGCCCGCCAAGCCCTCCGCTGACAGGGCGTCCCGAGCGGCCAGGCCGTGCAGCAGGGCCGCGTTGACGGTGTCGCCCGCCCCGATCGTGTCGACGACGTCGGCCTTCTCGCCCGGCACGGAGTGCTCCGCACCGTCCCGGGTGTACGCGGCGAGCCCGTCGCCCCCGTGCGTGATCACCACGGCCGAGGGCCCGGCGGCCAGCCACTCGCGCGGAGTGCCGCCGAGCCACGTTGCGTCCTCCTCGGAGAGCTTCAGCAGCGTGACCGAGGGCAGCCAGCCGCGGAAACGGGCCCGGTAGGCGTCCGCGTCCGGGATCAGCCCGGCCCGGATGTTCGGGTCGAGCGCGGTGAACACGCCCTGGGCGGCCGCGCTCCGC
Organism: Streptomyces sp. MK7; assembly: GCF_032658145.1. Taxonomy (NCBI): domain Bacteria; kingdom Bacillati; phylum Actinomycetota; class Actinomycetes; order Kitasatosporales; family Streptomycetaceae; genus Streptomyces; species Streptomyces sp. MK7. The sequence goes on from NZ_JAVACL010000069.1 coordinate 11,412, forward strand.
ATCAGCTCCTCGTAGGCGCTCGCGCCCGGCTCCAGTACCAGCGAACAGGTGCCGAAGGACACCGCGCGGGTGCCGGCGGGCAGCTCGGCGGGCATGCCGAACAGCCGGTCGGCGGTCCCGTCGACGTAGAAGGAGTACGCGGCGGAGCCGTCGCTGCCGACCGTGGCGACCGCCAGCGTGGTCGGTTCGCTGCCGCGCTGCACACCGGAGACGTCCACCCCCGCCCGGCGCAGCCCGTCGAGCAGGGCCTGACCGAAGGCGTCGTTCGACGTGCGGGAGCAGAAGGCCGTGGGCGAGCCGAGGCGGCCGAGCGCGACGGCCGTGTTGTAGGGGCCGCCGCCGAGCGCCGGCTTGAGATCCGCGAGGGCGCCCGCGCCCCGCGGTACCAGGTCGATCAGGGCCTCACCGGCGACGACGATCACGTGTCCGTTCCTTTCTCGGGCCGAGCGGGGCAGCCGCAGGAGGTGCGGTGGACGAAGGTGCAGGGCAGGCGCACGGTGCGGGCCGGCCGGTCCGGTGCGGCGAGACGGTCCAGCAGCACCGCAACGGCCCGGGCGCCGAGCTCTCTGCCGGGCTGGGCGACGGCGGTCAGCCGCGGGGAGAACAGGTCGGCCCAGTCGAAGTCGTCGAAGCAGCACAGCGCCATGTCCCCGGGCACGGACAGGCCGCGCTCGCCCAGCGCGCGCAGGGCGCCGATGGTCATCGCGTTGTTGGCGGTGACGAGGGCGGTGGGCGGCGCGGCGAGGGACAGCAGGGACGCCGTGGCGCGCTCCGCGCCGTCCGCCGAGGAGTCGCCGTGCACCACGAGCCGTTCGTCGTGGGGGAGACCGGCGGCGGCCAGGCCGTGGCGGTACCCGTTGATCCGTTCACTGGTCGTGCTCAGGCCGGGCAGGCCCGCGACCAGGCCGATCCGGCGGTGTCCTAGGGAGGCGAGGTGGGTGACGAGTCCGGCCGTCGGTTCGGCGCTCTCGGCGCAGACCTGGTCGAAGCCGGGCTCCTCCCGCTCTCCGGCGTCCGCGCCGGTGTGCACCAGCCGGTCCAGGAACACGGCCGGTACGGCGTGACGCGTGAGGTAGGCGACGAGCTCCCGCGGATGCGCGGACGGTGCGACGATCACGCCGTCCACCCGGCGCTCGTGCAGGAGCTGCACCACCTTGCGTTCGTGCGCGGGGTCGTCGTGCGGGTCGGCGATGAGCAGGCTGTAGCCGTGCTCCAGGGCGCTGGACTCGACGCCCTGGAGGATCTCCGTGAAGTAGGGGTTGCTGATGGCGGACACCGCGAGTCCGATGGACCGGGTCCGGGACGTGACCAGGGAACGGGCGAGGCCGTTGGGCGTGTAGCCGAGCTCCTCCACGGCGTCCAGCACCGCCTGACGGGTGTGCGGCAGCACCGGACGGGTGCCGTTCAGCACATGCGAGACGGTCGCCACGGAGACTCCGGCGCTGCGCGCCACATCGGCCATGGTCGGCATCGCGTTCCCCTCCCCGAACCGCCGTGCGGCCCTCGTCTCGAAGCGCCGTGAGGCCGCTCGTCCTGTGCCGCCGTGCGGCCTCGTGGGCGGGACCGTATCCCATTCCGAGCCGGACGTAAACGCTTGCGCAAGCGTTTACGTCTCGCGGACCCCGCTCCCGGGCCCCTCGGCGCGCTGGGTATCGTCGGCGTGCACAACCCTGCGACCAGTGGAGTTCCCCATGCCCGGCCGTCCGTCCGCGCGCCGCCGTACGATCCTCCGAGGAGCGGCCCTCACCCCCGTCGCCGGGCTCGGGCTCGCCGCCTGCGGGCCCGAGGGCGGAGACGCCTCGGCTCCGGCCACCCCGACGGCCCCGGTCGACCTCGGCCCCGAGAGCGAGGTCCCCAAGGGCGGCGCCAAGCTGTACCGGGACCACAACGTGGTCGTCAGCCGGGACGCGAGCGGCGCGCTGAAGGCGTTCAGCACGGTCTGCACGCACGCCGGGTGCCCGATCAACAAGCTCCAGGACACGACTCTGATCTGCCCCTGCCACGGCAGCCGCTTCGACGCCACGACCGGCAAGGTGGTGCAGTCGCCGGCCACCGAGCCGCTGGCCGAACTCCCCGTGCGCGCGAAGGGCGGCAAGATCGTCGCGGGCCCCGGTGCCTGACCGGCTCACCCTCCCGTCAGGCGCCGACTACTCCCAGTCCCAGCCGATCCCCACGATCCCGGACCGGACCCGCAGCTCCACCAGGTGGACCGAACGGTGCCGCTCGCTCACCGGCAGCTCCTGCCGGTCGCTGCGCGGGGCCGCCGCCGAGTGCTGGGTGAACCGGTGGCAGCGCATCGGGAGGGCACCGGCGTCGAACCGCACCTGGAGGGCGTACTGCCCGCCCGCCGAGTCGAAGCCCCGCACGTACTCGCGCGACACCCCGGCCGTGCCGTCCTCGACGCCGTACCGGAAGAGGTACGTGTCGCCGGCCCGCAGCCGGGTGTCGAAGAGCAGCTCGGCCACCAGCACCCCCGTGTCGTGGTGGCGGCGCACGCGCCCGGTGCGGCAGTTCTCCAGCGCCTGCACCGTCATCCGCTCCGGCACGCAGCCCGGATCGCCGTGGTGGACGGCGACGAACCGGTCCACACCGTCCCGCAACGCGCGGACGATGTGCTGCGACTCGCGCCCGGCCAGTTCGCGGCGCGCCCCTATGCGCACGCGCTCGTGGTGCCCGAGGGTCTGCAGTCCGCCGTCGGGTGGGGTGTCCAGATCCGCCAGCAGCCGGCGCAGCACACCGGAGGCCTCGACGAAGGAGCGGTAGGAGCGGGAGGCGGGCCGTCCGGCGGCCGGATGCTCCCGGTCCCCGCCGTTCTCTGCCAGCAGCCGGATCAGGGACTCGTCCGGCAGCCGCAGGATCTCCTCCAGGGCCCGTACCGCCCGCAGCGACTCCGGGCGCTGCGGGCGCCGGGCGCCCTGCTGCCAGTAGCTCAGGCTGGTGACGCCGACCCGGACCCCGTAGCGCGACAGATGGTGCTGCACGCGCTGCAGCGGCAGCCCGCGGGCGGCGATCGCGGCGCGCAGCGCCACATGGAAGGGGCCGCCCCGCAGGGCCGTGTCCAGTTCCGCGGTGGCGACGTCCGTCTGCTGGGTGGCGTGCGGCATGCACGGGCCTTTCTGTGAAGGTGCGGGGTGCACAACGGCTGGTCAGACCGTTCACGCGAGTCGCAGGGACCACCCCCGCGGCCCCGACTTCCCCCGCATTGAAGCGTGTTGACCAAGTCCCGACAACACCTGAGGCCGGACGGCGGCGTACTCCTGGCCGAGTCCGTACCCCTCACGGCGGCGAGCCCGCGCTCCTTGCCGTGGGAGTGCGCGCCCCCGCCGGGCGGAGTCCGCGCCCCGCGCCGAGGGGCGGAGTGCTCCCGGCGAGGTCGGTGCCGAGCGCGTTGTCCACAGGCTCGCCGCGCTGTCACTCCTCGCCAGTAGGGTGTGAGACATGGCCGACCCCTCCAGCTACCGCCCCAAGCCGGGAGACATCCCGGACTCTCCCGGGGTCTACCGGTTCCGGGACGAGCACCGCCGGGTGATCTACGTCGGAAAGGCGAAGAGCCTGCGCCAGCGCCTGGCCAACTACTTCCAGGACCTGGCGAACCTCCACCCGCGCACCCGCACCATGGTCACCACGGCCGCGTCCGTGGAGTGGACCGTGGTGTCCACGGAGGTCGAGGCCCTGCAGCTGGAGTACTCCTGGATCAAGGAGTACGACCCCCGGTTCAACGTCAAGTACCGCGACGACAAGAGCTACCCGTACCTCGCGGTGACGATGAACGAGGAGTTCCCGCGCGTCCAGGTCATGCGTGGCCACAAGAAGAAGGGCGTGCGCTACTTCGGGCCGTACGCGCACGCGTGGGCCATCCGCGACACCGTCGACCTGCTGCTGCGCGTCTTCCCCGTGCGCACCTGCTCGGCCGGCGTATTCAAGAACGCCGCCCGCACCGGCCGCCCCTGCCTGCTCGGCTACATCGGCAAGTGCTCCGCCCCCTGTGTCGGCCGGATCTCCGGCGAGGACCACCGGGAGCTGGCCGAGGAGTTCAGCGACTTCATGGCCGGCCGCACGGGCGCCTACCTGCGCCGCCTGGAGCAGCGGATGACGCAGGCGGCCGAGGAGATGGAGTACGAGCGGGCCGCGCGCCTGCGCGACGACATCGAGGCCCTGAAGAAGGCCATGGAGAAGAACGCGGTCGTGCTCGCCGACGCCACCGACGCCGACCTCGTCGCGGTCGCCGAGGACGAACTGGAGGCCGCCGTGCAGATCTTCCACGTGCGCGGCGGACGGGTGCGCGGTCAGCGCGGCTGGGTCACCGACAAGGTGGAGGAGGTCACCACCGGGGCCCTGGTCGAGCACGCGCTGCAGCAGCTGTACGGCGAGGAGAGCGGCGACGCCGTGCCCAAGGAGGTCCTCGTCCCCGCCCTGCCCGATCCGGTCGAGCCGGTCCAGCAGTGGCTCACCGACCGCCGCGGCTCGGGCGTGTCCCTGCGCATCCCGCAGCGCGGCGACAAGAAGGCACTCATGGAGACCGTGCAGCGCAACGCCCAGCAGGCGCTCGTCCTGCACAAGACCAGGCGCGCCTCCGACCTGACCACCCGCTCGCGCGCCCTGGAGGAGATCGCCGAGGCCCTCGACCTGGACAGCGCACCCCTGCGGATCGAGTGCTACGACATCTCCCACCTCCAGGGCGAGGACGTGGTGGCCTCCATGGTCGTCTTCGAGGACGGGCTGCAGCGCAAGGGCGAGTACCGGCGCTTCCAGATCAGGGGCTTTCAGGGGCAGGACGACGTCCGCTCCATGCACGAGGTGATCACCCGGCGCTTCAGGCGCTATCTGGCCGACAAGGAGAAGACCGGCGAGTGGGTGGACGACGAACTCAAGGATGAGGAAGGCCGCCCCAGGAAGTTCGCCTACCCGCCGCAGCTCGTCGTCGTCGACGGCGGGCAGCCCCAGGTCGCCGCGGCCCGGCGGGCCCTGGACGAGCTCGGCATCGACGACATCGCCGTGTGCGGCCTGGCCAAGCGCCTGGAGGAGGTGTGGCTGCCCGGCGAGGACGACCCGGTGGTCCTGCCCCGCACCAGCGAGGGGCTGTACCTGCTCCAGCGTGTCCGCGACGAGGCGCACCGCTTCGCCATCACCTACCAGCGCACCAAGCGGGCCAAGCGGTTCCGCGCGGGCCCCCTGGACGAGGTGCCGGGCCTCGGCGAGACCCGCAAGCGGGCACTCATCAAGCATTTCGGCTCGGTGAAGAAGCTGCGGTCCGCCACCGTCGACCAGATCCGCGAGGTCCCCGGCATAGGCCGCAAGACGGCCGAGACGATCGCCGTGGCCCTGGCCCAGGCGGCCCCGGCCGCACCCGCCGTGAACACGGCGACCGGAGAGATCATGGAAGACGTGGAAGAGACGGCACCCGGAGCGACCGCCGGTGCCGCAGGGGAGCCCGTTTCCACGGGCGTCCGGAACGAGCGACGGGGCCAGGAGACATGACCGAGCACGACGAGCAGCCCGCACAGCGGCGAGAACAGGCTCACCCCACCCAGCCGCGGGATCAGGCCCGCCAGGAACCACCCGAGGACCAGCGGCAGCCCGCGGTCCGGAAAGACGGAGCACAGGTGAGTACGGGCATCGACACCGCCGGCGTCCCCGACGCGGCCATCCCCGAGCTGGTGATCATCTCCGGCATGTCCGGCGCCGGCCGGTCCACGGCCGCCAAGTGCCTGGAGGACCTCGGCTGGTTCGTCGTCGACAACCTGCCGCCCGCGCTGATCCCCACCATGGTGGAGCTCGGCGCCCGCTCGCAGGGCAACGTGGCGCGCATCGCGGTCGTCGTGGACGTCCGTGGCCGCCGCTTCTTCGACAACCTGCGCGAGTCCCTGGCGGAGCTGGAGGCCCGGCAGGTCACCCGCCGGATCGTCTTCCTGGAGTCCTCCGACGACGCCCTGGTGCGCCGCTTCGAGTCGGTGCGCCGACCGCACCCCCTCCAGGGCGACGGCCGTATCGTCGACGGCATCGCCGCCGAGCGGGAGCTGCTGCGCGAGCTGCGCGGTGACGCCGACCTGGTGATCGACACCTCCAGCCTCAACGTGCACGAGCTGCGCGCCAAGATGGACGCCCAGTTCGCCGGCGAGGAGGAGCCCGAGCTGCGGGCCACGGTGATGTCCTTCGGCTTCAAGTACGGCCTGCCCGTCGACGCCGACCTCGTCGCGGACATGCGGTTCCTGCCCAACCCGCACTGGGTGCCGGAGCTGCGCCCGTACACCGGTCTCAACGAGGAGGTCGCCGGGTATGTCTTCAACCAGCCCGGCGCCAAGGAGTTCCTGGACCGCTACGCCGAGCTGCTGCGGCTGATCTCGGCCGGCTACCGCCGCGAGGGCAAGCGCTACGTGACCATCGCCATCGGCTGCACGGGCGGCAAGCACCGCTCCGTGGCCATGTCGGAGAAGCTCGCCGCACGGCTCGCGGCGGAGGGCGTGGAGACCGTCGTCGTCCACCGGGACATGGGGCGCGAGTGACCGGACGTACTCCGCGGCTGAGCAGACTGCGCCGGGGGGTGCCCGAGGGACGTGCGGGCCGGCTGTCCGCCGCCTCGGGCCGCCAGCCGACCGAAGGGCGCGCGCCCCGCCCCGAGGGCCGGGGCGCCCGGCCGCGCCGTCGCGGTGCCCAGCCCAAGGTGGTCGCCCTCGGCGGCGGCATGGGCCTGTCCGCCTCGCTCGCCGCACTGCGCCGGATCACCGGCGACCTGACCGCCGTCGTCACCGTCGCCGACGACGGCGGCTCCAGCGGGCGCCTGCGCGACGAGCTGGGTGTGCTGCCGCCCGGCGACCTGCGCAAGGCGCTGGCCGCGCTGTGCGGCGACGACGACTGGGGCCAGACCTGGGCCCGTGTCATCCAGCACCGCTTCACCTCCCAGGGCGACCTGCACGACCACGCCGTCGGCAATCTGCTGATCGTCGCCCTGTGGGAGCAGCTCGGCGACCACGTCCAGGCCCTGGACCTGGTCGGCAAGCTGCTGGGCGCGCACGGGCGCGTGCTGCCCATGTCCGCCGTACCGCTGGAGCTGCAGGCCCTGGTCAAGGGGCACGACCCGGAGTGGCCCGACGACGTGGACACCGTCCGGGGCCAGGCCACGGTGGCGCTCACGCCCGGCGAGGTGCAGTCCGTGCACCTCGTGCCGCACGACCCGCCCGCCGTCCCGGAGGCCGTGGCGGCGGTGCTGGACGCGGACTGGGTGGTGCTCGGCCCCGGCTCCTGGTTCTCCTCGGTCATCCCGCACCTGCTGGTGCCCGAGCTTCTGGACGCGCTCACCGAGACGAAAGCGCGCCGTGTCCTCTCGCTGAACCTCGCCCCGCAGCCCGGAGAAACCGAGGGCTTCTCCCCGCAGCGTCATTTGGAGGTTTTGGGACGACACGCCCCTAAACTCGCCCTGGACGTGGTGCTGGCCGACGAGGCCGCCGTGCCCGACCGCGAAGTGCTCACCGAGGCCGCCAAGCGGTTCGGCGCCGCGGTCGAGCTGGCGCCGGTGGCCCGGAGGGACGGAACTCCGCGGCATGACCCGGAGCTGCTGGCCGCCGCGTACGACCGTATTTTTCGGATGCATGGAAGGATCGGCCCATGGCGATGACGGCAGCGGTGAAGGACGAGATCTCCCGGCTCCCCGTCACCCGGACCTGCTGCAGGAAGGCGGAGGTATCCGCCATTCTGCGGTTCGCCGGCGGCCTCCACCTGGTCAGCGGGCGCATCGTGATCGAGGCGGAACTGGACACCGCCATGGCGGCGCGGCGGCTGAAGCGGGACATCCTGGAGATCTTCGGACACAGCTCCGAGCTGATCGTGATGGCACCGGGCGGGCTGCGCCGCGGCTCGCGCTACGTCGTGCGTGTCGTCGCGGGCGGCGACCAGCTGGCCCGCCAGACCGGTCTCGTCGACGGGCGGGGCCGCCCGATCCGCGGCCTGCCCCCGCAGGTGGTCTCGGGGGCCACCTGCGACGCCGAGGCCGCCTGGCGCGGGGCCTTCCTGGCGCACGGCTCGCTCACCGAGCCGGGGCGTTCCTCGTCGCTGGAGGTGACCTGCCCGGGACCGGAGGCCGCGCTCGCCCTGGTCGGCGCCGCCCGGCGGCTGTCCATCGCCGCGAAGGCCCGTGAGGTGCGCGGAGTGGACCGGGTCGTCGTCCGTGACGGTGATGCCATCGGCGCCTTGTTGACGCGTCTCGGCGCTCACGAGTCGGTGCTGGCCTGGGAGGAGCGGCGGATGCGCCGCGAGGTCCGTGCCACGGCGAACCGGCTGGCCAACTTCGACGACGCCAACCTGCGCCGCTCGGCCCGCGCCGCGGTCGCCGCCGGTGCGCGGGTGGCCCGGGCCCTGGAGATCCTCGGCGACGACGTGCCCGAGCACCTCGCGGCCGCGGGCCGGCTGCGCATGGAGCACAAGCAGGCCTCCCTGGAGGAACTGGGCGCGCTCGCCGACCCGCCGCTGACCAAGGACGCCGTCGCCGGCCGCATCCGCCGGCTGCTGGCCATGGCCGACAAGCGCGCCGCCGACCTGGGCATCCCGGGCACCGAGGCCAACCTCACCGAGGAACTCGCGGACAACCTCGCCGGCTGACCCGCGCACACCGCCGCGGCGACCACGAACGCCCACCACCAACCGAGCCGGGGGGCTGTCCGTGGTCGTTGAGGTCGGCTGGGGTGGTCGCTGTCGTCGGCCCCGTACGGGGCTGTCGCGGTGATCAGGGTGAGCGGGATGGTCGCCGTCGGCCACCACGGGGACAGCCATCCGCCCGGTCGCGGCGGCCATGAACGGTCTCTGCCGACCAGGCACGAGGCCGCCCACGATCGTCGAGGCGAGTACGAACGGCCGCCGTCGGCTGCCCGCGAAGTGGCCCGCGCTCCCACGCCGGCCGGTCGCGCCACCACACCGGCCGGTCCGGCACCCACGTCCGCCGACCGTCTCCGCACACCGGCTGGTCCCGCATCCACACCGGCCGGGGGCGTCCCGCACCGGTCGGGTCTCCGCGGGCGGTAGGGCCCGGCGGTCGGGTGGTGTCTGTGGTGTGTGGGCGGGGCTTGGCCTTGGACGGGGTCGTGTCGGGCCGCCGTGGGGCAGGGTGGCGTCGGCCTCGACCACAACTCCCCTTGGAGGCAGCGGCCTCTCCTTCGAGTGGGGCTGGGACGACGAGGGTTCGTCTCCGGTCGGCGTCAACTGCCGCTTCGTCACCGGTCACCCGTCACCCGTTGCTCGCCACCGCCACCCGCCGTCAGTCACCCGCCGTCAGTCACCCGCCGTCAGTCAACCGCCGCCGTCGGCCGGTCGGCGGGCGGCGGCGGTGACCCCGGGCGGCCCCTTCCGCGCACCCTCTTCAGGGGCCCGCGGAGCGGTCTGCGCACGGCACTTCACAAGTGAGCCGGGGTGCTCACGAAAGAGTGACCAATGCGGTCAACCCGGCAGCGACATCCGTGGCGAAATGGAGTGATCCGGACGCTCGTGCGAGCGGCCCGTGTCTCTACTGACGGGTATGGATCGCCGTGCCTTACCGGGAGCGTCCGAATGTCACTTCGGGGGCTTCGGGGGGGTAGGGTCGGGGGTGGTCGGGGACATCCCAATACAGCTCGCCGGCGTCGAAACCGGCGTACCAACGAGGAGATCGGTTCGTGACGATCCGCGTAGGCATCAACGGCTTTGGCCGCATCGGTCGTAACTACTTCCGCGCGCTGCTGGAGCAGGGTGCAGACATCGAGATCGTGGCTGTCAACGACCTGGGTGACACCGCGACCACCGCTCACCTGCTGAAGTACGACACCATCCTCGGCCGCCTCAAGCAGGAGGTCTCGCACACCGAGGACACCATCACCGTCGACGGCAAGACCATCAAGGTCCTGTCCGAGCGCAACCCGGCCGAGATCCCCTGGGGCGAGCTGGGCGTGGACATCGTCATCGAGTCCACCGGCATCTTCACCAAGAAGGAAGACGCCGAGAAGCACATCGCCGGCGGCGCCAAGAAGGTCATCATCTCCGCCCCGGCGAAGAACGAGGACGTCACCATCGTGATGGGCGTCAACCAGGACACGTACGACGCCGCGAACCACAACGTCATCTCCAACGCCTCCTGCACCACCAACTGTGTGGCGCCGATGGCGAAGGTCCTCGACGAGAACTTCGGCATCGTCAAGGGCCTGATGACGACGGTGCACGCGTACACCAACGACCAGCGCATCCTGGACTTCCCGCACAAGGACCTGCGCCGCGCCCGCGCCGCCGCGGAGAACATCATCCCGACCACCACCGGCGCCGCCAAGGCCACCGCCCTGGTGCTGCCCCAGCTCAAGGGCAAGCTGGACGGCATGGCCATGCGCGTCCCGGTCCCCACCGGCTCGGTCACCGACCTCGTCGTCGAGCTCTCCCGTGAGGTCACCAAGGAAGAGGTCAACGCCGCCTTCCAGAAGGCCGCCGAGGGCGAGCTGAAGGGCATCCTCGAGTACACCGAGGACCCGATCGTCTCCTCCGACATCGTCAACGCCCCGGCGTCCTGCACCTTCGACTCCTCCCTGACCATGGTCCAGGAGGGCAAGAACGTGAAGGTCATCGGCTGGTACGACAACGAGTGGGGCTACTCCAACCGCCTCGTCGACCTGACGGTCTTCGTCGGCGGCCAGCTCTGATCGACCCAGCAGGCACCTCGATGTGAGTCCAGGGCCCGGGCAGCGCAGCGTCGCGCGGTCCGGGCCCTGACGCACGTACGGCGTGACGCATGTACGGCGTGACGCGCACACGGCGGCCGGACCCACCGACAGCGGACCCGGCCGGCCCGGTACCGTGCCGGTCCACGACCCCGGCCGACGTGCGGATCGACCAGCCCTCGTACGATCAAGAGCCCCTCCTCAGGAGTCCCATCCATGAAGACGATCGACGAACTTCTCTCCGAAGGCGTGAACGGAAAGCGGGTCTTCGTCCGCGCCGACCTCAACGTGCCGCTGGCCGACGGTGTCATCACCGACGACGGCCGCATCCGCGCCGTGCTGCCCACCGTCAAGGCCCTCGCCGAGGCGGGCGCCAAGGTGGTCGTGGCCTCTCACCTCGGCCGCCCCAAGGGTGCCCCGGACCCCGCCTTCTCGTTGCTGCCCGCCGCCGAGCGGCTCGGTGAACTCCTCGGCGCTCCCGTCGCGTTCGCCCAGGACACCGTCGGCCCAGCGGCGCACGACGCCGTGGACGGCCTGCAGCCCCGCCAGGTCGCGGTCATCGAGAACCTGCGCTTCAACCCCGGCGAGACCGCCAAGGACGACGCCGAGCGCGGCGAGTTCGCCGACCGGCTGGCCGCCCTCGCGGACGTCTACGTCGGCGACGGCTTCGGCGCGGTGCACCGCAAGCACGCCTCGGTCTACGACCTCCCGGCCCGCCTGCCGCACTACGCCGGCTACCTCATCGCCACCGAGGTCGGCGTCCTGAAGAAGCTCACCGAGGACGTCAAGCGGCCCTACGTCGTCGCCCTCGGCGGCGCCAAGGTCTCCGACAAGCTGGCCGTCATCGACCAGCTGCTCGGCAAGGCCGACCGGCTGCTCATCGGCGGCGGCATGGCGTACACCTTCCTCAAGGCCAAGGGGTACGAGGTCGGCAAGTCCCTCCTGCAGGAGGACCAGATCCCGGCCGTCCAGGAGTACATCGAGCGCGCCGAGAAGACAGGTGTCGAGCTGGTGCTTCCGGTGGACGCGCTGGTCTCGCCCGACTTCCCGGACCTGAAGACCAAGGCCCCGGCCCACCCGACCGCCGTCGCCGCGGACGCCATCCCGGCCGACCAGGAGGGCCTGGACATCGGTCCCGGGACCGGCACCCTGTACGCCTCGAAGCTCGCCGACGCCGCCACCGTCTTCTGGAACGGCCCGATGGGCGTCTTCGAGCACCCCGACTTCGCCGAGGGCACCCGGGCCGTCGCCCAGGCCCTGGTCGACTCGAAGGGCTTCACCGTCGTCGGCGGCGGCGACTCCGCCGCCGCCGTCCGTACGCTGGGCTTCGACGAGTCGGCATTCGGCCACATCTCGACCGGCGGCGGCGCCTCCCTCGAATACCTCGAGGGCAAGACGCTCCCCGGCCTCGCCGCACTGGAGGACTGACCTCAATGACCACCCGCACGCCGCTGATGGCGGGCAACTGGAAGATGAACCTCAACCACCTCGAGGCCATCGCCCACGTCCAGAAGCTCGCCTTCGCCCTGGCCGACAAGGACTACGACGCCGTCGAGGTCGCCGTCCTGCCGCCCTTCACCGACCTGCGCTCCGTGCAGACGCTGGTCGACGGCGACAAGCTGAAGATCAAGTACGGTGCCCAGGACATCTCGCAGCACGACTCCGGCGCCTACACCGGCGAGATCTCCGGCCCGATGCTGGCCAAGCTGAAGTGCACCTACGTGGTGATCGGCCACTCCGAGCGCCGCCAGTACCACAACGAGACCGACGAGCTGGTGAACGCCAAGGTCAAGGCCGCCTACAAGCACGGCCTGACCCCGATCCTGTGCGTCGGCGAGGAGCTGGAGGTCCGCGACGCGGGCAACCACGTCTCCCACACCCTCGCCCAGGTCGAGGGCGGTCTGAAGGACCTCCCGGCCGAGCAGGCCGAGTCGGTCGTGATCGCCTACGAGCCGGTGTGGGCCATCGGCACCGGCAAGGTCTGCGGCGCCGAGGACGCCCAGGAGGTCTGCGCGGCGATCCGCGGCAAGATCGCCGAGCTGTACTCGCAGGAGCTGGCCGACAAGGTCCGCATCCAGTACGGCGGCTCCGTGAAGGCGGGGAACGTCGCGGAGATCATGTCGCGGGCCGACATCGACGGCGCCCTGGTCGGCGGCGCGTCGCTGGACGCCGACGAGTTCGTCAAGATCGTCCGCTTCCGCGAGCAGTGAACCGGACGTGAGTAGGCGGTAGCGGCGATACGTCGTACCCTGGCGGGGGCACCGGCGAGGTGCCGTGCCCCCGTCGTCCATCCGAATCCGAGGAAGTTGGTCCAGCCGTGGTTCTGGGGTTCTCGATCGCCCTGATCATCTTCAGCCTGTTGCTGCTGCTGCTGGTGCTGATGCACAAGGGGAAGGGCGGCGGCCTCTCCGACATGTTCGGCGGCGGCATGCAGTCCTCCGTCGGCGGCTCCTCGGTCGCCGAGCGCAACCTCGACCGCATCACCGTGGTGATCGGCCTGCTGTGGTTCGCGTGCATCGTGGTCCTCGGCATTGTGATGAAGTCCAGCGGCTGACGAGGTCCAGCAGCTGACGCGGTCCCGCCGGCCCGCCGTCGGCCGGCGCACACCGCACATTCCGTACGTAAAGCCCCATGGCCGGTACGCGCTCCGGAGCGCGGCCTATCATGGGGCTTGCGTCTGTGGTGGGGCCGGTAACTCCAATCACTGGACGCGCGTTGGGCCTTACGTAGACTGAGGCGCTCGCAGCGAAGCGGAACGCCGACTCGCTTCGCGGCACCATCACGCAGGGAGTTACACCGTGGCAAGTGGCAACGCGATCCGAGGAAGCCGGGTCGGGGCGGGGCCGATGGGCGAGGCCGAGCGCGGCGAGTCCGCGCCGCGTCTGCGCATCTCCTTCTGGTGCTCCAACGGGCACGAGACGCAGCCCAGCTTCGCCAGCGACGCGCAGGTCCCCGACACCTGGGACTGCCCGCGCTGCGGCTTCCCGGCCGGTCAGGACCGGGACAACCCGCCGGACCCGCCGCGCACCGAGCCGTACAAGACGCATCTGGCGTACGTACGGGAGCGGCGCAGCGACGCGGACGGCGAGGCGATCCTCGCCGAGGCGCTCGCCAAACTGCGCGGCGAGATCTAGGAGTTGACGTCCGGCCGGTGCCCGCGGGCACGGAGCCGGACCTGCCTCGTTCCCCGGTCGGCGGGTTGCCGCGGACCGATTGTCAGTGGTGCCCTCTACGGTTTGTACATCGGGCGAATCGTGAGGGGGCGAGGGCGTGGCGACGGCCGGGTCGGTGCAGGCAGCCGGGACGAGGGCGGGCCCCGCATGGCGCGGGGCGTTCGGGCGGCTGTGGAGTGCCGCCGTGCTGTCCAGCTTCGGTGACGCGCTGCGTACGGCGGCGCTGCCCCTGCTGGCCGCCTCGCTGACCGATGATCCCCTGCTCATCGCCTCGGTCACGGCCTGCGGCTATCTGCCCTGGATCGTCTTCGGGCTGCTGGGCGGCGCCGTCGCCGACCGTGTGGACCAGCGGCGTGCGATGTGGACGGTGGACGCGGTACGCGGCCTGCTGGTCGGCGGCTTCGCGGTGGCCGTCGCCCTCGGGCACGCCTCGATCGCCCTGCTGATCGCCCTGGCCTTCGCGCTCACGACGCTCCAGACGCTCTTCGACAACGCCGCCACGGCCCTGCTGCCCGCCCTCGTGGCCCGCGAGGCGCTCGGCGGCGCCAACGCCCGGCTGATGACGGGGCAGCGCGTAGCGGGCGGGCTGGTCGGCGGCCCGGCCGTGCCCCTGCTGCTCGCCGCCGGGGCGTTCGCGCCCTTCGCCGCCGACGCCGTCACCTTCCTCGTGGCCGCCGCCCTGGTGGCCTCGCTGCGGACGACCGCGCCCGACGAGCCGAAGCCGAGACCGGCGGGCAGCACCCTGCGCCGCGAGATCGCCGACGGCCTGCGCGCCCTCGGACGGGACGGGGCGCTCAGGGCGCTGTGCGCCGCCACGGCCCTGTGCAACATCGGCATGGGCGCCCTGATCGCCACGCTGGTGGTGCTGGTGACCGACGGGCTGCACACCGGCCCCGGCGGATACGCGGCCGCGACGACCGCCTACGCGGTGGGCAGCCTGGCCGGGGGAGTGGTGGGCGGCCGGATCGTGGCGGGACTCTCGAGACACGGCCAGGGCCGCATACGGGCGGTGTTCCTGGCCGGCACGGTGCAGATCGCCGCCCTGCTCGTCATGGGTTCGGTGCGCAGCATGGTCGCGCTGGTGGCCGCGCTGGCCGTCTTCGGTGTGATGGGCATGGTGTGGAACGTCAACACCACCACGCTGATGCAGCAGCTCAGCCCCGCCGACATGCTCGGCCGGGTCAGCGCGGCGTTCCGGACCCTGGCGGTCGCGGGAGCGCCCCTCGGTGCGCTGCTCGGCGGCGCCGTCGCCACCGCCTGGGGGCCCGGCACCCCGGCGCTGCTCACGGCCGCGTTCTTCGCCCTGTCCGTCACCGTGCTGATACCCGCGCGCAGGCAGCACGTAGAAGTGGTTGCTCAGGAGCAGTAGGTGCCCCCGGCGCCCGGTGGCGTGACGCCGGCTCAGATGACCGGCCGATCAACCAGTGCCTGTTGCGGCACTAGGTTGGACCGGCAGCGGGGCAGGACACAGCAGGACAGCTGGGAAAGAAGGCTGAAGCCCGAGATGAACACAGACGGCCGTACCAGGCTCGACCAGAGGCCCGAGTGGGCCGCGCTGGCCAAGCACCGTGAGCAGCTCGCCGGCACAGGACTGCGGGAC
>NZ_JAVACL010000070.1:0-26753 GCF_032658145.1 Streptomyces sp. MK7
AATGGTGCGCGGCAAGCTCCTCGAACTGGCCGGCCACCCCGGATGGGGTGTCTGGTACGCCACCACAGAGGTCGATTCCGACGCCGGTCCCGACGGCGGCTCCTTGGACTTCGTGTCCCAGGTCACCGTCCACGACACCGAAGGCGGGATCTACGCCCAGCTGAAGCCACAATGACCCCGAGGGCGGTGACCACCTCATGCCGCCCTCCTCGCCACACGATCTCGAAATGCCCGAGACACGGCCGTCGGCAGGTGAGTCCGCTGGGCGATCTACGGCCTGCGCCCCACAGGCGGCACCTGGCAGGACAGTGCGCTGTGCGAAGCCGCGATGCCGGAATCAGTTCTGGTGGCCGGCTGCGCGATGGATCCGGAGCCGCTGATCGCGGGGCGAGCAAGAGCGATGTCCGCCCACACGGCCTTGCTGGACGGCGGCCATGGCTCGCTGCCCCACCGCACGGCCAGCGCCTCCACGAGGAGCAGACCGCGGCCCGTCCCGTCGGCAGGACCGGCGGCACGACGGACCAGGGGTGGGCAATCGCCGCGTGGGTCGACCACTTCGATACGTAGCGTGCCCGGGCTGTCGACAGTGAGCACAAGCCGGAACCCGCGACCCCGCACGCGCCCATGCGTGACCGCGTTCGCAGCCAACTCGGCGACGACCAGCGCCGCAGCCTCGCTCACCGAGCAGCCGGGCGGCCACCCCCACTCGTCGAGCTGCCGCACGGCCAGCAGCCGGGCGAGGCGGGCGCCGCGAGGCGTGGCACTGAGGAGCTGGCTGAATCGCTGGGTGGAGATTTCTGACTTCATGTCACTGAGCGTGGCCGCCTCGCTCTACTCTGACCAGGAAATCCTCCGGTACGGAGGGTGAGCGTACGGATGCGGAAGGTGTCCCGTACGGGGCGTCGGCCGTGACCTGGTGGGCGCGCGGGACGGCAGAGTGGATGTCGGGGTGGCGATGGCGGAGTCGCAGGAGACGTACGACGACGGTGAACAGGCCGGCGACCTGAACCGGGCGATCGGCAAGCAGGTCAAGCTCCTTCGGGAGCGTGCGGGGTTCACGCAGAAGGAGCTGGGAGACCGGCTCGGATACAGCGAGGACCTGGTCTCGTCGCTGGAACGAGGGAGACGGACACCGCAACGGGAGTTCCTGTCGGCGGCGGACGAGCTGCTGAGCGCCGGTGGACTGCTGAAGGCGACCATCGAGGACGTGGAGAAGGCCAAGGCGAAGGCGAGGGTTCGGCATCCGGCCTGGTTCAGGGACTACGCACGCCTGGAGCGCGAAGCGGTCGAGATCAACTTCTACAACAACCACGACGTCCCCGGTCTTCTGCAGACCGAGCGGCGAACCCGGGCACTGTACGAGATGCGCAAGCCCCTGCTGGACGAGGAGACCATCGAGCAGCGCGTCGCCGCCCGAATGGACAGGCAGGAGATTCTGACCGGCTGGCCACCGCCCTTGGTCACGGCCGTGATCGAGGAGGTCGTCTTGCGGCGCCCGCTCGGCGGACCGGAGGCGCACAGGGAGCAACTCGGACAGCTGCTCAAGCTCGGTCGGCTACGCAACGTAGAACTACAGGTGATGCCCACGAACCGCAGTGAACACGCGGGCATGGGTGGCCCGTTCGTACTCCTCACGCCCAGAGGCAAAGTCCAGCTGGGATACACCGAGGCGCAGAACTCCAGCCGACTGATCACGGACCCTGAAGAAGTACGTATCCTGGCCGCACGGTACGGCAGCATCAGGGCTCAAGCGCTCACCATGCGGGAGTCCCTGGCCCTGATCGAGGACTTGCTGGGGGAACGATGAGCACCGATGAACCCGCGCGACTCGTCTGGTTCAAGAGCAGCTACAGCGGCAACGAGGGCGGCGAATGCCTGGAGACCGCCTTCGAGCCCGGCACCGTCCACATCCGCGACTCGAAGGCCCCCGCCCGCGCCCAACTCGCTTTCCACCTCCCGCAGTGGACCGCATTCGTACGGTACGCGGGAGCGGCCGAGGCTGAGCACGTGCGGGGCTAGGCCTTGCCGTTCCCGCCCCTCAGGGACGACAGGACCAGGCGCCCGTATCGCGTCGTCAGGACTGCCGCTGTGGCGGCGACCGACAGCGCGAGCGAGGTGATCAGATGGGCCACGGAGTGGTCGTCGAGAACTTGCAGGATGCCAAGGGCCGTGCCGAGCGGCAGCCCGAGAATAGTGAGGACGCCGAGGGCACCGCTGATCTGTTGGCTCTCCTGCGTCTGTACGAGCCTGCTGTAGTCGGCCGCTTCGGCAAGGATCTCGCCGAAGCGTGCGGGCAGCCGGTGCTGGTTCTGGAAGGCGAGCAGGAGATCGTTCGCCGCGCCATGGGCGGTGAGGTGCTGCCGCCAGTAGGTGCTGCGGAAGACGGCGATGTTCCTCTCCAGTGTGGCGACGCGACGGGCCAGCCGCGAGGAGTTGAACACATCGGAGAGTTCGTCGGTGAGCTCGTCGATGTGATCGCGCTGGAGCGAGCCCAGGAGTAGAGCGTCGAGGTAGACGGTACGGGAGTGCAGCGCGCCGAATTCGAAGAAGTCGCCGGTACCCGTGTCGGCCCGGTGTCCGAGGAAGGCGGCCCCCTGACGCAGCACCAGCGCGCTCCAGTCCGCCGAGATCCGCACGGTGTCCTTGAGCTGCTCCTGGGCGGTCTCCGGAGGCAGCGGGAAGTCCTCCGGTGTGGATCGCGACGCCAGTTGCCACAGCCAGCGGTCCGCGGTGGGGGGCAGCGCTCCTTCGAGCCCGGCGCGCAGGGCGGGGGAGTGCTGGGCTGTAGGGGACATGAACGCGATGCTGTAGGGACGGGCGAGGGCGAACGGTGCGTCGGGATCGCGTACATCGGCGATGCCGGCGAGAAGCCGGGCCGGGTCGAACACACCGGTGAGCGGCTCCTCGACGGTGGCGGGACGCCGCCCGGACAGCGCCCGCAACACGGGAAGGAGCGGCCTCTCCACGCTGAAGTGCAGCACGGCGAGGGCATGTTCGGGATTGCGGGCGGTGGCCGCGCGCAGAAGTTCCATGCCGAGCAGGTGCAGACCGTCGTGCTTTTCGTCCAGCGGCAGGTGCCAGCGACGTGGTCGTCCAGGTGCCCCGTAGAGCGCGCGAGCGGATGCGGGGGCGAAGTAGGTGGACCGGGTCTGGGCGTCCGTGCGGCGACTGCCCAGCTCGAACGGAAAGGGGCCTTGGGGCCACCCGGGAACGCGCAGCAGCCGTACGGGCAGCACGACCGTCAGTTCCTGACGTGCGCCCGTGACCTCGTCGAGCAGGGGAACCCGGTTGCCGGTCACCGGTAGTACTCGGCAGAGTCGGGCTGGTTGAGACGGATGACGAACTCGGCCCGGTCGGGGCTTTCGGCGCTGACATGAAAGCGGACGCGTTCGCCCGTGCGGATGGTCCGGAATCCCTCGGTCACGATCTGGCGGTAGTCGAAGCTGTAGTACCGCTCGTCCTCGTCGTCCCGGACGATGTAGGAGCCGAGGGCCCCGTTCGGCCCTCCGCCGTTGGGGCGCCTGTCGACGATGGTTCCGTGACGCGGCCCGCCGCCGCTCATGCTGTCGTCTCCTCTGTCCCGGACGTGTCGACGTCCTGTACGCACCGGAAGCCGACCGCATTGCTTGCGCCGCGCTTCCGGTAGATGCCCTTGGTGCTGGTCTGTACCGCACGCATGGGGTTGTCGTAGCTGCCACCGCAGATGACGGCCTCGCCGGGGTCGTCCAGGCTGGTGGAGGTCCATTCCCAGCAGTTGCCCACCATGTCGACGACGCCGAACGGGGAGCGGTTGCCCGGCCGGTCATGGACGGAGGTCGCCCCGGCCCGGCGAACGGCGTCGCCTGCGAAGTCCCGGTACCAGGCCTGGTACGTCACGACAGGTCGCCCGACCCAGGTGTCGGCGCAGTTGACGCGGGCGCTGTCGGGCGTGTCGCCCCAGGGGAACAGCCGCCCGTCGGTGCCACGCGCGGCGGCCTCCCATTCGAGGGAGGTCGGCAGCCGTTTGCCCTCGAACGCGGCGAAGGCGTACGCGCTCCACCAGTTGACGCAGATCGCGGGATGGGAGTCGTAGCGTGGATTCTCGTAGTAGTCGGGCAGCCGCAGCCGGTCGGTCCACGGCCGATGCGTGATGCCGGAGGGCTGGTCGGGGTGGTCCCATCGCGAGGTGCCGTCCGCGTCGAGGGCGTCGAGGAAGCGGCGGTAGCGCGCGACGGTCACGGCATGGCGATCGAAGCGTACGGGGCGCTCGACGCGACGGATCAGCAGCCGTTCGGCCGGACCCACCAGGTACGCCCCGGCGGGCAGCACGCAGGCGTCGGTCGGCGGGCTGCCGGGCATGCCGGCGAGGAATGCACGCACCTGCTCGGTGAGGAAGGCGCCGACGGGGAGGCCCGCTGCCGCCTCCCGATTCGCCGGTTCGGTCAGAAACCTGGCGGCCAGCAGCTCCTGGTAGGCCGAGTGCGCGAAGGCGACGTGGTCGGGCCCGGCGGGCCGCAGCACCGGAGCGAGGACACAGGCGTCGAGATCGAGCCGTCCGTCGACGAAGGCATTCGCCCCCAACTGCCTGTGCAGGTCGAGGAGGGAGAACACGGTCCGGTCGCTGAGGAACGCGCGTCCGAACACGGCAGGCAGCCGCCGCTCCAGCCCGGGCTGCCCACTCTCGGCCAGCGTCCGCGTGAGGTGAGCGCCGACAATGTCCGCGAGAGGCTTCCCCGCGGGAAGGCCGAGAGCGGTGGTCAGGCGCTTCTCAAGAGGGGTCGCCTCGGGTTCGGACAGGCGTACGACATGGAAGTGCGGTACGCGCGATGGGTCGACGCCGTTGGCGTACATCTGCTCGACCAACTGCTCGGAGCGCCCCGCCCCACTGTCCAGTAGCTGACGTACTTGGGGCGAGTCCGCGAGGAAGGACACCCGCGAGCTCATGACCACCGCGGATTCGGCGGACAGGACGGCTGCGAGATCGGTGAAGAGCCGCAGGAACCCGGCGGGACTTGCCTCCTCGACTCCCTCGTCGACGGCATCGAGCACGCACAGCGCGGTCCCGGATCGGATGAGATAGAGGAAGAGGTCGTAGGCGCGCGAACGCTCTGACGCCATGGCCGGCGCGAGGAGGCGGGCCGCGTACTCGGAGAACGGTTCGTCCTTCGGTTTGAGGCCGAGGTCGAAGTAGAAGCGGAAGCGACGGGTCTCCGGGCTGACGGCCAACGAGCGCAGCAGCGTGCTCTTGCCGCTTCCCGGACGTCCGGTCACCAGGACGTTCGCGCTGCCGCGTGCCAGACGCGCCAGGAGCTCCGCCGCGTCGCCGGACTGTTCCACCTTCCACTCACCTGTGCGGGAGTCGGTGGTCAGTGCCGCAGCGGTGAGAGCGACCCTCGGCTCCACCGGGTCGTCGGCGGAGGCGACAGCGGCGAGGTGGGCGTCGAGATTGACGATGGTGTCGACGAACCCGTCGTACGGGACGATCCGGAAGTCCAGACCCAGCATCTGGTGCAGGGCGCCGGGTGCCGAACCCCCGTCATCGTCCAGAACGACGAACCGGGTGAGCTTGGGCAGCCGGGTCCGTAAGAGCTCGCCACCGTTGGAGGCGAGGACGGTACTCAGGTCGTCGGCATCGCGGGAGAGCATCAGCTCGACGTACTCCAGGCGCATCCCGGACTCGCGGCAGAACAGCTGGTACACGGTGTCGGGGCTCAGGATGAACCGCTTGGCCTGCCGGTAGCCGAGCGTGACGTACAGCCCGGCGAGGAACTCGCAGCGACGCGCCACCTCGGGCGCCATGTCGGGCTCACCGCCGAGCAGCGCCGCACTCCCGGTGTCGGTGAACCAGACGAGCACGTCGACGAGCCTGCGGACCGCCAGCAGCCCGTCCTCGTCGCTGATGTCGTAGCCGTCGTGAGTGGACCGGTTGCGAAGACGTCGGATGTCGTCGAGCGCATCGAGGACCGTGCTGCTGCGAATGTACGGCCGACACCGCTTGACCAGGTCGTTGAGAGCCTTGGTCGAAGGGTCGCCCTCGATCCCGTGGTGGCGCCACAGCTCCTTGAGCAGCTTCTCGGTCAGTTTCCCGATCAGGGCGACCGCGTTCTCGGGATAGCCGTCGTTCAGGGACCGTAACGGCCGTTCCAGGTCGAGGCCCAGCCGATCGGCGATCCGCGAGTGGTCGTCGAGCTCACCGCGCAGGCGCCGCAGCCGCTCGTCGACCATGGTGCTCACGGGCCCTCCCCAGGCCGCCGGCCGACAACGAACGCGAACCGATCGGGAAACACGAGCACCGGCTCCGGATGAGCGACGCGCATCTCCTCGATGCCCTTCTCGATCTCACTGTCGCTGAATGTGGAGAGCAGGGACATATAACGGGCACGCACCATGCCGAGGTACTTGTCCCGGTCGATGCGCAACTCGTGTTCGACGTAGCTGAGCTCGGCTTCCAGCCCGGCAGCTCGCAGGTGTCCCTCGATCACGGCTGGGTCCGGCTGCAACTCCTCAAAACGGGTGAGGGCAGCCTCGAAGAGGGGATAGTCGATGCTGGCCGGCAGCATGACCACCAGCAGTCGGCCGCCGGGCGCCAGCCGATCGGCCAGGCCACGGAGGGTGCCAGCCGGATCGGCGACATGATGCACCGACTCCTTCAGCCACATCGCATCGAACCGCTCGTAGGGCAGACGCACACGCCCTTCGGCGATGTCCTCGGCGGAAGCGACGACCGGCGTGAGGCCGACCGGAGGCGGTGTGCCGAGCTGACGGAGCATCGCCTCGGAGGGATCAACACAAAGGATGGGATGCCGAGGCTGGACCTGCCCGGCCACTTCCCTGGCGAACAGCCCCGTCCCGGACCCGATGTCGGCGATACGATCGGCGGCCGTCAGCTGCAGC
This sequence comes from Streptomyces sp. MK7, assembly GCF_032658145.1. Classification (NCBI taxonomy): domain Bacteria; kingdom Bacillati; phylum Actinomycetota; class Actinomycetes; order Kitasatosporales; family Streptomycetaceae; genus Streptomyces; species Streptomyces sp. MK7. The sequence continues at coordinate 6,874 of NZ_JAVACL010000070.1, forward strand.
GCCTCCGCGATCCGACCCGACATCCAGGGAACGTATCCCCGCCCGTACACCCAGTGCTCGTCATACTCGGCCGCGAGCCCCTCATAGTGCCCCCGCACCTCACGCCGCTCCACGATCCCCCTCGTGACCCCTCATGTGTCGCCGCTTGCGGCGCACAGGACGTAGGGCAGGCTATCGCGGGTGCTTGGGGGGCAACAGTCCGTAACTGGACAGTGGGTGGGGTGTTGAGGACTTGGGTTGGGTGGCCCGTGGGATCGCCTTGGACGAGGCGATGCTGTGCAAACGGCTCCGGAGGCCGTTCACCGATGGGACGTATGCCCTGGTCAGAGCTTCGCTGCGTCCTGATAGCAGCGTCTCTGTCCACAAATAGGCCGCGGCCGCGAACCGAGCCTAACGACGAAAACGCGGGCTGGGCTTAGCCTCGGCCGCCGGCCATGAGCCCACCATCACAAGATCACTGACGCCCGCGGGCGGTCAGACGGTGGCCTTCACCGGTGAGAAGTGCGGAGGAGAACTCAGGCCGAGCCGACCAGGGGAACTAGCCGGTCGAGCAGCTGGTCACGGGTGCACTGGTGTTCCTCGTAGATCTTCCGCGCCTCCTGGAGCAACTCGCCGACCTTCTGACCCGGTTCCACTCCGAGCGTGTCGATGATGTCTCTTCCAGTGATGGGCAGGAGCTTGGAAACTTCGGTGAGTAGCACGCGTTCGATGCACTGACGGGCGGCGAATTCCAGATCCGACTCGTTCGTAATCCTCAGGACCTTCCTTATCTCGTTCTCGCTCCGTCTGAACAGCGCGACCGGGTCGACAGTGTTCCGCCCCATGTCGCTCGCTACAGTGGAGACGATCTCGTGGAAGCGGTGGGCGGGCCAGTCGCGCGAGATCCGGTCCTCCCATTGCTGGCATATCTGGGCGCGTGCGTCGTCAGCCCTGATGTCTTCGACCTGCTTGGTGAGTTGGCTAACGAATTCACAGGCTTCGACCAGCAGGACGTGGAGGGCCCGTCTCCAGTCCTCGTCGGAGCTGGGGAGCAGAACGGCGCACGCCCCTTCGAACCAGTCAGAACAGGTCTTGAGGATCCCCCGGTCGTGATTGCCCGACGCCGGGTTGATGGTGTGCTGGGACCACGTCCGAAGCGCGTGCACGAGCCGCTCGTGTGCGCGTATCTCCGGCAGGTTCTGGACGGCTGGCCGGTCCATCAGGAACTTGACGCCGACTCTCCCGGCTTCTTTGTAATGGCTGTAGAGCCAGCTCGCGGTTCTGATGAATGCAAGTTCTGGCGCGGCGTCGACGTTTGGGGTCGGCAGCGAGACGGTTCCGAACACCGGAGTGGCGCTAGCGAGCAGTGCGCGGGACAGATCATCGATATGCTCGCGGAGCCGGACAAACTCCACCAGCTGATCCTTAGGAGTGTTCGCAGTCCTTGACACAGGGTCAGCGCTCCTGTCGCCGGGTGTGGAGGAACGACTCGGGATCGGCGATGATGCCCAGTAGGTTGAAGCCGATATGGAAGTTGCCGAGGTTGGCGCCGGATTTGAGTTCGCGGCCCCTGAACTCCGATGGAATGAACTTCACACGTCGGCGCAAACTCTCGACGTAGACCTCGCCCCGGCGTAGGTCGCTGGAGAGCCGGGCGATCTCGCCGCTGAACAGCTGAGGGTTTCCGTGGCTGTCCGACGCGAGGTAGGAACGGATGATCCGCCGCCGTCCCCTGACCTCGTCGGACCGCGTCTCGAGGTCGGAGAAAGTCGAGAAGGCAGCACCGAGATCCCCTCGATGAAACTCCGCGATGCCGCGGATGAAGGTCAAGGGAATGTCCCGGTAATTGGGCCCGGCGTCCTCGATTGCGAGGATTAGTCGGAGTGCCTCCTGCCATTGCTCCTGGTTGAATGGCAGGCACTCCCGTTCGTCGCCGAACAGGCGCTTACCCGCATTGTGTAGCCACCAGAGATCCAGTCTCAAATTGAGACATCTGCTGTCCCCGGATACCAGCTCCTCGTACGTGTCGAGATAGTCCAGAGCATGAGAGATCCTTTGGTGCGTCGGTGAATCAAGCGTCCCCTTGATAGGTATGGACGCGATCGCCCGAGCCCTCAGATATACGCCTGCCCCCGACCCGCGTTCGACTAGTGCCTGGAAAGCCTCATCCGCCAGCTTGAGGTTGTTGGCCTTGGTGGCGAACTCCATGCGACGCCTGTGGTAGTTCTGGACTTGGCTGGGATCGAGATCCTCGGGCGACAGCGCCTCAAAGGCGCTGAGAACGTCCACAATCGCCTCTGAGCGGCCTTCGTCGCTCAGTGAATCGAGAACGTCGCGGGTTGACCAAGCGAGGACGTCGAGAGGGTAGAAGCTGTCCTGCTCTTCTTCTCGTGCTAGCGCGAGCTCCTGTTTCGCTCGCTCGAAGAAATCGACTTGCTCGGCTGTCCGGTGTTCACTGCTCATGATCTGAGCCTGGGCCGCGTAGGTGGACGCCAATTCGACCCGCAATTTGCTCCTCAGTGGAGACAGCGCATCGGGCCGGAACTGGGTAAGAGCGATGTGCAGGACCTCTGCCGCGGTCCGTAGCGCCGCTCCCGCCTGTGGCAGGTTGTGAGTGCTTTCTTCCTGGTGCTGGTTGTTGCGTGACCATATTGCGAATTCCCGCAGTAGGTTGGCCTCCTGCAGCATCAGCCGGGGATTCTCTAGCCCGCGTTCTTCGCGCAACTCTCGGAGTGCATCGGAGATGCGTGGAAACTCCTTGCGGTAACGAAGGGGTTCGGGGCCCTGGGCACCCATGACTCGGACCAGGTCGGCGACGAAATCGATCTCGCGAGCACCGGAGATGGCATACTCCGAACCGCGAGCCTCAACGACCAAGCGCAGTGCGTAGTCCAGTTCGCGAGCGGTTGTCCCGAGCCGACTGGTGACGATGAGCTGGGCCTCCAGACGGCTTCGGGATCCCAGCCTAAAGTTCCCTTCGTGGTCCTCCTCCCAGCGCACCAGATCAACCTCGTCGAAAAGGCGGGCGACGTTGAAGTAGCCCGGCCTTCCGGTGGCTCGGATCAGTAGCTCCAGTGGCACGGACAGCCCGAACTGGCCGGCGACCATGACAAGCGCCGTCAATTCCTCCACGACCGTGAAGTTCTCAGAATCCGTAGTGTTGGCGGCTACGCTGTCAAGGGACAACTGGGGAATGAGGCCCGCCTTCAACAGGGCATAGCCCAGCGCCGTCTTTGGACTGTCCTTGGCATCCGGCCGGGAGGCCCGTTTGACCAGGTTCCGCTCGACTTGCTCCAACTCGCGGACAACACCTCTACGGACGGTTGCCCGGGTCGGCGGGAGCAGGCGATAGAGGAACGCGAGGAAGCTTGCTTCCAGGCTGAGCTTGCGCTCGACAATCTGGGCCAGGCTCTCGTCGAGCGCGGTCAGAAATTCCGCTATACGTCGTGGCTCATCGGCCATGAGCACAGCGGGTGCCTCGACGTAGTCCTTACGGCGTTTCCACGGGATCTTGGTTACGTCAATGCGATAGCTGCTACCGACGAGGACTACGCGGCGTCCACGTCCGGAAAACCGTCGGGCGATATCCGCGTACCAGTCCATATCCCGCATCGCGTCCCAGATGATGATCGTACTGTCCGCTCCTTCTCTCTCGGCCCACTGGCAGAAGGCGTCCAGGGCGGGCAGGGCGGAGGTACCGACACTCTGGCCGAGATGTATCACCGGGTACCGGCGGCGGCTGGCGAGGGCATACGCCACGCTGGCGAGTGCCACGCTTTTGCCCGTCCCGGTCCCCCCGTGGAGGACGAGCGGCCGGTCTGAGATCTCTCGCCGTGCGGCGCGATTCAGGACTCCCTCCTCGATGCGTCGCTCGAAATCCCGGTGAAACGCGAAACCCCGCCCGATCCCCTCCCAATCAATGCTGGCCGGTGACGAGCCGAGGAAGTGGCGGAATGCGGAGTAGCGGGCATCCGCGGAGACGGGAGCCGGTGTGACGAGCACGGCTTCGCTAAGCAGCTGGGCATTTGAAGACAGCGGTACCCATAGATCCCGGGGGACCGAGTGACTGCCGCCGCCGAAGCTGACGAGGCGCTGGAGATCACCTTGTTCGACGAGGGGGTCTGTGGTGATGAGCCCCGCAGAAAGGCCCTCTTCCAACACAAGGGCGAGTGGTTGGTCGTGGACCACTAGGCACCCGTCAGCTGCCAGCTCGGCCAGCATTGGGTGCTTCAGCAGCTCGTCCGTGGCGGAGAAGAGATGACACTGTCCGCTCTCCATCTGGAGAACCAGGCCGGCTAGATCTTCGACCGTTAGCCAGTCGCCAGTGGTGTACCCGTCGATGGCCAGGGTGCCGAGCGGCCCGAGTGTCTCAACCATCCTGTAGGCCAGAGCGTTTGCCACGGTCCGCCGCTTCAGCTTTTCGATCCTGGATGCCGGGAACCGCTCGTCCGGCTCTGTTCTGGCCGTGCATCCGTAGAGGTAGGTGCAGTGGAGCCGCCGCCGGTTGCGTGGATCGGTGGGCTTATACCGCTCGCTGAAGATCCGCTGAACCTCTCGCCAGGGTTTCTCGAACACGCTCGGCCAGATACTGTCGATGGCCGAGGACCACACTCCGACCCACGGGTAGTCCGAGATGACGTCCAGTTGCTCGGATGGAGCAAGCTGGTTGCACCGCTCCTCAAGCCAGTTGGCGAAGCCAGGCCCGGCATCGCCTGCCGTGAGTAGAACGTCGTAGCCGTCGACGTCCCCGCCGAGTTTCTTTTGTGCCAATGAGAGGAGTGGGTCGTCCAGGCCGCCAAGGCGCAGATGGCTCTGACCAAGCAGAAGCCCGGCCGGGCCGTGGTTGATCCTGTCGATGAACGCCTGGGTTGGACGGTCCATTCAGGTCACTTCCCAGCCAAAGTCTGACGGTTTCCCGCGAAGCTTAGCCTGTTGAAGATGGGCCTGCCGCACAATCGGGTGACATCTGAACTGGCTTGTCCTCCAGGCCGCGTGACCGCACCCGTCACCCGAACCTGCATCAGGCCCGATCCTCAAGAGACAAGTTGATACCCCCGCAGCCTTCCGAGCCATCAGCTCGACTCGCTTCAGATGTCACCTGGCCACCGCAGTCTTCCTCCGTCGCCCAGTTCTCAATCAACAACTGCCGTCCCACGCTGAGGCCATGGGACGGCGGACAAGACGCTGGTCCCCATGCTTCGGAACTAGGCCCGCGGCTCTACGGACCACCAGGAGAGCGACGACTCCTGTCAGCAATACAACGTTCCTAGCCTCTCGAAAAGGTCTTCAATCTCGCTCACCTGCTGAACAGCTAGTGCTGCGGCAGCATCCTCGACTCTGACAAGGTTGAGACGCAGTAGCCTCCCATCCTGTCCCTTCGCTACTGCATCGATCCGGGCATACTTTTCTCCGTGCTGCTGCGCGTACGCCGCCAAGGCACGAAGCTTGTCCACCCCGTCCGCAAGGTGGGTTCCGTGCGGGTCAACGATGGAAACCGATAGTTCGCCACCAGAGCTCCGGTGAAAGAAAAGAAAGTCAGGGTAGACTGCGTTTTTTGCAGCATCGACGTAGGGGATTCGCAATGCGCGCCTCCCAGATGACGGATTGCGATACCATCCCACCAATTCTGGGTCCGCCAGTTCAGCGTCCAGGATTTCTCGTTCCCATCCATTCACTGTGTGGGGATAGAGGCCATCAGCCTTACTCGCGTAGAGATGAAGTGGGTCACTAGATGCGTTCTCTGACGGCCGAGCAGTCACGGCATCTGGAAGAATCAAGCGTGTTTCTTCCGCGCTTGCAGATTGTTCCCTCAGTTCGTCGTACTCTGCGCGTCGTGCGGCGTGTAGGGCGTCGATACGGCGTCGGTACTTGCGATCCAACTCTCGCACGTAAGTTGCTGCCGTGGACTCGACCGCACCAAGCGCATCTGGGTCCTTCGTGAGCGCGATAATTTCGCCCTTAGCTGTTGTGAGATCGCGATGACTTTCGTACCCACGGGCTAGGTACTCGTCTGCGATCTGGTCAGGCCAAAGGCGACAAGCCCTGCGATACTCCCGCTCCACTCCTCGGGGATCGAGGGGCACTGCATCGCCCTCGATAACCTTGGTCTGACCTGTCGTGAGGTCGTGCGTGGTTGCAGTCATGCGCACTGTGGTCGTCGCTCTGATCACCCGGTCAAGCTCTCCGGTTGCCCGCAACGATTCGATACGGCCCGCCATGGCGCCCAACATCACCTCGTTGGCCTGCATGGGAGCATCTTCGTCTATGGCGTCATAGGCAAGAAGGTGCGCAAGCTTTCGGAGGCGCGTGATGTTTGAGCGGCTTCGCTGCGCCGGCTTGGTGTACGTGGGCAGATCGGTAACCGTCTCCCAGACGTCCTCGGACACTGCCGGGTTCCGTGGACACGTGATCAGCGATGTAACCGCCTCGGATGCACCGACATCTTCAGACTGCGCACCCTCGTGGAAGGCCGCGGCCACAGCTTCAACTTGCTTTGTATCGAAGTATGGCAGGAAGACGGCAACAGTATTCAGCGTCTCATCATCGTCGATTCGGCGAGCAAGTGGAGTTCGCACCATGCGCCCCAAAAGCTGGGCGATATACGTCGCATCGCGCGCGGTGCGAAATGACAACAGAACTTCGGCTCGGGGGCAGTCCCAGCCTGTAGTAATCGCTTCTTTGCAGAGTACGACACGGGCTCTGCGGTCATCCTGGACAGCATGCGGTTCCACGTAACGTACGGCAGCCCCGCTTGAAAGCGCAATATGGCCGTGCGCGACGCCGTCCCATTCGCCGAAGGTGTGAACGATGCTGTCTGTTGTCAAGCCAGGCCAGGCGTCTTTCAGGGAGGCTACTAGGTCGCTGACTTCCTTAGTGGATACCTTTGCCTTGACCTGGACCACGAGGATCGGTATCGGGGCCTCTTCGTCATTCGACTCCGCGTAGGTCGCCCATTTAGCCTCGTATTCACGCACGGCACGGACCGCTTCCACGGTAAGAGCCGTGTCCGCGGCTGGGCCCCCCTGGGGATTGTGTAGGACGATGATGTCCTTCACAAGACCGGACGCACGCACGTCAGCTACGTCGACATTTACCCCTCGCTGAACGCGTGAGGGTTTCCGTGCGGCGGCCATCGCTTGCTGAAACTTTTCCGGAGTAGCCGTAATGCCCCACACGACGGGTGCCGCAGCTCTTTGGCGATCCGGGTCCCCGGAAATGATCCGGCTGATGATCGTTGGACGATCTGAGCCATTGCCCGTGCCGCGATGAGCCTCGTCAATCACAACTAAGAACCGACCGCCACGGCTACGCGAGGTATTACTTATTGTGTCCCATAGCGACCATCGTCGCCGGTCCGTTCTACTCTGTTCATAGAGGGAACCACGACGCAGTTTCTGGATGTTCAGAAACGACACGGTATTGGGCGGAAGGAACTCGGAATCGAAAGCCCCGTCAATCGTGAGCAGCTGAGGGCCTGCGTGCAGAAGGGACGAAGCGGAGTACATCTTGCGAAGCGTCTGTATGTTCAGCGAAGGGTCGTCGGTTACCCAGAGCACCGTAGCGCCGTCGAGCGCTGGCCTTCCAGTCTCAGGATCACCATGAAAGAGACGCTCAACGACTGCTGTCGCGATTACCGTCTTACCTGCTCCGGTAGGAGCCACTAGGGAGACCGACTGATGCTCGCCTGACTTCTTGTACTCTTCGTTAGCCCGGTCAAGTGCAGTGAGCAGTTCGCCGGCAGCTGCCTCTTGGTAGTCCTTGAGTGCGTATTTCACGCTGCCTCCTCTTCTGCTACATCGACGGTGCCAATCTCAAAGCTCGTTAGGTAGTCATCCCAGAGATGTACCGCCTCCACTCCCGTCGGGAGTTCCGCAGCCACTTGTGCGAAAACTGCAGCCGATCGACTGACTAATGAAGGCATGTCTCACGTCGCGCCGACTTTGAATGGATCGCACAAAGGGTCTCGCCCTACTTGCGTTGAAGAGCACCCCGTACGTTGCACCCTCCGGAAGGGCCCACCCTGTCGCATCTACGCGGTCGATCCGGGAGCCGGTAGCGTCAGCCTTTAGCCAGAGCAGAGGGGCAATAGCCTCAAAAGCGAGACCAAGACTTACAGAGTCCCGATCCAGGTACGCCAGGCGGAAGAACTCGACGTTTTCATGGAATCCATCGGCCATGGAGGTGCCATCCAGGTACGCCCCTGGTACGGGCCTATTTTGTGGATTGCGTCCGGTGATAGCGGCTCGGACCCTAGGCCACGTAATATGTTCAGCGATGCCTTGCTCTTCCCAAGCAGGGTCTCCAGGAACGTGACCAGCCGCGCGTAGAGCCGTTGCCTGCTCCGGGCCTACTTCATTGTTCGTCACCAGGATGAAGCGCCGGCGCCCGCCGTCCTCTGCATTCAACTTGGCAACCGCATGTCCCGTGGTACCGGAGCCCGCAAAGAAGTCGAGTACTACAGCGTCCGGCTTATCTCCTACCGCGATACGCAGTGCATCGACTACAGCGTAGAGAGATTTGGGAAAGGGGAATGGGCGCCCGGTAAGTGCCTTTACGAGTTCCGTGCCGTGCTTCCCCGCGGCATGGGAAAGACGGTTCCAGACAGTCTTGGCTGTCCGGATGCGCGGGGTTCCATTGTATTCAACCTGTACGACCCCGTTCGCATCCCGGCCGGTCAGGATTAGTTCGCCAGTGTCTATCATGTTGGCTAGGCGATCAGGGAGATACAGTACTGACCACCGGTCGCGCTTGGCGTTGTACTGGCCAACACGAACATGGCCAGCCTCTAGTTTCCGGAGGAAAGATTCGCGGCGCATTCGCCAAATGCCTTCCCTCCCGTCTGTCTTCAGCGGCCATAGCAGAATGATTCCAGGTGGAGCCGGGACGGTACGCCAGTCTTCATCAGGTGCTAGGGGCTCTCCCGCGCCTACTATATGACGCTTTTTTGGGTCCAAATACAGAGGATAGAACCAAGTCGGAACATCGACACGCGATGAATTCGAGTTGACTCCGCCACGCAACAGCCACTCCCAACGGACCTTCTTCTCCAATTTTTCGACGTCGGAGATAGGCTGTTCGGGCTCCCGTCCCTGTTCACCCAAGAGGTCATCGGCTACACGTGAGGGAACTGCCTTACCTATGAAGACGAAGAAGGCGAATTCCTCAACCCGTGACAATTCAGATGCCCGTGGTGAGCCGTTAGGGTTCATGACGATGGTGACCATCTGCCGTACAGCAGTCGGGAAAATCTGCTCCAAGAGGCACCCGAGGTGGTGAACCTCCTTAGCATCGATCGTAACCACCAGCACTGAAGACTCGGGGTTCAGTAGATCTCTGGCGAGCAGCAGGCGGCGTTCCATGAATGCAAGCCACTTGCTGTGACGGTAGCCATCCTGGCCATCTACGTAATCGTTGTTGTAGCGCCAGTCGCGAGCCCCCGTGTTGTATGGGGGGTCGATGTATATGCAATCGACCTTCTCACGATGCGTGTACCTTAGGGTTTCAAGGGCATGGTGGTTCTCGGCATTGATGACCGCGCTCCAAGCGCCCTCGGGGGACCCATTCTCGACGCGGGCTACGGACTGAAGCCCCGGATAGAGTGGTTCACCAAAGACGGCGACCGGCATCAGGTCCCCGACAGGTACAGCTAATGTGGTTTCGCTACTGCTCGACTCGGTGATGTATGCAGTCTCACCTTGAATTGCTGTTACCTGCCAAATACCCTCATCGCCAGGCCGATCACGCCGCATCACTCGGGCTCCAGCCACGACCGGCGTACCCGGGAGGGCGGTGTGCTCGGGCAGGTGCCTTTCAAAGAAGATGCCGAACTGTTGCCGGTCCCGGATGCGTGCTAGTTCGGCCCGTATGACCTGCGCTGCGTCCTGGTCGCCGAGATTGCTTAAGACATCGTCGATGTAGGCCATCCTGGCCGGCCCCCCTGTAGGTCCTGCTCGTGCTGTCGATCACAGGCGTGAGGGACCGTCATATCATCCTAGGGGCACCTTTGTTGAGTCGTTGCGTGGCTTCTCGTCCCTGCGCGAGGCGTACGGTAGAAGGTGCTGGCTGCAGCGCTCGGCATGCTTGCGTTCATGTGTCAGGCTCGTGACGTGCGGCGATGGGTGTGGGCATGAGCTAGTGGAGCTCCGACCCGCCCCTCAGCATGGTGGAAGCGCTGCAAGCTGGTCGAGCCGTGGCTCTCCGTCTCTCTGGTAGCTGTGTACCGCACGGGTCTGGCCCACACGGTGTCTGCCAGCAGGCCTGTCACAGGGCAGGACCGCCCCTCTCGAAGGTCAATTCAATCTTCCCTGTGGCGCCGTCGACGGTGGCATGGAACGTTAGTTGTACATCTCGTTCGACAAATGCCCACACAGTGTGATTGTTCCATTCACCATCATGCAGCTCAACTTCGCTTTGCTCGTCGTAATAGACGGACTTATCCATGAAGCCGTCAAATTGCACCTGAGCTTGCACAGTCAAGATGGCTAGGGCATCACCTGAATCGTAGCTTCCATAAGAAGATAGCGCGATGGTCTCGATCTTGGGCTGCACGTTCTCAATCGTTATTGATTGCAATGCGCTCGGCAAGTCGATATCTTCGAATTGCAGGCTATCGGACCATTCATACTCCGGGTTCGCTACGCGGGCTCCCAGTAGCTCTTCACATGCCCCGATAACCGCATGGCGTGTACGAGCGTTTATTTCGATCATAGGTGGAATGGTGGAGGTGTCGGGGCTCAATGAATCGGCGACTAGTGGTTGCAGTGCTTGAAGGTTCTTGACTCGCTTGATTGTAGGGTGCGGTACTCGCAGGTCTGCCAGTAGATCGGAACTAAGGTTTTCGTCGTCTCGGTCGCAGAAGTCTTTATGATTGTTCGTAACGACAACTAGTAGGTCGTTACTTTCCAGGTCTCTGGATGCTTCAACTATACTCATCCAAATGAGAGTGTCGCGGTAGCCGTCGGGTCCTCTCTTCTCCGGGTCTACACCTTTGTTTCGGAACGGCTTCCTCTCGAGTAGCGCGCGGTTTATCAATTCCTCGTGTGAAACTTCAGGTAGTGGGAGAATGCGGACTTTGGATGCGCTTAGTTTCTCCCTGAGGCGTCCTTCAAAGCCCTCGGCCTTCTCGCGCACGGAGCTCTCAAGGTCTTTATGTGCTGGGAGAAGGTCAACATCTAGACGGAGCGCCCGCAAAGGAGCAAGGCCGGTGCGCATGCTTCGGATCGATTCGTCCAGACTGCGGCTGTAATGGCGTATGGTTTCTCGGATGACGATTTCGGGAACCCATAGAGCGATCTTCCCTTGACTGGACTGTAGCAGCAGAGTTTTCCACGCCTCATTCTCTAGTGAAAGGTCAGAGTAGAAGCATGAGGTATCAACGACGACAGTCGGTTTACTTGACACTCTTACCTACTTCCGTAAGGAATTTATGCCGGAGAGGGAACCGTGCGCACGGCATACCTCAAGCGGCTCCGACCCACGGGCAGGGCGTTTGGCCCAGACGCTGCTTTTCGGAGCGATCTTAGGTCGGCGGAGCGGGTTTGGCCGGTGGCCTGCCCGGTCTGGGGTCGAGCATGATCAGGGGGCCGTACGCTGGTTGGCAACTCGGGCAGGCTTTGGACCTGCCCGCAATGTGCACGAGTGGCCCCCTGGTCTTGCTCGACGCGGGACCCGGACCGGGGAGGTGGCTAAAGCCGTGGAGCCGACCGCCCCAGCCGCGATGTACCCCTCTCTGGCATCAGGCGGCTGCTTGCTCTGAGCGCGGCACGGGCGCCGGCCGGGCTGGAGCGGGACGAAGGCAGGAGCGCAGGCCCGGCCGGGGGCCGGGCCGCGCGCGGCGAGCGGAGCGAGCCGACTTGAACCCGTGAAGAAAGTTGTTACTCAGGCCTCGTCTGGGATTCGCCAGAGGGGCGCGTCGTACTGCTCCGGTCGGCTGCTGATGAGGAGCTGCCGCAAGTCGTCGCGCTGCAAGCCGCTGAGATTCAGTGCCTCCGTGATGCGGCGGAACGTCGTGTGGGTGACTCCGCGGGCTCGGGCTTCCGCCTCGAACTGGTCGAGTTGGGCCCAGATCCCGGCCGGGTCAAACTTCGTGGGCTGCTGCTCCTTCAGCCACAGGGCCTTGTTGCGCTCGTAGTCGATCTCCGAGTAGCCGCAGATCTCGCGGCTGCAGGCCACGGCCTCGTCCAGGTGTGCGGTTGCCATGATGGCGCGGGCCAGCTGGTTGCGGCTGGCAGCGTCGTCCAGGTCGACCTCGTGCACCGTAGGGCTATCGTCCGTGAGCGGTACGGGGAGGCCTGCGTCTCTGATCTCGCATGTGCCTCTTACGCCCCTGGCCGTCGCCGCGAGGAGCGCGGTCGCTTCGGACGGGTGCCATTCCAGGACTGAGCTGATCGCCTCCACATCGTTCGCGGTGAATGTGTGGACGACGGGGCCAAGCACGTCGCCCAGGTCCGCCGGCGGGAGTTCGCCGTCCAGCCCCGGACCCGCTACCAGAAGCCGCACAGGTGCATTTACCTGGCAGCACGCAGCCAGACTGAGGGCGTCGCCGAGTGGGCTCTTCAGTGTCGGTTCGTCGCCCCGCGCGAGGATGTCCCCGCCCACGTCCAAGAGGTCGATCGACTCGGGCTCCAGGTGGCTCACAAGGTCTTCGAGTTGGTGCGTGAGGCCTTCTGCTCCCTGGTAGGGGTCGAGCAGTGCGAAGGTGTGCGGGAGTTCCGCTGCGAGTCGGGGGAGTGTGGAGCCTGCGGGCGCGATAGGACGGGCCTGCGCCGGCACTGCCCAGACGGCCGGGGAGAGGCGCTCCAAGCCGGTGAAGTCGGCGGCCCGCCGCGGGCCCGGTAGTGGATCGATCAGGAGGCGGTCCCACGCGTACGTGAGGATCACCGCCTGGTCCTCGTCGCCGTAGAGGGCGGCGTGAAGCATTGCGGCGGCGACTGCGTCGCCACCTCCTCCTGCTGCGACGATCAACCGCGTCATGCGATCAGACTACGGGTTCACAGGTTGACCACTCACTCTATAGTGGCCAGAGGCCATAGCCACTTGGACAAGGAGGGGAAGATGCCTCAGATCGAAGAGGCTCAGCCGAAGTATCTCCAGATCGCCCACTACATCCGTGATCAGATTCTCCGGGGCGACCTGCGGCCGGGGGACGAGGTCCCCTCGGAACGGCAGCTCGCCGCGGACTGGAAGGTGTCCCGGCCGACGGCCGCGCGGTCACTGGAAGCGCTGAGCCATCAGGGCTTGGTCGAGAAGCGCCAGGGTTCCGGAACGTACGTGCGCGGTCTTGAAGTGAACCGGCGTGCCCGGGAGTTGTACGGGCGAGCCCGGCAGACGGGGAAGATCTACACGCCCGGAGAGTACGCGGTGATCACTTCGGCTGGCTGGCTGGAGGCTCCGGACTACGTCGCTGAGGCCTTGGGTCTGGCGAAGATTCGTCGAGCTGTGCACCGTCGGCGCGTGACGAACAATCAGAGCGGTCCGATCACGCTGTCCACCTCGTGGTTCGCTTCGGACGTCGGCGAGCGCGCGCCCAAGCTTACGGATCCCGAGCGGATCCAGGAGGGGACGCTCATGTATGTCGAGAGGATGACCGGGCGTCAAGGCAGTTACGCGGAAGACCGCATGTGCGCTCGGACCGCCACGGACGAGGAGGCGGCCGACCTGCGATTGGAGCCGGGATCCGCGGTTCTCATCGTCCATCACGTCGTCTTCGACCTCCAGGACCGGCCTCTGGAGTTCGCGGAAGCCACCTACCCGCCTCACCGCTGGGCGTTCGAGCAGGGCTACCCGCTCACCTGACGGCTTGCCAGTTGCGGCGAATCGCTTGCGTCGCCGAAGTGGCTAATGCCACCATCCAGGAAGTGGCTAAGGCCACTTGGATGAGAAGGAGGCGCGACGTGACGAGTCGGCGGCCGGAACAAGATGCGCGGTTAGCTTGCCGCGGGTGTCGGGGGCGTGGTTGGAAGCGCGTCGGCTCCCGGACGGCGCTGGCGCTCTCCACGGCCAATGACCGCAGCCGTGCCACGTCGAAGCGGCGCTGCCTCGACTGCGACGGCAGCGGCAAGGAGTGAGCACGCATGGCCTACACGATCGACCGTTACCCCTGCGAGGACTCACCGCGGCTCGGAGCGATGACCCTGCAACCTGTGCCGGAGTCCGTGCCCCGCGCCCGACGTTGGTTCCGGAAGTTCATCGCTCCGTACAACCCGGCGTGCTCGGTCGACGACTGCACGCTGATGATCTCGGAGCTGGTGACCAACGCCATCCGCTACGGGAAGTCGGATGATCCCTGGCTGGTACGAGTCGAGTGGTTCCGCGAGGGAAGCTCGCTCCGCGTCGAGGTGCACAACCCGGGTTTCCCAGCGAACGTGCGGCTTCGGCAGCCGGAAGCGAACGACGCTCACGGGCGGGGGCTGCTCTTGGTCGACTCGATCGCCGACTCCTGGCACTCCGGGCCAAGCCACCTCGGCGGAACGGTTGTCTCCTTCGTGGTGGCTGATGCCTGGCCGGCGTGATGGGATAGCCCACCCCTTCTACTGTCGGTGTGAAAGTGTCGCTAGTCTGGTTGACCAGTTGACTTGGCCAATCCCGACAGGCGGCGTTCATGGCGTATGAAGTGGAGCCACCGAAGTACGTGCGCCTCGCGCAGACGCTTCAGCGTCGCATTGAGGACGGTACCTATGCGCCGGGCAGTCGTGTGCCCAGTGAGAACCAGCTGGTACAGGCCTTCGGAATGTCCCGCCCGACCGTCGTCCGGGCGCTGGAGTTGCTGAAGCGGGACGGTTGGCTTGAGTCCCGGCAGGGATACGGCACGATCGTCCGCGGTCGTCCGGAAGTCGTCGAACGGAAGGACCGGCGGGGGCGTGAGGCGCTGGAGCGCGACGAGTCGCAAGGCGCGGGCCGCCTGATCGAAGTCAGACACGTGCCTGTTCCGGCTCGGATCGCCTCGACCCTTGGCCTCCCGAAGAAGGCCGAAGTCCTCATGCGCCGCTTCTTGGTCGAGGAGGATGGCGAAGCTGTCGAGTTGGTCTCGTCGTACTTCCCCGCCGGCCTGGTCGAGGGCACTGAACTGGGATCTGATGCACCTCTGAGTGGGAGTGCCCGCGAACACGTCGAAGCGCGAAAGAAAGTCCGTTTCGACCACGTGATCGAGCGTGTGTCTGCTCGGCTGCCTGAGGCCAGTGAGGCCGAGGCGCTGGATCTACCGGACGGCGTTCCAGTGCTGAGCGTCCTGGTTGTCGCGTGTGACGCCTCCGGTCGATCGTTGCAGGTCTCTGACGTGCTCATTCCGGCTGACCGGCAGGAGCTCGAAGACACCTACCGCTTGAACTGACCCGTTTCTGGGGGGACTTACCCCCGATAGTGACTTGACAAGTCAACTTGCCATCCCTAGCTTCGAACTTGCTAAGTCAACTTGTCAGGCCGACAGGTTGATCGACTTCAGAAGGAGCAATCCCTGTGCGTGTGATCCGCGTTGACGCCTCAGCCGCCACGATCCTGCTCACCGAGGCTCCGGCACCGAAGGTGCGCGACCGGCAGACCGGTGAGATCGCCAAGGACGCCGTGAGCGGCGAGGCACTGATGACCGTCGGCGTCGTCTACATCGAGGAGGGCGATTCGTCGCTGATCCAAGTCACCATCCCCGAGAGCGGTGTGACGGACGGGCTGACCGTCGGCGCCCCGGTCTCGTTGCCGGGTCTGGTGGCTCGGCCGTGGGAAAGCGTCTTCAACGGCCAGCAGCGGCACGGCATCGCCTACCGGGCGACCGCCGTTGCTCCGGGCGACTTCCCGAGGGCTCAGGTGGGCTGATCCCCGTGACGGACCCGGTGACGTTGGCCGAGCTGGGCGGTCCGCTTGCTGCGATAGGCGGCGCCGCCTATGCCCGGCACGCCTACCCCGCGGCGTACTGGTCCACGGTCGGGCTGCCGCTCTCGGTGGCCCGGCTGCTGGCCTCGTACTCCTCGACCATGGACGCCTGCGGCCTGACCGTGAAGCCGTCCCG
Source organism: Streptomyces sp. MK7 (assembly GCF_032658145.1). Classification (NCBI taxonomy): domain Bacteria; kingdom Bacillati; phylum Actinomycetota; class Actinomycetes; order Kitasatosporales; family Streptomycetaceae; genus Streptomyces; species Streptomyces sp. MK7. The sequence goes on from NZ_JAVACL010000070.1 coordinate 22,850, forward strand.
GTGGCGGGCGCTGGCCGTCCGGGCGACCACCCGCCGAGAGGTCCGGCCGGTGCCTCCTCGGCGAGGCATCATCCGGCCCACCGCGACCGGCCTGCGCCTGCGTCTGAGGCTGGCTCCCGGGCAGGAGCCGGCGGACGTGGCGGCCTCCGCGGAACGTCTGCGGCACGCCTGGGGCGTCCACGCCGTCCACGTGCGGGACATCAGGCCTGGCGTCGTCGAACTGCGACTCGTCGGCTTCGATGTGCTGCGGAAGGTGCGGATGCCCCGTCGGGCCAATGGCAGCCCGCTTCAGGTCCCGGTGGCGTTACGGGAAGACGCGACCGCGTTCGTACGGGACTACCGGACCGTTCCGCATGAGCTGGTGCTCGGCGCCACACTCTCGGGCAAGTCCATGTACCTGCGGAACCTGCTGACCGGGCTTGCCGCTCAGCCGGTCGTCCTGGTCGGCATCGACTGCAAGCGTGGGGTCGAACTGGCGCCCTTCGCACCCCGGCTCTCCGCCCTGGCAACGGATCCGGAACAGGCGGCCGAGCTGCTTCCCGCACTGGTCAAGGAAATGGAGGACCGATACGACCTGATCAAGGCCCGGCAGGGCATCGCGCCCGGCACCCCGGAAGAGCTGATCACCTCGGACGTCTGGGGACTTCCCCAGGACGAACGTCCCGCTCCGATGGTGCTGTTCATCGACGAGGTGGCCGAACTCTTCCTCGTCGCCACACGGAAGGAGGAGGAACGACGGGACGAGATGGTGACCCAGCTCATCCGGCTCGCCCAACTCGGCCGGGCCGCCGGGATCTACCTCGAAGTCTGCGGTCAGCGCTTCGGCGCCGAGCTGGGCAAGGGCGCGACCATGCTCCGCGCTCAGCTCACCGGACGCGTCTGCCACCGGGTGAACGACGAAGCCTCGGCCAAGATGGCGCTCGGCGACATCGCCCCTGAGGCCGTCCTCGCGGCCTGCGCCATCGCCCCCGAGCTGCCCGGCCTGGCCGTCATCGGCGACACCTCCGGCGGCTGGTCCCGCATCCGTACCCCTAACCTCTCCCTCGCCGATGCTGCGGCTGTCTGCCGCGCGACGGCGGACCTCGCCCCCGACGTACCGGCGCTCGATCCCTTCCGGCCGTACGTCCCACCGGTGCCGGTGGAGACGTCCGGGCCCGTGGCCACAGCTCGCCCGGTCACCGAGTAAGCGCACCCGTCCACGGCCGGCACGGCCGTCCCGTGCCACGCCCCTACCCCCTCCACGCCTGGAACCGGAAGGAGTCGCGCCGTGCGTGCCCTGCCCGTCCGCCTCGACGCCGTACTCGTCCAAGCACTGATCGCCGCCGCCTTGTCCTTCGCCCACCTGCACGACCTGGCCTCGGCTGCCGGACAGCACGGATGGAAGGCATGGGCGTACCCGGTCTCCGTCGACCTGCTGCTTGTGGCGGCCTGGCGGCGACTCCGCTCCGGCGGCGGGAAAGCGGCCGGGTGGTGCTGGTTCCTCGTCGCACTGACCGCCTCGCTCGGCGCCAACGTCGCCACGGCCGGGCTGCTCGAACTGGGCGCCGTGCCGGCCTGGCTGCGCATCCTCGTCGCCGGATGGCCCGCGGTCGCCTTCCTCGGCGGAACGCTGCTCGCCCACAGAGCAACCGCAGACGCCCCAACGGCGGAGCGCGAGTCGGCGCCAGAACCCATGGCGCCCGAAGCCCCTGCACCCAAATTGCCCACTCCGGAGCCGGAACCGGCTCCGCCCCCGACACACCCGGTTCCGCCGGCGCTCGTCACGCTCGCGCGCAAGGTCGCCGACGAACACCACGCCCGGACCGGAACACCCATCGACACCTCGACCCTTCGTGCCCGGCTCGGCGTCCCGCTGCCGCTGGCCGAAGCCATCGCCGCCCAACTCACCTGACCCGGAGGACCTTCCACCGTGCGCCCGTCCACGCTCCGCGCGCTCAACCGTGCCGCTGAGCTGACCCGACAGAACCGCCTCACCGAAGCCGTGCTCATCGCCGAACCCGTGATCCTCACCGCCGACAGCTACGAGGGCGACGAGATCTTGCGCTGGCTGGCCGAGCACGTCACCGACTTCACCGGCGAAGACCCGAGGGAGACCCGCTGATGGCCGCCAACCGCCGCTTCCGCAACGTCGCCCGCATCGGACCCGTCCAGGTCGCCACCTACTACGACGGCCAGGGCCGCGAGAAGCACACCGCCGCCTGCACGGCTCCGCGCTGCGGCTTCGCCACGGACTACGACAGCCGCGCCGCCGCCGAGCTGGCCGCCCGTACCCACCGCTGTGCCGTCCGCTGAAGGAGCTGCCGTGACCGTCTCGCTGCCGCTCGTCTTCGTCCTGGGCGTCATCGCCTGGGCCGCGATCAAGTTCCTCGGCGTCCGGCTCTGGGTCGCCGTCGTGATCGCTCTGTTCGGCTTCTGGCTCTCGCACACCTTCCTCGCCCCCGCCATCGAATCCGGCACCCGTTCCGGGGTCGGCGTCGTCAACGGCACCCACGAATGACAAGGAGGTCCGCCGTGCTCCGCCCCAAGCTGCCCGACATCCCGACTCTGCCACCGACAACCGTCACACCTCAGCAGGTGCAGGCCCCGGCCTCCTCCGCCGGCCGCCCGGTCGTCCCGTACGTGGGCGTCGGTGTCGGCGCGGTCGCCGCCGTGGTCGTCGTCGGAATCGTGCTTACCGCGCTCCTCGCGGCGGTCGCCGTCTCGGCCGTGTCCGTGGCCATCGCCGCCGTGGTTCTGCGCTCCCTCCCCAGCAGCGCGAACAAGCGCTGACCGGCCGCCGGGGCGGCAACACGCCGCCAAGCATCCCGCCGCCCCGGGGCCGTCCCTCCCGACAGCCGAAACAGCCGAAAGGAACTCCCATCATCACCCGGCAGACTCCGCCCCCGATGGCGGAACTCTCCATGCTGGCCTCCCTCGGCACCATGCCCGACCTGGCCCACCAACTGTCCGGCCTGGGTGGCTGCACCCACCCCGTACGCCTCGACGGCCACCGCACCGAATACGCCGTGGACCAGACGACCGGCGAGATCGGCCGCGTCCTGCACCACCTGGACTCGTCGACGCTGCCCTCCGGTCAGCTCCTCGTCCGGTGCAACAATCGCCGCGCAACCCGGTGCGCTGCCTGTGCCGAGACCTACCGCCGCGACACCTACCACCTGATCACCGCCGGACTCCGCGGCGGCAAGGGCACCCCCGAACGGGTCGCAACCCATCCGCGCGTCTTCGCCACCTTCGCCGCCCCCAGCTTCGGCCCGGTCCACAACCGCCCTTCCGGCAGCCGGGACTGTCGCTGCGGCGCCCGGCACGAGGAAGGTGACGCCGTCCTGGGGACGCCCCTCGACCCGGAGACCTACGACTACGAAGCGGCCGTCCTGTGGAACGCGCATGCTGGGGCTCTGTGGCGGCGGTTCTCGATCTATCTCCGCCGGGAGGTCGCCAAGCGGGCCGGCCTCACGCAGCGGGCGTTCCGAGACCATGCCCGGATCTCCTTCGCGAAGGTGGCCGAATACCAGAAGCGGGGCGCCGTCCACTTCCACGCCGTGATCCGCCTCGACGGCCCGGAGGGCGGCGACTCCTCGCCTCCCGCCTGGGCCACGGCCGAGCTGCTGACCGATGCCATCCGGACCGCTGTCACCACCGCACGAGTCGCCGGACCGGTGATCGACGACCAGGCACATACCTTCGTCTTCGGTCGGCAGCTCGACGTCCGCACGATCCGCTCCGCCGACTTCGATGACGGCCAGGAGCTGACTGAGCGAGCCGTAGCGGCGTACATCGCCAAGTACGCCACCAAGGGAGCAGAGGCCACGACCGGCAGCCTGGACCGGCCGATCAGGTTCCTCGCCGAGCTGGCCCGAGCACGGATCACTGAACACGCCCGGCGCATGATCCGAACCGCCTGGAC
>NZ_JAVACL010000071.1:0-24739 GCF_032658145.1 Streptomyces sp. MK7
TGCGACGGGGCGCTCGTCGACCGTCGGCGTGGCGAACGTCCGTCGCCTTCCGTTCGATGATCGTTCAACCAACGGTTCCTGACTGCGTCGTGTGCCGTCCCTAGGGTCCTTGAGGGTTTCGAAGGGGAAGGGGCTCATGGACATACGTCTCGCCATCCGGGCGCGCGGGATCACCAGGTGTTTCGGTGAAGTCGTCGCACTCGACGGGATCGATCTGGACGTGGAGCAGGGGCAGATCCACGGTCTGGTCGGACCGAACGGCGCCGGCAAGACAACGTTGCTCGGCCTCCTGCTGGGCCTGGCCGTCGCCGACAGCGGCAGCCTCGAGATCCTGGGCACGCCGGTCGGGCGAGCGCTCGCCGCTCCCGGCGGTGTCGCCGGATTCGTGGACGGACCCGGTCTCTACCCCTCGCTGACCGCACGACAGAACCTCGCCGCGCTGGCCGCGTTGCGCGGCCGCGGAACGCGGACGAGCGAGATCGACGACGTGCTCGACCAGGTCGGGCTCACCGATGTCGCCGACGACCGGGCCCGCGGCTTCTCCCTGGGCATGCGTCAGCGGCTCGGACTCGCCGCCGCCCTGCTCATCCGGCCCCGGCTGCTCATCCTCGACGAACCCTCCAACGGCCTCGACCCGGCCGGCAAGAAGCACGTCCACGGTGTCCTCACCCGGCTCGCGGCGGACGGCACCAGCGTCGTGCTCTCCAGCCACCGCATGGACGACCTCGAGGCGCTGTGCTCCGAGGTCACCATCCTCGCCACCGGACGGATCGTGTTCTCCGGCCCGCTGAGCAAGCTGGCCGCCGAGAACCGCGAACTCGCCTACCGGCTGCGCACCTCCGACCCGGAGGCCGCCCGCCGGCTGGCCGCCGACACGGCCGGCGTCCGGATCGCCGACGACGCCGGAGGACGGCGGGATACCGAGACGCTCGTCGTGCGCGCGCTGGTGCCCGCCCTCGACGAACTGGTGGTACGGCTCGTGCGCGGCGGTGTGGCGTTGCGCGAGCTCGCACCCGTGGTCTCGCCGCTCGAGGCCGCGTTCCTCGCCCTCACCGAGCAGCGGGAGGACGCCCGATGAGCGCGACCGTCGCCGTCGACCGCCCTGCCGGTGCCCGCCCCGTCCGCGTCTCGGTGGCGCGCGGCTACCGCTTCGAACTGGTCAAGCTGTTCTCGCAGTGGCGGATCCGGCTGGCCGTCCTCGCCTGCTGGCTCGCGCCGGGCCTGTTCGTCGCCGCGGTGAGCCGGCAGAGCACGCTGCCCACGGACACCCTCTTCGGCCGCTGGATGCACGCCACGGGATGGGCCGGACCGCTGGTGATGCTCGGTTTCGCGGGCACCTGGGCGCTGCCCCTGCTGACCTCACTGGTCGCCGGGGACGTGTTCGCCTCCGAGGACCGGCTGGGCACCTGGCGCCACCTGCTCGTGGCGGTCCGCTCCCCCCGGCGGATCTTCGCGGCGAAGGCACTGGCCAGCCTCACCGTGATCCTCCTGCTCGTGGCCGGGCTGGCCTGTTCGAGCGCGGCCGGCGGGCTGATGACGGTCGGCAACCGGCCGTTGGTGGGCCTCGACGGCCGTCTGCTGACGCCGTCGGACGCCGCGGGGCGGGTCCTGCTCGCGTGGGTCTGTGTCCTCGCCCCGACCCTGGCCCTCGCCGCGATCGGACTGCTCGGGTCCGTCGTGCTGGGACGGTCGCCGATGGGACTGCTGCTGCCCGCGCTCGTCGCGCTGGCGATGCAGCTCGCCCAGATGCTGCCGCTCCCCGTCGCGGTACGACTCGCCCTGCCCGGCTACGCCTTCATCTCCTGGAACGGCCTGTTCACCGGACCGGCGCAGCTCGGCCCGCTGCTGATCGGCATCGCCGTCGGCCTGGTGTGGGCGCTGATCGCGACCGTGCTGGCCTGTCTGCTCTTCCTCCGGCGCGACTTCACCAATCCGACCGACGACGGCTCGGGCCGCCGCGCCGTCACCGCGGCCGTCCTGCCGCTGGCCGGGCTGGTCGCCGCGGGTGTCGCGGTCGTCGCCGCGTCGACGACGGCCACGGCCACGGGCTCCGGGATCACCCAGGACAAGGTGCAGCGCTCGGTCGCCACGGCGTTCGCGCACCTCTACCGCATGCAGACCGAGCAGCTCCACCGCCCTGCCGTCACCGAAGCGCAGCTGAGGGCCACGGCGGCGTGCACCAAGGGCAGCGTCAGGGTCGCCGCCGAGGGCCCCGGCAACGACTGGCGCTGCGTCGTCTCCTGGCACCTCCCCGGCGTCGAGGCCACCGGGACGGCCGTCTACCAACTCGACGTCACCTCAGACGGGCGGTTCGTGGCCGACGGCGACGGACCGAAGGAAGTCAACGGCTACTTCCTGGTGCGGACCCCGAACGGGGACGCACCGAACCCACTTTGGCAGTTCGACGGCAACGTCGAGCTTCTTCGCACCTCGAAGGGATGACTCCATGCAGGTAACACGCCAGCGCCGGACTGTCGGGAAGGACCTTCTCGGCAGACGCATCGGCCGCCGGAGCACCCTCACGGCGACCGCCACCACGGTCGTCCTCGCGGTCACCGCCGGTATCGGTTACGCCCAGACGCGGCAGTTCGGCACCGACCAGGTCGGCCAGAGCACCGACCGGGGCCAGGTCGTCTCCAGCGACCAGTACATCGCCCCGTACGGTGACCGTCTCGTCATCGACAACGGCAAGATCATGTCGTCCTCGGTCAGCCCGGACGGCACCCACCTCGCGGCCTCGGTCACCGACGGGGGTGCCGCCCTGGCCATAGTCGACGTCAAGAGCTGGAAGGCGCAGCAGGTCGTCGGCACCGCCGCGTCGTCGACCCCGCGCCTGGCCAGCAACTCCGTGGGCCAGGAAGGGCCCACCTACTCCCCCGACGGCAAACAGCTGTGGCTGGGCCAGACCGACGGCTACACCAGGTTCACGGTCAACCCGGACGGCACCGTCACCGACCCGACCTCGATCACCATCCCGGCGGACGGGTCCAAGCACGCGCTGGTCGGCGAGGCGGTGTTCTCCGCCGACGGCTCCACCGTGTACTCCGCGGTCAACGGCCAGAACCGGGTGGTCGCCATCGACGCGGCGACCGGGGCCGTCAAGCAGAGCTGGGCCGTGGGCAACGCCCCGCGCGACATGGTCCAGGTCGGCGACAGGCTCTACGTCAGCAACGAGGGCGGCCGTCCGGCCAAGTCCGGCGACACCACCATGAACTCCTACGGCACCCAGGTGCCGGCCGACCCGAAGACCGGGGCCACCACGACCGGCACGGTCAGCGTCATCGACCTGGCGAACCCGGAGGCCGCCCCGACGAGCATCGACGTCGGTCTGCACCCCACCGCCCTGTACGCCAAGGGCAAGGCGCTGTTCGTCACCAACACCGCCACCAACAACGTGTCGGTCATCGACACCGCCAAGAACAAGGTCGTGCAGACCATCAACACCCAGCCGTGGCCGGAGGCGTCGGTGGGCTACGAGCCCAACGCGGTCACGCTCACCGACGACGGCCGCCTGCTGGTGACGCTCGGCCGCGCCAACGCCGTCGCCGTCTACCGGTACAAGAGCCCGCAGGAGCCGGTCAGCTACGTCGGTCTGCTCCCTACGGACTACTTCCCCGCGGAGATCACCACGGTCGGCAAGGAGGTGCTGGTCTCCAACACCCGTGGTGTCGACGCCCGCCGGCCCACCACCAGTGGCGGCCACGGCACCCATGACACGACGTCGAGCGTGCAGCGGTTCACGCTGCCGGACGACAGCGTCATCAGGTCCCAGACCGCCAAGGTCTTCCGGCAGAACGGCTGGAGTGCCGGCTCGGTCAAGCTGGCCAAGGGCAGGAACAAGGCCGAGCCGATACCGGTCCCGCACCGGATCGGCGACCCGTCGACGATCAAGCATGTCTTCCTGATCGTCAAGGAGAACCGGACCTACGACCAGGTCCTCGGCGACATCCCGCAGGGCAACGGCGACGCGTCGCTGACGCAGTTCGGCGAGAACGTGACGCCGAACCAGCACGCCATGGCCAAGCAGTTCGGGCTGTACGACAACACGTACGACATCGGCACGAACTCCGCCGAGGGTCACAACTGGCTGATGCAGGCCGACGACCCGGAGTACACCGAGTCCTCCGCCGGTGAGTACGCGCGCAGCTACGACACCGAGAACGACGCTCTCGGCCACCAGAAGTCCGGCTTCATCTGGACCGGTGCGCAGGCGGCCGGGAAGAGCGTGCGGGACTTCGGCGAGTTCCAGTCGCTCGAGAGCAAGCCGTCCGGCGCCACCTGGCAGAACCTGTACTGCGACGCCAAGAACATGGCGGCGACCGGGCAGACGACCGCCTACCCGATTCAGACGGGCTCGGCGATCCCCTCGCTCAACGATGTGTCGGTGCCCGGCTTCCCGATGTTCGACACCAGTGTCCCGGACGTCTACAAGTACGAGATCTGGAAGCAGGACTTCGAGAAGAACGGCCCGGCGAACCTGAACATGTTCTGGTTCTCCAACGACCACACGGGTGGTCCCGCGAGCGCCGCCGCTCAGGTCGCGGACAACGACCTCGCGGTCGGCAAGGTGGTCGACGAGATCTCGCACAGCAAGTACTGGAAGGACTCGGCGATCTTCGTCGTCGAGGACGACTCCCAGGCGGGCCTCGACCACGTCGACGGCCACCGTGCCCCGATCCAGATCATCAGCCCCTGGGCGCAGCACGGCACCGTCGACAGCCACTACTACTCGCAGATCACGATGATCCGCACCATCGAGCAGATCCTCGGGATCCACCCGATGAACCAGAAGGACAGCGCGGCCACGCCGATGGCCGGGGCGTTCACCAGGAAGCCCGACTACACGCCGTTCGAGTCGCTGCCCAACCGGACCTCGCTGACGGACGGTCTGAAGACCCCGCCGTCCTGTGGTGTGGACACCCCCGCGCCGCAGGACCCCAAGGCGGCGGCCGTGCCGGCGTCGAAGGTGCCCGCGGACAAGCAGCAGCTCGCGGCGGAGTGGGACCAGTGGAAGTCGAAGCAGAGGCTGACCGGGCCGGGCGCGGTGCCCGACTACGCCAACCCCGCGCAGATGAACCACCTCACGTGGTACGAGACGCACAACTGGACGAAGCCGTACCCCGGCGAGAAGAAGATCTACGCGCCGAAGGACGTGCCGGGCGCCTACATCCCCTCGTCGGAGTCCGAGGGCTGACATAGGCTCCTTCCCTTCACGGGCCCCTGGCCGGCGCCGCCACCGCCGGCCGGGGGCCCGCCACGTCCTTCGTTCGAGCGGGTCGGCGCGGGCCGGGTGTCAGGCCATCAGGCCTGCCGCGACCATGGCGCCCAGTTCCCAGCACGCCTCGGTGTCGCTCTTGTCCGGCTCGCCGGTCACGGTCACCGCGTCCGCCGCTCGTCGCCAGCCCAGGCCGGTCGTGATCGACTCGATTCCCCGTACCGCACCCGTCACGTCGTTGCCCCCGTGGACGTAGAAGCCGAACGGCCGGCCGCGTGTGGTGTCCAGGCACGGGTAGTAGATCTGGTCGAAGAAGTGCTTGAGGGCGCCGGACATGTAGCCGAGGTTCGCCGGTGTGCCCAGCAGATAGGCGTCCGCGGCCAGGACGTCGGAGGCCGTCGCGGCCAGGGCGGCCCGCCGCACCACCCGGACGCCCTCGATCTCCGGCGCCGTCGCACCGGCGACGACGGCCTCGAACAGCGCCTGACAGTTCGGCGACGGCGTATGGTGCACGATCAGCAAGGTACCCACACCCCGAACCCTGCCCCGGCGCCCCTCGCGCCCGCAACATCGCCGCCCGGCCGGCCGCTGTGTCAGAGGACAGCTGGAACACCTGCTGCCCAGCCGGGAGGACCGGCACGGCGCCCAGGGTGGGACCGACCCGTGATGCATGTTCCTTTTGGGGCTCGTGTGAGTCGACGACCGCTCGTCCGCGGTCGTTCTTCGCCCAGGGAGCGTACTCCCGTCAACTCGCCCACGCCTGGAGGCGTTCGCCCGGCTCCTGCTCCCTGAGCAGGGCGAGGGACTGCTTCTCCAGCTGGCGGACCCGCTCGCGGGTCAGGCCGATGTGTTCCGCGACCTCCTTGAGGGTGCGCTGGCGCCCGTCGTGGAGGCCGTAGCGGAGGCTGAGGATGAGCGCCTCGCGTGGCGCCAGGGTGTCCATGGCCTCGCGCAGTTCCTCGGCGAGCGCCTGGTACTCGGCGACTTCCGGGGCCTGCAGCACCTCGCTGTCGGGGATCAGGTCACCGACCACCGTCTCGCCGGTGTCGTCCACCGGCATGTCCAGACTGATCACCTGCCGGCCGACGCGCCGCAGCCAGGCGACCCGGTCCTCGGCGACACCGCCGTCCCGGGCGACCTCTTCGACGGTGGGCTCGCGCCCGAGGTGCAGCTGAAGCTTGCGTTCGACCTTCGCGATCTTGTGCAGTTGCTCCACGACGTGCATCGGCAGCCGTACCGAGCGGGCGTGCGTGGCCAGGCCCCGTTCGATCGCCTGGCGGATCCACCAGGTGGCGTAGGTGGAGAACTTGAATCCCTTGGTGTGGTCGAACTTCTCCACGGCCCTGATGAGGCCGAGATTGCCCTCCTGGATGACGTCGAGCATGGGCAGACCGCGGTGGGCGTGTCGTTTGGCCATGGCCACGACGAGCCGGAGATTGGCCCGCACCATGTGGTCCTTGGCCTCCTGGCCGTCGTGCACCGCGAGCTCCAGTTCCCGTCGGTGCCGCGGCTCGAGCTCACGCCCGTCGTTCTCCGCCTGTGCCAGTTCCTCCGTGGCCTGCACGCCGGCCTCGATGCGCCGCGCCAGCCGTACCTCGTCCTCCGCGTCGAGCAGCGGGGTCGCCCCGACCTGCCGCAGGTACTGGCCCAGCAGATCGGGATCCCCGTCCGGCTCGGGCGCCGGATTGTGCCGCTTCGTGGCGCGGGCGGGGGCCCGTCGGCCGTCCCGTACGGACGCTGTCGTCTTCCGTGTCGCGGGAGCCATGGTCGCGCTCCTCATTTCCTCGCGATGTCCTCGCGTCCAGGATGGCCCGAGTACCCGGCGGTCCGGGGGCCGTGCCGGGCATTGGGTAAAGCAATCGTATGGTCTAGTCCGGTGCGGGGAATGCGGCGATCGCCGCGGTGAGCTCCGGGGCGGCGACTGCCGTCCAGCGGCCTCCGGGCACCACGGCGCGGGAGCAGCGAGGCCGGCCGGTCGGCCGTGGCCGCGCGCTCGTCCTTGCCCCCGACCGCCACGAGCGCCGGCACCCGGATGCGTCCGATCAGTTCCACCGGCGTGTGACGAGCGAATCCGGCTCGCGGGGGAGCGCCGCCGGGTCCGCGTCGCCCGCCCGCAGCCACTTCCCGGCCTGCCCCTCCGGTCAGTCCGTCGCGAACGTCCCGAACCCGGCCGGCACCCACCGCTGGAACGACTCGCCCCCTCCCCGTCTCCGGCGCCGATCAGCCGGCGCGGCCACTGGCCGGCGACCACCGCCCGGACACCCCGAGTTGGTCTAGGCCAATACCCCGCCCTGCCGGGACCAGCCGGCGCTGTGCCAGTCGCGTTCATCACCGTCGACGACGGCTGGAACCACGACCCTGCCGCCCAGAAATCGCTGCTCGACCGGCAGGTGCCCACCTCGCTGTTCCTGCTGCCGGATGCGTAGGCGTGCGACCCCCGGGTATTTCCCCCACCCTGCTCGACCACGGCCGTTCCCGGCCGGGGACCACACCGCCGACCATCCGGATCCGACCACGCTGGACGCCGCCGGGCAGGAGGCGGAGATCCGCGGGGCACACGACCACGACCTCGCCGGGTTCGGCGACAGCCCGCTGCTGATGCCGAAGCCCGCCCCGCCGCGGGACTGCATCGGCGGGTGATGACGGGACGGCGGGCGGCGGGGCCGCGGCGGATCAGGCGTCGCGCCGGAAGAGGGCGGCCCACAGGAAGGGTTCGCCGAAGTACGCGGACTCGGGCGGTTCGTCGCGCATGAGCCGCAGTTCGACCTCTGTCAGGTCGGAGAAGATCCGGCGCAGCGCCTGGGGGCTGTAGGCGAGCCCGCCGTGGAGGCGGGCATCGCGGTAGAAGGCCGCGTCGGGGAGGTCGGAGCCCCCGGCCTCCCCGTCCGTGAAGCAGGTGAGCGCGAAATGGCCGCCCCGAGCGAGGAGTTGGTCCAGCAGGGAGAGGTAGCTGATGCGGCGGTGGGGCGGCAGGTGGTGGAAGCAGCCCGAGTCGTGGATCAGGTCGTAGCCTCCGCTCAGCTCGGTTCCGGCCAGCGTGAAGGCGTTCCCCTGATGGAACCGGACGCGGGCCCCGGCCTCACGGGCGCGTTCCTCGGCCCAGCCGATGGCGGCCGGGGAGAGGTCGACGGCGTCCACCTGGAAGCCGAGGGAGTCCAGGTACAGTGCGTTGCGTCCGGGCCCGCAGCCCAGGTCGAGCGCCCGGCCCGGGGTGATGAGCCCGCGGTCGACGTACGAGGCGAGACTCTCGTCCGGCTTGGCCGCGAAGAACGGCACCGGTCTGGAACGGTCGCCGTAGAAGCTGTCCCACCAGCCGGCCGCGCCGCTCGTCCAGCGGTCGGCCTGAGGCGTGAACAGGTCGTCCAGGAGTCGCAGCACGTCCTCGACGGTACGGATGTTCCGGTCCATCCGGCCCCCTTTCCCGATGACCGGACAGTACGGCCGGACACCGCGAAATCCCAGCTCACGTCGTACGCCACGGAGGCATGGACAGCTGATGGCGAGGCTCCGGGGAGTGCCGGCGAGCAGCGGCCCGGGCCCCGCACGCGCGGCCGCCCCGCCCCCCGCCGAGGGGCGTCACGACGGCTTCCCGCGTGGAGCTCGGGCCGGTTTCTGAACCCGTTCTCCTGACGGTCGTGTCCGCGTGACCGTCGCGGCCGAGTCCCGGTCCTTCTCAGGGAGTCGGAGTCCCCGTGGGAGCCGAGGCCGGCGTGGGCGTCGGGTCGGCCGCGGGCGCGAGTCCCGTGGGGGCAGGACGCCACCTTCCGTACGGCGGAGAAGACGACGGGCAGGGCCGACGCGGGCGTGGCCACCGCGCAGATGATCACGGCGAGGTGCAGGCCGAGCAGGTCGGCCAGGAGTCCGCCGGCCGCGGCGCCGAGCGGCATGGTTCCCCAGACGAGGAAGCGGTTGGCCGCGTTCATCCGCGCCAGGAGGCCGTCCGGGGTGGTGGCCTGGCGGAGGCTGACGGCGTTGACGTTCCAGACGCTGACGCCGATGGCGGTCACGGTGAATCCGAGGAGCAGCCAGGCGGTGGTGCCCTTGCTCGGCGCCCGGGCGGCCAGCAGAAAGCCCGCGTTGAGGGCGGCACCGACCACGATGGCGGGCCCCACGCCGATCCAGGCGTTGAGCCGTGGGGTGAGGAGCGAGCCGGCGAGGTAGCCGAGTCCCGCCACCGCGAGGACGGTTCCGACCGTGGCGGGAGACAACCGCAGTTCACGTACGGCGTAGGTGAGGAAGACGGCCAGCAGTCCCGCGGTCCAGAAGTTCAGCCATGCCGCGCCGACGGCCAGCGGACGGATGTAGGGATGGGTCAGGCAGAAGCGCAGCCCCGCGCGGATCTGGACGAGCAGGCTGCCGGACCCGGCCGCGGCCGGCGGTGCGGGCACCGGGGGCAGGCCGCGCAGCAGGAGGGCGGAGACCGCGTAGCTCAGCGCGTCCACCGCCAGCGCCAGCGGCGCGGTGAGTGCCTGGACGAGGGCGCCGCCGAGGGCGGGTCCGGATGTCTGGGCGGTGGCCCGCCCCGCTGGGTGGACGACGGCACGGCCGACACGATCGTCGGCGCCCGCCGCGCAGCGGTGCGCGGCCGCAACGCGATGGCCACGGAGACCCTGGCGGGCCTCGGCGTCCGCCCCGACCCGGCGGCCCCCCATCTGTGGCTGCCCCTGCCCGAACCCTGGGGCGTCGGGCAGTTCACCGCGGCGGCCCGCGACGCCGGCGTCCTGGTCTCCCCCGGCGACGAGTACACCACCAGCCGGCGGCAGAGCGCCTTCGGCGTGCGCATCGGCCTCAACGCGGACGTCGACGACGACGCGCTGCGCCGGGCCCTGCTCAGCCTGGGGGGACTGCTCCACACCAGCCCCCGCGGCCCGAACAGCTGACCGACGCCCGGCCGGTGCGCCGCTCACCCGTTCGCGTCACGCCGCAGGCCGCCGAGTTGCGCCGCCGATGGGCCGCCCACAGGCTCATGGGTGTACCGGCGGCCGGGCCCTGTTCCCGCCCGCTGCGGGAAGCGGATGGAGGAAGTCGATGGCGACGTGCGAAGTCTGCGGCAATGACTACGAAATGGCCTTCGAAGTACGAGCCGCCGGAGCGGTGCACGTCTTCGACAGCCTGGAGTGCGCGGCCCAGCGCATGGCTCCGAACTGCGACAACTGCAACTGCCGGATCCTCGGCCACGGGCTGCAGACGGACGGGCAGTTCTTCTGCTGCGCCCACTGCGCCCGGCAGAAGGGCCACGCCCAACTGGTCGACCACGCCTGACCGGTGCGATGGCAGCGCCGGCGTACTGACGTCGGCGCTGCGGAGGAGGCCACCATGGAGGAGTACTACGTCTGGGTGACGACACGCCGTCTTCAGCCGGGCGCCTTGGAGGAGTTCGAGAGGGCGTGGCGTCCCGAACCGTATCCGCGGGGTCTGCACCGCTCCTACGCGTACTGGTCGGAGGACGGGCAGGAGATCACCGGCGTGTCCTTCTGGGAGTCCCAGGAGGCCTGCGACGCCTGGCGGTCCTCCGAGTCGGAGGCTCAGCGGCGCGCGTCCATGGCCCCGTACGTCGTGGAGGAGCGCGAGGGCTTCTACCGCGGCCGTCAGCTCGCCGTTCCCCAGCGGTAGCGGTCGGGCGGCTGACAGCATGAGCGAGATCGTCGTCGTCTACGAACTCGACAGACCGGTGGCCACCTCGACGGAGCCGGCGGGTGGTGAGCGTCCGTCCGTCCGCAGGGTGCACGCGGCACCCACCGCTCCGGGCTCGCACACCGAGACGGGGCCGCGCACACTGTGCGGCAAGGACACCTTCGCCATGGTGAGGGCTGCCCGTCAGCCGTCCGAGCGGCAGGAGACGCCCTGGTACCCGGCGGAGCACCGAGCCGTGCTCTGCCCCGACTGCGACGCCGTGATCGAGACGTGAGCGGCCACCCGGGGTCGCGCTGTTGAGCCACCTGGATGGGCTCGTGAGCCACGTGGATGGATGTGGCGTGCGGATCACCGGTCCGGGCCGTCGTCCGTGCTTCCATCGCGCCAGGAGGCACATGACATGGCTGACGACCGACAGCAGACCACCCGCTCCGTTCTCCCCGCGTCCCGGCGCCGTGTGCTCACCGTGGCCGCCCTGACGCCCGTCCTCACCGCGGTGCCGACCACCGCCGGCGCCGTGTCCGCCGGGCGGACGGAGCACGCGCCGGTCGAGCCGGTGATGACCCGGCTCGCGGACTGGGCGGACGTGGGCAGGGCCCTCGGCCGGCCCGGCGACATGAAGCGGTTCATGTACCACACGGGCCTGCCGCGCCGGGACCTCACGGTCTTCTCCCACGGCATCCGGATCGACCCGGCCCTCGCCCTCGGCACGCACGTGTCCTTCGTGCGCTACGCCGACCACAGCACTCTCCTCATGGGCGACGCGGTGGTCACCGAGTGGGAACTGCAGGGCTTCATCGACGTCCTGCAGCGGCACGGGATCATGCAGACCGCCATCCACAAGCACCTGCTGGCCCACGAGCCGGATGTGTGGTGGGTCCATGTGCACGCCCACGGCAACGATCCGGTGGCCGTCGCCAGAGGTCTGCGCGCCGCCTTCGCCCACACCGGCACCCCGCCCGCCGAGCCGGTCACGGCCTCGCCGCCCGTGCGCCTGGACACCGCCGCGATCGACGCGGCGATGGGCGTCAAGGGCTACTCCGACGGCCGGATCTACAAGTGCATCTATGTCCGCCGCGAGACCATCCTCGACGGCCACCTGATCCTGCCTCCCGGACTGGGCTCCACCACCTCCGTGAACTTCCAGCCGCTCGGCGGCGGACGGGCCGCGATCAGCGGCGACCTGGTGATGACCGCCTCGGAGGTGCAGCCCGTTCTCGTGGCACTGCGGCGCGGCGGGATCGAACTCGTCGAGGTCCACCACCACAACCTGACCGACGAACCGCGCCTGTTCTTCGTCCACTACTGGGCCGTCGGCGATGCCGTGAGACTCGCCGGGGCCCTGCGCCGCGCCGTGGACACCACCAATGTCGTACCGATGTCCGGAGGAGCCGGCTGATGACCGGGGAGAAGGAAACGATCACCTGCCCGTTCGACTTCAGCGAAGCGCTGGAGTTCGATCCCGTGCTCGCGGACCTGATGCGCCGCGATTCCCCCGCACGGATCCGGCTTCCCTACGGTGATGCCGACGCCTGGCTCATCACCGGCTTCGACGCCGTCAAGCAGGTGACCACCGACCACCGGCTCAGCCGGGCGGGCATCGTCGGCCTCGACTACCCCCGGATGACCGCGGAGCCCATCGTCTCGCCCGAGTCGATCAACGTGATGGACCCGCCGCACAGCAGCCGCGTCCGCCACCTGGCCTCCCAGGCCTTCACCCAGCAGCAGGTCGACGCCATGCGGCCGCGGATCGCCCGGCTCACCGACGTCCTGCTGGACGAGATGGAGCAGGACGGCCCGCCGACGGATCTGGTCCGGCATCTCTCCGACCCCCTCCCCCAGCACACGGTCCTGGACCTCCTCGGCATCGAGCGGCAGGAGTGGCCGCGGATCGAGGAGTCCGTGCACCAGCTGCTCGTCGTCGGGCCGGAGAACAAGGAGACCGCCGCGACCGCCAAGGCGGACCTGACGGCCTACTTCGCCAAACTCGTCGAACAGCGCCGCGACTCGCCCGGCGACGACCTCATCAGCGCGATGGCCGCGGCCCGGGACGGCGAGGAACAGCTGGACGACAGGGAACTGGCGGTCATGACGCTGATGCTGGCGCTCAGCGGCCAGGACACGGCGACCTGCCAGATCAGCGACATCACCTATCTGCTGCTGACCCGTCCCGAGCTGATGGACCACCTCAGGCGCCGGCCGGAGACCCTGACCGACGTCCTGCACGAGCTGCTCCGCCACATCCCGTTCCGCAAGGGGGTCGGGATCCCCAGGGTGGCTCTGGAGGACATGGAGCTGGACGGCGTGCGGATCCGGGCCGGCGACTTCGTCCACGTGTCGTACCTGACGGCCAACCGGGACCCGGAGCGCTACCCGAACCCGCACGCCATCGACCTCGACCGGCCCACCAGCCCCCACATGACGTTCGGCTGGGGCGGCCACCGGTGCATCGCGATGCCGCTCGCCATGGCGGAGCTCGAGGTGGCCATCGGCCGGCTTGTGGAGCGCTTCCCCGGGCTGCGGCTCGCGGTGGCGCCCGAGGAGGTGCGGTGGGACACCAAGACGATCCGGCGGTTTCCGCTGGAGCTGCCGGTGGCCTGGTAGCGGCCGGTCACGCCGGGGCCCCGTCGGCCACGCCGGCCATGCCGGGCGCGCCCCGGGTCACCCCGGGCCCGCCGCCGGTCCCCGCCCCCCGGGGACGGGTGGGAGACGGGGACCGCGGCCTCGGCATCCGCACGGAGTCGGGTGGGAGCCGAGACGAGGAAAGCTATCGCCGTGAGGCGGAGGTGTCGTTCCTTCGCAGGGGTGAAGCATTGGCCACGCGTTCGCGCTCGGCAAGGCGAGCCGCTGCTGGGTCCTAGGGCCTTTCGTTTGGCTCAGGCCGGATCAGGGAGCGGCGTCTGGTGCTGGGGGCACCTCCCACGCCGTTCAGGCAGTGGGGGAGCATCGCAAGGCGGAGGAGGGCGTCATGGCGGAGCCATGGCAACCGACGACAACGCGGCGAGGCGCGGCGCCAGGGGCCGCGAGCCCGGCGTGATCCAAACGCAAGGCCCTAGGCGACCCGGTCGAGGGCGACCATCGCGACATCGTCCACCAGTCGGTCCTCGGTGTGCACGATCAGGCTCTGGTGCAGTTGGTCCAGGAACTCCCTGGGGGTGCGGGCGTGGCGCACCGATTCCATGTGCTCGGGCAGGGCGAAGAAGTCGTTGTCGCGGTTGCGCGCCTCGATCACCCCGTCGGTGTGCAGCAGCAGCCGGTCACCGGGCAGGAACGGATAGCACTCCGGCTCGGCGGGCGGGCCCGCCATGAGGTCCTCCAGGCCGAGGGGCGGCTGCGGTGAGTCGGGCACCAGGGCCTGAGCCCTCCCCCGGCGCAGCACCATGGGTGGCGGGTGGCCGCGGTTGACCACCTCGACCACGGATCCGTCCGGCACCTGGGCCACCAGTGCGGTGACGAAACACTCCCCCTCCGGTCCGCCGTCCGCCGCCTCCTCGGCCGCGGACTCCCGTCGCAGCGCGGCGGCGCAGTGGTTCATGACCTCCGCCAGGTCCTCGTCGTAGTGCGCGGCCTCCCTGAAGGCACCCAGCACGGCAGCGGCAGACCGCACGGCCGGCAGCCCCTTGCCCCGGACGTCCCCCACGATCATCCGGACCCCGTACCGGGTCTGCACGGCCTCGTACAGGTCGCCGCCGATCTGCGCGCCCGACTCGGCCGCGAGATACATGCTGGCCGCCCGCAGCGGTCCCAGCCGCGCGGGGACGGGATGCAGCAGAACGCTCTGCGCCGCCGCGGCGATGCGGCGGATCTGGTCGAGTTCGCCCTGGCGTCGCGCCTGCATGGAGTTGCTCGTGGTGACGCGGGCCCTCGGCGGGCAGGCCCTCCTCCGCTGGCCACGGAGACCACCAGCAGGCCCAGGAGGTTGCTGTAGACCTGCTCGCCGTGCCAAGCCCCGTGGAGGGTGGCGCTGATCAGGGTGACGGCGAGGGCTCCGGTCGCCGCGGCCAGGATGCCTTTGGGGCCCATCGTCAGCGACGCCAGCGCGGGCATCGCGGTGAGCAGAGGGCCGGTGTACATCATGTGTCCGGGCGAGAGCTCGATCGCCAGCCCGAACAGCACGATCAGGAACGGCACGCTCTGGGTGAGTCTCAGCAGGACCGCATGGTCTCCCGAACCCTGTTGCCGGGCCGAACGGGAGAGCAACCGCATGAGTCCAGCCTGCCTCGCTGACGATGAGTGGTCCACTTGCCGCCGAAACCCCTTGAGAAGCGTGATTAATTATATTTAATGCCTTGAGCTGTCCGGGCGGCTGACGCGGCGTACCGGCGATCGTCCGCTGGTGGTCTGCGGCATGTTCCTGGCCGCCCTGGGGCTGGGCGGCGACCGGAGCCGATGCCGCCTACCCGCTGCTGGTGGTCCCGATGATGGCCGCGGGGTTCGGCACCTCCTTCGCGCTGACCGGCTCCACCGCCACGGTGATGGCGGGCCGCACCGGAGGCGTACGCGGGGGCCACCTCCGCCCTGTTCCATACCCTCCGCCAGATCGGCAGCGCCACGGGTGTGGCACTGGGGGGCAGCCTGCTCGCCATGGCCACCACCGGCGCCGCCGGGCTGCGCACGAGCATGGCCGTCGGCGCGCTCGGCTATCCCACCGCGGCAGGCCTCGCATGGCTGTGCGTCCCGGCGAGACGCACGCTTGCGTGACATCCGTCACACCAACTCGGCCAACTATGCATCCGGAGTAGTAGACGGCGCTCTGACGACATATAGGACTTGTCCGGCTTGACGTAGGCACGCGTGCCGGCGGGCATGACGGGATGCCGCCCGCTCGGCGGCGCCGCTCCTTCTCCCTCGGCGGCGGATTTCTGACGGGGCGGCAGTACGCGGCGAAGGCCGCACGAGTCCGGTCAGCATGCACCCGCTCACCTTTGCAAGAGCCAACTCCAGCTACGAAGCCGGATAGTAGAAGGAGTCTTTGTGCTGCCGGTAAAGCCGTCCTAAGAATGACGATCACAGCACGTCGCCGCCGTAGTCCGGCAGCGCACTGACGTGCGGATCCAGTCACGTAAGGAGCGCTCGGCGATCACCGAGTGAGGTCACGCATGAGCAAGCATCGCAAAAAGCAGCCTTACCGGCGGATAGTCATCGCCGCCGCAGCCATCGGCGCTCTGGGAGTGCCGTCCATCGCCCTGGCCTGTAGCGACTGGCCGGGCGGCGGAGAGAGCCAGTCCCCGCGCGCCGGGGCCGAGGCCACCACGACGTCGTGGCAGCACACCCACGGCGGACGGCACCACGGGCACGGTCACCGGCACGGCCACAAGGGTGGGAAGCCGAGCCCGACGGCTTCGGCGACCGCGACCCCCACGCCGAGCGCCCCGAGCACCGCCGCGCCCAAGCACAGGACCACCGCGCCCGCGCGCACCGTGCACACCACCGCCATCCCCCGGCACAAGGCAGGCGGCTCCTCCACGACTCCGAAGGCGACGACCGCCCCCACCGCCACGGCCGCTCCCTCGCAGAGTGCCCCGCAGGCCGCCGCGACAGCGTCCCAGGCCACCGCCCGTGTCGTGCAGCTCGTCAACGCCGAGCGGGCCAAGGTCGGTTGCTCGCCCCTGACCGTGAACGCGGACCTCACCAAGGCCGCCCAGGCGCACAGCGAGGACATGGCCGCCCACCAGAACATGTCGCACACCGGATCCGACGGGTCGTCCCCGGGCGACCGGATCACCCGCGCCGGCTACACCTGGAGCGCGTACGGCGAGAACGTCGCCTACGGCTACTCCACTCCGGAGCAGGTCATGTCGGCCTGGATGGCCAGCCCCGGCCACAGGGAGAACATCCTCAACTGCGGGTACAAGGAGATCGGCGTCGGTCTCGCCCAGCCCGGCAGCTACTGGACCCAGGACTTCGGCACCGAACGCTGACACCGCACACCGACACCGCTCGCCGGCACGTGGGACCGTGGTCTCACGGCCGGCGAGGCTGGTTGAAGCGCAGCATGTTCCCGGAGGGATCGCGGAAGGCGCAGTCGCGGACACCGTAGGGCTGGTCGGCCGGCTCCTGGAGCACCTCGCCGCCCGCGTCGCGAATGCGCTCGAAGGTGGCGTCGCAGTCGTCGGTCCGGAAGATGACGGCGCGCAGCAGCCCCTTGGCCAGCAGTTCGGCCATGGCCTGGCGGTCGGCGGGCGAGGCGCTCGGGTCCGCGAGGGGCGGTTCGAGGACGATGTCCACGTCGGGCTGCGAGGGCGCCCCGACGGTCACCCAGCGCATGCCCTCGTACCCGACGTCGTTGCGCACCTCCAAACCGAGAACGTCCCGGTAGAAGGCCAGCGCCTTGTCGTGGTCGTCGACGGCGATGAAGCACGTGGAAAGCTTGATGTCCATGGGCTTCACGCTACGAGCGGGGGGCGGGTTCCGCTCCCCCGTTCCGGACGGGTCGCATATGGATCTTGGCGATGCAGGGCGGGATGGCGGCTCCCTCGTCATGGCCACGGGCCCGGTACGAGCTCGGGCTCTCCCCGACCAGCTCGGTGAAGCGCGAGCTGAACGAGCCCAGCGACGTACAGCCGACGGCGAAGCAGACCTCCGTGACCGTCATGCCACCCCGCCGCAGCAGCGCCTTGGCCCGCTCGATCCGGCGCGTCATCAGGTAGCTGTACGGCGTCTCCCCGTAGGCGGCGCGGAAGCTGCGGGAGAAATGACCCGGCGACATGAGGGCGACACGCGCCAGCGCCGCCACGTCGAGCGGCTTCGCGTAGTCGCGGTCCATGACATCACGGGCCCGGCGCAGCCGGACGAGGTCTTCCAGCGTCACCGGCCCAGCATCCCACAGCGCGGCCGCCGCCGGTGCGGATCCGGGCGGTGTAAAGGTTCCTTGACACCAATCGGCCGTCAAGGCACCTTTACATCGTGAGCGACAGCGAAGACAACGCCCCGGGAGCCGCCGACGCGGCGGACCGGCAGGTCATGGCCTGGACTCTGAAGACCAACGCGGAGCTCGCCGTGAGCGTCCTCATGGGCGACCGGGAGACAGGCGGCGAACCGGTGCTGGCCGCGCTCGCGGCCTCCCGCGGCCTGGCCCGGGTCGTCGACGACATCCAGCGCAGCCTTGTCCGCCAGGCCCGGAACCGCGGCCTGAGCTGGGCGGCCATCGGCGAGATGCTGCACGTGACCCGGCAGGCGGCGTTCCAGCGTTTCGGCGGGCCCGGGGAAACGGCGGGCCCGGGCGACACACCGGAGGCCGCCGCCCTGCTGCCCGGTGCGGCCGAGGAGGCGCTGCGCGTGCTCGCGCTGTTCACGGAGCAGCGGTGGGAGGAGATGCGCTCCCGTTTCGATGCCCGTATGGCACAGGCGGCCCCGGCCGACCTGCTGCGCACCGTCTGGCAGAAGGCCGACCGTGAACGCGGTGCCTTCCGGACCATGGGCACGCCGTCCGTCCGGGCCGTCTCCGGCTACACCGTGGTCGACGTTCCGATGGCGTACGAGCGCGGCGAGCTGATGCGGCGGGTCGCCTTCAACGCCGATGGACAGGTCGCCGGCTTCTTCGCTCTGCCGGCAGAAACGGAACGATCATGACAGAGTCGCACCGCCCGCACGGCCGGGCGCCCTTGCCGGCCGCCGGACCCGGCGGCGGGCGGCGGCACTCGCCCGCGGTCCTCCTCGTCCTGGCGTCGCTGTCGCCACTCGCTCTGTACTATCTGCTCCGGCCGGTCGTCCACAGCGACGGGACCTCGCTGGCGATCGCCGCGGCCGCCCCGGTCGGCCTGGCCCTGGCCTCGCCGCTGACCGGACGCCGCTCGCTGTGGGGCGGCCTGCTGGTCGCCGCGGGTTTCGGTCTCGCGCTCGCCGCCACGGTGCTGTCCGGCGGGAGTTCGCTGCCGCTGAAGCTGTACCGTCCGCTGGCGACCGGCGTCTTCGGCCTGGCCTGTCTCATATCGGTCGCGGTACGGCGGCCGTTGGTGGAGCACCTCCTGCGGGCCGCCGCCCGCCGCGACCCCCGGGTCCGGGCGGCCCTCGCGCGCGCCGACGACGGCGCTCGGCTGCGACGCCGCCTCACCGGCATCACGCTGATCGTGGGAGTCGTCTGCCTCGCGGAGGCGGCGGTCACCACGGCACTCGCCTTCTCCCTTCCCACGGGCGCCTTCCTGGTGACCTCGCGCGTGATCCGATGGGCCGTGGCCGCACTCGGCGTGGCCGCCGCGCTCCTCCACCGGTACCGGACCGGCAAGGGCCACCCGCAGCCGGCCGGAGGAAGCACGCCGGCCGGAGGGGGCGCGCAGGCCGCAGGGAGCACGCAGGCCGGTGGGAGCGCGCCGGCCGGCGGGCCGGCCGCTGACGACGGACACGGCCGGAACGCGGAGAAGACCGCCTGGTTCGGCCCCCGACGGCACGGTTTCGGCTGGGGCCCCCGCACCTGGCAGGCCCGCCTCATCGTCCTGACCGCCGTCGGCGCCCTGGTCGTCCTCAGGCTGGTCCTCGGCTCGCACTGATCGACAGGGCCTGGCCCTTCGTGTCCGGGTCGGGGGATCAGGGGGCCATGTGTGCGGCGATGTCCTCCACGCACTGCCGCAGCGCGGGCGCGTGGGCGCGGAGTTGGTCGGCTTCGGTCAGGATGACCGTGGCCGCAAGCGAGACGGCCAGGGGCGGGGTGCTCTCGGGGGGGCGGGGCAGCGCGGCGGCGATGGAGCGGACGCCGATCTCGTTCTCCTCGTCGACCTCGGACCAGCCCCGCTGTCGAACGAGTGCGAGCTCGGCGCGGAGCCGGCCGGGATCGGTGATCGTGCGGGGTGTCACCGCCGGGAGCGGTCCGGACAGGAGCTGTTCGCGTTCCTCCTCCGGCAGCGCGGCGGCGAGGGCCTTGCCGAGCGAGGTGGCGTGCCAAGGGTTGCGGGTCCCCTCGGCGCTGCGCAGCTGGAGGTGCTGGGTGCCCTGGACGGAGAGCACGAGCAGGACGTCGGCGCCGTGGAGGATGCCGGCGATGACGGGCAGCCCGGTGCGCGCGGCCAGGCGGCGCATCGGTGCCGCGGCGGCGGAGTAGCCGGCCGGTGAGCGCTGGAAGCCCCGGGACAGCTCCAGGACGCGCCAGCCCAGCGCGTAGCGCCGGGCGTCCTCGTCGTAGGTGGCGAACCGCTCCTCGACGAGCCGGCCGAGGATGCGGTGGGCGCTGCTGACGGGGAGCTGCGCGGCGCGGGCGGCGGCGCTCACGCCGAGTCCGGCGGGGTGCTCGGCCAGTACGGTCAGCAGCCGCAGTCCCCGGCCCAGCATGTCGTCGCCGGATGGTGTGGTCACCGTGTACGCCTCCGTGGTTCCGTGCCCCCGACGCTGTGGGTCGGTGCGGCGGCCGTCGGCGCCCCGCTCGGCCGCCGCGTCGGCGATCACGGTACCGGGACCGGCCGGGAGGCCGTCGGCTCGGGGACCGCCAGGGTCAGCCCCGCGGCGAGCAGCGCGCAGACCGCCATCAGCCCGAAGGCGCCGGCGTCACCGAGCTGCGTCCCGCGCACCCAGCCGACCAGATAGGTACCGGCGAAGGAGCCGAGCGCGCCGAAGGAGTTGACCAGCGCGACGGCGGCGCCGGCGATCCCGGGCGGGGCGAGCGTCGAGACCAGGGCGAAGTACGGTCCGTACGGCGCGTACAGGCACAGGCCCGCGACGACGAGCAGGGCGAGGGCCACGGGGAAGTGGCTGCCGGCGGCGTAGGAGGCGAGGAGGGCGAGGCCGCCGCAGCCCAGCCACGGCCACACGGCGGCGCGGCGCCGGCCGCTGCGGTCGGACAGGCGGGAGTTGAGCAGCATGACGCCGGCCGCGCAGGCGTACGGGATGGCCGTGAGCAGTCCGGTGGCGCCGATGCCCTCGCCGGAGCCCTTCTTGATGATCGCGGGGAGCCAGAAGACGAAGCCGTACATGCCGAAGGACCAGAAGAAGTACTGCGCGGCCATGGTGAGTACCGGGCCCGAGCGCAGCACCGTGCGATACTGGTCGCGCAGGGCGCCGGACACCGGAGGCGCGGCGGCCTGTTCGGCGGCCAGGTCGGCACGCAGCAGGGCGAGTTCGTCTTCGGGCAGCCGGTGTGCCTGCTCGGGGCGGTCCTTGATGAGCCACAGGCAGCACAGGCCCCACAGCACGGAGGGCACGCCCTCGGCGATGAACATCACGCGCCAGTCGGAGACCGACACCAGCCAGCCGGACAGCGCCGACAGCCACATCACGGTGATCGGGTTGCCGAGGATGAGGAACGTGTTGGCGCGTCCGCGCTCGCCGCGGGTGAACCAGCGGCCGAGCAGCATGACCATGGACGGCAGCACCGCGCCCTCCACGACACCCAGCGCGAAGCGGACCGCGATGAGCTGGGCGGGGCTGCTGAGCAGTCCCTGCGTGACGGCGAGCAGCCCCCAGGCGACGGTGGACCAGGCGACCAGCCGGCGGGCGCTGCGTTGCTCGGCGTAGATCGTCCCGGGGATCTGGAAGAAGAAGTAGCCGAGGAAGAACGAGGCGGCGATCAGCGAATCGGCCCCCGCGGACAGCCGCAGGTCGTCGGCCATGCCGCCGGCGGAGGCGATCGCGTAGTTGGACTTGTCGAGATAGGCGAGCGAGTACGTGACGAACGCGACCGGCATCATGTGGCGGGCGCGGGCGGACCTCCAGAAGCCGGAGTGCGCGGCCTTGGCTCTGGCGGTGTCGGTGGCAGGTGACGTCGCTGTCATCCCTGACCCCCTGTTTTCCGTGGAATGGAAAGTGTTTCACTGGACGGGAAGAACCGTACGAGAAGGAGAGCCCGATGACCAGAGCCCTTCACGACACCGCCACCGACGCCACCGACGTACTCGTCCCGTGGCCGGACCTGGACCGGCGGCACGGGCCCTGGCCCGCGGGCGTCGGGGTGCATGTCTGGGACGGTGTGACACCGGGCAGCGAACCCGCCGAGGACGTCCTGGCCCGCGTCGGCCTGTGGGTGATGCCCTACGCCGTACCGGACGCCGTACACCTGCTGCCGCGGCTGCCGCACCTGCGCGCGGTGCAGTCGCTCAGCGCCGGCGTGGAGAAGCTGCTGCCTCTCCTGCCCCCCGGGGTCGGCCTGCACAACGGCCGCGGCCTGCACGACGCCTCCACCGCCGAGCATGCCCTCGGCCTGATCCTCGCCGCACAGCGGGACCTCCCACAGTGGGTCGCCGACCAGGCCGCGGGACGCTGGGAGCCCCACTTCACGCGGTCCCTCGCGGACACGACGGTGACGATCGTCGGCTACGGCTCCATCGGCGCCGCCCTCGAACAGCGCCTGCTCGCCTGCGAGGCCCGCGTCGTCCGCGTCGCCCGCCGGGCACGCCCCGAACAGCACGTCCACGCCGTGGCCGAGCTGCCCGCCCTGCTCCCGGCCACCGACATCGTCGTCCTGGTCCTGCCCGAGAACCCGGGCACGGTCGGGCTCTTCGGCGTCAAGGAGCTGGCCGCTCTGCCCGACGGCGCCCTGGTCGTCAACGTCGGCCGCGGCCGCACCCTCGACACACAGGCCCTGCTCGACGAGACCCGCGACGGCCGGCTGCGAGCCGCACTGGACGTCACCGACCCCGAGCCCCTGCCGGCGGGCCACCCCCTGCGCCGGGCTCCCGGGGTCCTCGTCACCCCTCATGTCGCCGGCGGCTCCGCCGCGTTCCGCCCGCGCGCCGAACGCCTGATCGTCGATCAGATCCAGCGCTTCGCGACCGGCCGCCCCCTCCTCCACCCCTTCCCACGCGACTGACCCGCCTCACGGGCGGCCTGCGTGCCGTGGGACGGGTCGGTGGTGGAGTCAGGACTGGGGGCGTTTCCCGTGGTTCGCCGGGTGGTTGCGGCGGGACTTCTTCTTGCGGCGTCGCTTCGAGGACATGGGAACCTCCTCGTGATGGGGGGTGTATGCCACGGCGCGACCTGTTGCCCAAAGGCGGGCACAACAGGCATTTCCACTCCGCATCCTTCCACAGCGGTCCTGGTACCGCGATCCCGGTGCGCATGGCCACTGGCCGGTCGGCGCCCGGATCCGGAAGCGGTTAGCGTGGTGCGATGCGACATGTGGTGACCGATGCCGACACCGCGGAGTCGGTGGGCAGCGGTGACGTGCCGGTGCTCTCCACCCCGCGGCTGATCGCGTGGATGGAGGCGGCGACCGTGGAGGCCGCCGCGGCCTTCACCGCGGCAGGCCAGACGACCGTGGGCACGGCGATCCGCGTCGAGCACCTGCGCGCCACGCCCGTGGGCGGGCGCGTGGAGGTCGCCGCCGAGGCCCCTGCCGCGCCCGCGGGCCGGCGGCTCACCTTCCTCGTACGGGCCGTCGACGGCTCGGGCGCGCTCGTCGCCACCGGGGAGATCGACCGGGCGATCGTCGATCGCGGCCGGTTCCTCGCCGCGACGGCCGGCCCCGAAGCGGGCCGCTGACCGGCCGTCCGCCCGGCCGGGCCCTCCGTCGCGCTGCGCGTCTTGGTCGCGCTGTCCGTCGTCGAGGCGCTATTCGTCGCGTTCGAAGTCGGCCTCCCATTCCTCCTTGTCGAGCGCCCGCTGGGCGGCGAAGTACAGGTCGTACACGAAGCTGCGGGCCTGCTCGGGCGACAGGGCGGGCGCCTCGCGCAGCAGCCGTTCGGTCCAGGCGGAGATGTTCTCGTCGTCGCTCATGTCTCCAGCCCACTGCCTTCTCGGGCCGAGCGCCACCGCAACCGTCCGGACGGCTGGTGCGGCGCCCGGCTCATACGGGTGTGTGCCCCTCCAGGTAGTCGCGTACGACGTCGGGCAGCCCGGCGTTCTCGGGCCGCCCGGCACGCACGAGTTCCGCTGCCGCGACCCAGCGGATCCGCTCCGGAGCGAGCCGCGCCCCGTCCGACGGCGCCTCGGTGAGCAGCTGGCACACCACGGCCACCGGTGCGCGCGCCTCCCCGCCCACCGCTGTCGGCGGGCCCAGCGTCGTCGAGCCGTCGACGAGGTACCCGGTGAGCTCGTGGACGACGCGCGCCGCGGTGGCCGGCGCCGTCTCGGCCGGCTCCGGGGCGCCCGAGGGCAGCCGCCAGCCGCCGTCGGGCTGTTCCACCAGCAGCACTTGTCCGTCGTACACGACGACCGCCCGCACCACGCTCTCGGCAGCCGGCTCCGGCGCCATGGCCCCCACCTTCCCGTCGCTCTTCACACGGCCCGTACGGCAGGTCGGTCTCCGCCGCCCGTCCCGTCCTCCTACCCGGGGCTCGGCAGTTGACGCCCTGCTGGGAGTGCTCCCCGGCCTTCTCCCCGGTCGCGCCGGCAGCCGGCGGCGGACTGAGCAGCACCGAGACGATCTCCGCATTACGCTGCATATGAGGACGTTCTCCGCACGACCGCACCACGGGAGCAGGAATGGCCGGTGAGCCCAGACCGATCAGCGGCGAAGCCCGTCGCGCACTCGAACAGGAACTCGCCGATCTGCGCTCCGAGCGCGCCACGGTCGCGGCGACCCTCGGCAGCACGGATTCGCCGGGGGACGCCGCCGACCAGGCCGATGAACTGCAGCGCGCCAACCAGTTGGAGCACCTGGACGACCGCATCACCCAGATCACCGACCGGCTGCGCGAGTCAGCCACAGCGGGGCTGCCCAGCACCGACGCGGTCGGGGTGGGCTCCACGGTCACCGTCCGGTTCGCGGACGGGACCGTGGAGACGGTCCAGATCAGCGAGATGGCCGAGGAGCGGGCCCACACGCTGGTCACCGCCGACAGCCCGCTCGGCCGCGCGCTCCTCGGCCACCGTGCCGGCGACACCGTCGGATACGACGCGCCCGACGGGCCGTCGGCGGTCACCGTGCTCTCCCTGGGGGAGCCGGGCGAAGGCACCTGACGGTCAGGAGACGGGCGGCCCGGCCGTCTCTGCGGTTGCCGTGCGGTGGCTGGGCTCGGGGTGGTGGAT
>NZ_JAVACL010000072.1:0-24136 GCF_032658145.1 Streptomyces sp. MK7
CCACGCATTCCTTCGGACCGCCGCTGGGCCCGTGAGTGCGTGATCGTCCGGCGTGGAGGGCCGCACCCAAGGACACGTCATCACGTGGTCTCGTACGGCTTCCTGATCAGCTCGGCCAGGGAGCGCCGATGATGCGCTCGACCGTGGTCATGCGACGAAAGCCGGGAACGAAGTGCTCCAGCACATCCGAATTCACGGTTCCGTTCGTGGTCTCCGGCCGGTACTTGAGTCCGTCGACGAAGGCTTGCAAAAACTCGTTCTTGAAGTCGCCCCGCGGATGGACGGCGGTGATCTCGTCCACCTGGCCGCGATCCAGCTCGTCCAGACCCAGGCCGAGCACGTCGGTCAGGACCCCGAAATTCGTGATGGCGATCTCCGGGCCCATCCGCCCGGGAATTTCCGGGGTCGTGTGCAGCGCGATCGCCGACCACACCACGTCGGCGGCCGTGGCCGGGAAGCCGCGGTCGAGCATGAACTTACGCGCGTGGTCGGCTCCATCGACCTCGAAGCGCTGCTCCACGTCGGAAAACGGCGTCAAGAGGCCGGTGTCATGAAACATCGCGGACAGGTAGAGAAGCTCCGGATCGGGCTCCAGGCCGAGCCTGCGAGCATGAATGACGCCGAAGACGAAAACACGACGGGAGTGATGGTAGATGAGGGGGCTGGTCATCTCCTGCATAAGGCGGGTGGCCTCGGCGACCGCCGCCGTTTCAGGAATCTCCACCCCCGCGATGATCTCGCTCATGACCTCTGCGCCTTCCGAATATCGGTGTGCTACGAATGGACGGTGCGTCCGTCTTCCACACTGCCAACCACCCGGCGTTCCGCGCCGCCTCGGTCCGGCCATGAGTCACTCGAATCCGGACAGGCGGCCGGCGAGGGTGTGGCCTCAGCCGCGCATCGGGTCGCGATCCTCGTCTATGACGGGGTCAAACTGCTGGACGTCGCCGGCCCCGCAGAGGTATTCGCGGAAGCGAACCGGCTCGGTGCCGACTACGAGATCGTCCTGGTATCACCGACCGGCGCCGATGTCACCTCGTCCGTCGGGATCCGGATCGCGGTCGACACCGCCGCCACGGAGCCTGTTCCCGACACGTTCCTGGTGGCCGGCGCAGACCTCTACCCGCGCACGCCTGTCCCCCGTGACCTGATCGAGGCCGCGCGAACGCTGGCGGGCCGGGCCGACCGGGTCGCGTCCATCTGCACCGGAGCGTTCATCCTCGGCGCCGCCGGACTCCTGGACGGCAAGCGTGCGACCACGCACTGGAAGGTCGCGCACGAGCTCGCCGCCCGCTGCCGGGCGAGCCGCGTCGAACCCGACGCGATCTACGTCCGTGACGGCACCATCTACACCTCGGCGGGCGTGACCGCCGGCATCGACCTGGCACTGGCACTCGTCGAGGAGGATCACGGCCCTGATCTGACGCGCGATGTCGCCCGCGCCCTGGTGGTCTATTTGCAGCGCTCGGGCGGCCAGTCACAGTTCTCCGCCCCACTCCAAGGACCGCCGCCCCGATCTCCGTCCCTCCGCAGAATCACCGACCTGATCACGGCGAATCCCGGGGGAAACCACTCACTCGGCGAACTCGCCAAGCACCTCAATGTGAGCCCTCGGCATCTCACGCGACTCTTCCACGACGAGCTGTCCACCACGCCGGCCCGGTACGTGGAGATGATCCGGTTCGACATGGCAAAAGCTCTGCTCGACCAAGGGCACACCGCAACGCAGACGGCATCCCTTGCCGGATTCCCGAACTATGAGAGTATGCGGCGAGTGTTCGTCAGAAAATTGTCGATAAGTCCCGCCGCCTATCAGCGCCGCTTCAGTACAGCGCGCCGCGCGAACGAGGGGCAGCAGTAAGGCGAAGTTCAGCGTTCAACTGCGCAATGCCGCCCTACGACCGCTGGCCGACAGAGCGAGCGGATCGTACCCGGGCGCGGCACCGGCAGGGCGGGCCGCATCGTCGCCGCGCACCCACACCGCGGCCTACTCACCGCCCCCGCACGCACCGGGGGCCGCCCGGTCCGCGCCCGGGCGGCCCCTCGGCCGTGTCGTCACGCCCCTTGCCGGACCGTCCGTCAGGCCATGGGCAGGGAAGCGCGCCGCGGGAAACCGCTGAGCAGGTCCGCCTCCAGCGGTTCGTCGGTGCGGTCGTCGATCAGGGCGACCCGGACCGCCGGGTTGCTGGTGGTGTCCTTCGTCCCGCGCCGGTCCACCCCGAAGATCACAGTGACCGGGCGCGCCGTGCCGTCCGGGTCGTGGACCCCCGCGAACTGCAGGAAGCGCCAGCCGTCGGCCTCCCAGTGGTCGATCAGCCCGGAGCGGACGACGGGTGCGGCAGCCACCCACGCCAGCGAACGCTCCAGCAGTTCGACGGAGGCGGCCACGGGCACTTCGTCGTTCTGGTCGCGGACGAGCGGGTGCCCGAAGACCTTCAGCCGTGTTCTGCGCAGCGGAACCAGCCACAGGTCGTCGAGGTCGCTGGAGACCACGACCAGGACGGCCGCGGTGACGGCAAGGAACGCGACCGACGCCACCGGGTTGCGGACGGCCTGGGTCCACCAGGCCGTCCGGGCGCCGGCGGCCGCGGCGCCGCCCACCACGACTAGGCCCGCGCGGACGAAGGCCCGCCAGGTGATCGGGCCGTTGTTCCGGGCGGTGCATCCGCAGGACGACTCCGGGGCGCTCACCCGGGCGTACCCGAGGTAGCCGAGGAAGCCGGCGCCCAGGACGGTCGCCGCCACGCCGGGGACCAGGGTCGTCGGCGCGGCCAACAGGCCTGCGGCCACCGCCAGTTCCGCGGCGCCGGTGGCCCGCAGGACGAGCGTGGCACGGCGGCCGTCGTTCAGGACGCGGACCAGCACGGTGCCGGCCGCCTGGCCCGCGACCTGCCGGCCGAACGCCTTGCTTGCCCCGGTGCCGGCGAGCAGGGCACCGAGCAGCAGCGTCGCGAGGTTCATGGCGAGCGATGCCATCACATTCCCCCTGCCTCAGTGCCCGACGCTGATGCGGGCGATGTCCACACTGTCGTCCGCGGGCCGCCAGGCACCGAGCACCTGGGCGTGGTGCCCGATCCGCAGCTGCGAGAGGTCGGAGGTGAGGGCGCCGCCACGGAAGGACGCGGTGGTCCTCTTCTCCACGATGTTGCCGACCAGGGCATGGCTGTCGTGGCTCAGGTGCAGCCGGGAGCGCTCGATGCCGCGGACGGTGACATAGAGATTGACGATGTTCACCCAGACTGCGTCGGCGGCCACGCTGCCGTCCGGCATTTCGACGCCCCGTGCGTACAGTCCGTCACCGACCTCGATGGCCTCGGCGGTGACCGTTTCCAGCTTCCAGACGCTGGTGGCGTTGGTGAGCTGGATGAGCCTGTGCGTGCCGTCGGCCTCGACGACGTCGAGGACGCTGCCCTTGATCCGGCTGACGCGGCCGTCCACGAACGACGACTGGGACACCGCCGGGTCCAGGGAGGGCATCGGGGCGGCGAAGGCGGAGTCTGCGTCCAGGCCGCCGAGTGCGGAGGCGCCCACGATGGTGGCACCGCCGAGCGCCGCGCTGGTCAGGAGACGGCGGCGGTTGACGCCGTTGCGTGCGGTCATGGCGGTTCCTCCTCACTCGTAGATGTAGACGGGAAGCAGACCGGAGCTGAGGCTGCCGATGGCCGAGTAGGCCGCAGGGGTCAGGTCGACGACACGGTGGGTCCGGCACACGCCGTTGCAGCAGGTCTTCTCGCTGCACCAAAGCTGGGTGTTGGGCCCGCAGTCGGCGAGCGTGACGCAGACGGTGGCGCCGGAGCACTGGTGCTTGATGTTCATGACCGAGCCGCAGCCGCGTCTGGGCATGTTCTCGCCGCATGCTGCCGGGTTGGTGACGTTCCAGCAGGCCGAGGACAGGTTGGGCCAGGCGGCCATGTTTCTGCTGGACTGGCAGGTACCACAGGCGCCGGTTCCGGCGCTGCCGCAGGGGCCCCAGGAGCCGCCGCAGCAGAACCAGGACGCTTCGCCTGCCCACAGTGAGGTTGATCCGCAAGCCATTGCTGTGTCCCTTCGTCGGATGGGGAGTGCATTGCACCGTCAGAGGGCCGGAGCCCAAATGTGACCTGTGCATGACAACAACGAGGCAATCACCGTGCGGGATCGTGCTTTGGCACATGCCATGATGCTCGCTTCTACGCGCGTTGGCCAGGGTGTGTGTTCGGGAGAATGCGGCAGGAGGGGCGCACGCGCGATCAAACGCCGGACTCGCAGATCCAGAACGGGATCTGCGGCCGGGAGAGCGCGCGGTTCCCGCCTCGGCATCCCTGCCCCCGCACCGTGCCGCCTGACGGTGCGTCAGGCAGGCGGCGGGCCGGCACGGCGGTCCGCGACGGGGAGCTGAAGACGTGGACCAGCCGCGTGCCGTCCGTCCTCTTCCTGGACGAGGCCGGCTACGGTGAAGGCGGCGAGGCTGTCGCGCAGTTCCCAGGACGTGGCGGAGCGTCGCCGGCACAAGGCCGCCGATGCCGGTGACGCCGGTGCCC
Source organism: Streptomyces sp. MK7 (assembly GCF_032658145.1). NCBI lineage: Bacteria > Bacillati > Actinomycetota > Actinomycetes > Kitasatosporales > Streptomycetaceae > Streptomyces > Streptomyces sp. MK7. Next base: position 4,521 of record NZ_JAVACL010000072.1, read on the forward strand.
TGATCCGCCCGGAGCGGATGCGGGGCGAAGCCAGGGGCCGGGAGCGCGACGAAGCCCTGGCCCGGCAGGCCGCCGACGCCGGCGCGCCCTTTGCCCGGCAGGAGGCCCAGGCACATCGGCCGGTCGTGCCGCACTCGGGCCTGGCGGCCTCCGAGTCCTCCATATCAGCCCGTGAGGATGGTCACCTGCGACTGAACCGCCTGGACTGACGCACGGCAGGCACAGGACGGCCCCGCGACCGCGGGGGTGCCGCTTTCGGGGGGCCGTCGGTCAGGGGCGCGCGCCTGCTACGAGGCGAGCTCCTTGGTGATGCGGTCCAGCATGAACACCGGACGACTCCCGGGCTCGCTCCTCCCAGGCGAAGACGCAAGCCGTGGCGACGCCGTCGAAGCTCAGCTCGCGCAGGGTGCCGAAGAAGGTCCGCTCGGTCTCGTCGGGTGAGGACCACTTGTACAGCGGCAGCACGGAGGACAGCTGAACGCCGTGTGTGCGCAGGGAGCTCTTCAGCTGTGCGATGCGCTCGTCGTCCGCCCGCGGGTGGAGGAAGAACGGCATGAAGTCGTCCCGCGGCGACAACTCGATGTACTCGTAGCCGAGTTCGGCGACCGTGCGCACCATGTCATCGAGGGGCAGGGCGCGGAACATGTACGGGTCGAGGGCGATCTTCATGCGGTGCCTCCGTACAGGGCCGGGCGGGGCTTGAGGTCCGTGACGACGACGCGGCCCGTCTCCAGGGCCTCGACCGTCGCGGCGGTGATGACGGTGGCGGCGTAGCCGTCCCAGGCCGAGGGGCCCGTGGGCTCGTCGCCGGCCGCCAGGTTGGCGATCCACTCGCGGAACTCCGTGTCGAAGGCGTCCGCGAAGCGCCCCACCCAGTCGGTCAGCACCTCGGTGCTGTGTCGGGCGGCGGTGCGCACACCCACCGCGGCCGGGTCGGGCAGCCGGACCAGGCCCTCCTCACCGACCGCCTCGCACTGGATGTCGTAGCCGTACTGGCAGTTGACGAAGACCTCCAGGTCGATGCGCACTCCCTTGGCCGTCTCGAAGAGCATGATCTGCGGATCCTTGAGGTGTTCGAACCGCTTGCCGGTGGCGCGCGGGGTCACCACCTGGGTGGAGACGATCTCGTCGTCCAGCAGCCAGCGCAGCACGTCCACCTCGTGCACCGCCGTGTCCAGCGCGGCCATGGCGGAGGTGTACGACTCCGGGACCGTCGGGCTGCGGTGCGCGCAGTGCACGATCAGCGGCTCACCGATCCGGCCCGAGTCGATGACCTGCTTCATCTGGCGGTAGCCGGCGTCGTAGCGGCGCATGAAACCGACCTGGACCAGGCGGCGGCCGTGGGCCGTCTCCGCCTCGGTGATCTTCAGGCAGTCCTCGGCGGTGGTGGCCAGCGGCTTCTCGCAGAAGACCGGCTTGCCCGCCGCGATCGCGTTCAGGACGTGCTCGGCGTGCGTGGGCCCCCACGACGTCACGAGGACGGCGTCCACGTCGTCCGAGGCGACCAGGGCCGCGCCGTCCGGCAGGACCTGCGCGCCGACGGGTGCCGCTGCCTCCTCGGCGCGGGCGGCGTCGATGTCGGTGACCGCGGTGACCGCGGCGGCCGCGGTGACCCGGGCGCCGGTGACGGTGTGGGTGAGCCGGCGGATGTGCTCGTGGCCGATCCAGCCGGCGCCGATGACTCCTACCCGTACAGTCATGGTCATTCCTTCAAGGGGTCAGGAGAAGCGCGCCCGGAGTTCGGCTTCGAGGGTTTCGAGGGTGCGGCCCTTCGTCTCGGGGACGTAGAGCTTGACGAAGGTGAGCGAGAAGATCCCCGCCACCACGAACAGGAAGAAGGTGTTGGAGATCCCGATCCCGGCGACCAGGGACGGGAAGACCAGACCGATGACGAAGTTGGTCAGCCACAGCACCACGGCCGCGACACCCATACCGAACCCGCGCATCCGCATCGGGAAGATCTCCGACAGCATCAGCCAGGTCACCGGCGAGATCGCGCCCTGCTGGAAGGCGAGGAAGGTGACCGTCATGGCGAGCACGGCGTAGGCGCGTCCGTCGCCGGACGGCAGCACCAGCGAGAACACACCGATCAGCAACAGGGCCGCAGTCGTCCCGACCTGCCCCGTCATCAGCATCGGGCGGCGGGCCACCCGGCCCAGCAGCCAGATGCCGACGAAGGTCGCCGGCACAGAGATGACACCGTTGGCGATGTTCGCGGTCAGCGCGCTGTCGGCGGCGAAACCGGCGTCGGTGAGGATCTGGGTGCCGTAGTACATGATCGTGTTGACACCGGTGATCTGCTGCACGGGTGGCGACGATCGGCCAGCTCGTGACGAGCCAGAACCCAGCGGTGATCGCGGAGATCAAAGGCCATTTCGAGTCGCTGTGTGGGGAGTTCGCCGGCCCGGACGGCATACTGGTGCTGCCTCACGCCGCCCTGATGGCGCATGGCCGGGCATGACGTTGCCCCTCCCGATGCTGACCCGCTCCAGCCGCAGCGCCGCGAACCGCGAGGGTGAGGATCGTACGGCGCCTGCCGCGCGCGTCCGACAGCCGGCCGCCCGCCACGGCGCCCAGCGCGGCGCCCAGCAGCAGCGAGCTAGCGGTGATCGTCGACGCCGATCTGCGGCAGGACGGGACAACACAGCCCAGGCGGGACGGTTACCTTGTCGATACATCCTGACAAACCTACGCACTGCGCGGCCTGCGGATCAGACGTCCGCCTTCGGCTGCCAGGCAGCCGGCATGCCGGCACAGGGCGCCCAGGCGATTGTGCCGCTGTCGGCTGAGGCGGTGCGGGCACGTTCCCGGGCCTGGCGAACGCCTTCCCCCGCCGGTAGCCGGCAGGCGGGGGTGTGTGCCCCTGCTACGAGTACGCCGGGGTGCGGCGGGTGCGTCGGAGCCGTGACACGAAGGGCACAACGCGTCAGTGACCTTGGCCGACTCTCTCTCATCCCGTACAGGCCAGACCGCGCACTCCCACCCGGCTGGGCCGACCGGTGACGGGCGGCTCCGGACTTCAGGCCGCAGATTCCGCGGCCGCCCCTCAGACCGCTGGAAGGCGTGGAGGCTCTGACGTGGACACTGCCGGCGCCGATGCCCGCCGCCTTGGCGGTGGGCTGGGCGAAGATCATGCGGATCGTGACGGCGGCCATTGCCGCGCACAGCACTTCCCCGCCGCACACGGCACCCCATAACTACTCGCCCCGGCCCGGGCGCGACGATCCCGGCCGTGGTGCTGTGGTTCGCCCGCGCGGGACGGCGGCTCGATGGCGACCATCCCGTACCAGTCGTCCACGCTCGGCATCATGACGCTGCCGGTCGCGCAAGCGTCGTCCGGTGGCCCCAAGCCACGGTGTCGCAGATGACGTCCTTCAGACCCGCCTCACTGAGCAACGCGGCGAGGCCCTGTTGAGTACGCGGGAAGTCGTCTTCGGGAGCGAGAGCCGGCAGGTCAGCGGGACGGGTGACGCCCGCCGCCTGGACGGCCCGGCCCAGCAGGGCCTGCCCGGGGCCGCGGGAACCGCCCAGATGGTGACGGCTGTCCGCCCGCCAGGACGTGTGACGCGCCGTATCTCTCTCTGGGCATCCCGGGGCCGCCCGACGTGGTTGAGGACGAAGTTGCCGACAACGGCGTCGAACTGGTCGTCGGCGAACGGCAGGCGGGGCAGAGCAGCAAGCCGTACGTCCGCTTCCGGGGCCGCCAGCGCGGCTCGGGCGACCATGCCGGGTTCGGCATCCACCGCCGTCACCTTCGCTCCCCGCTCACATGCAACCGCGGCGGCGGTGCCGGTGCCCGTCCCCACGTCGAGGATTCGCGCATTTTCCCGGACTGCAGCAGCGTCGAGGAGCCCGGGCACCGGATACGCGCAGAGTTTGGCGAAACTCGCAGCGTACGCATCGGCCTGCCCCGCCCACGTCCGCCGCTGGGACTCATCAAACGCCGTCTGTACTACCCATCCCCTCCCGGAACCACCACCGAGACATCAACGCAGCAGTTCCTGACGTTAACGCATACCTGAGCAACAACGACTGGAGATCAGCTGGACGCATCAAGGCTGAATGCGGCTCGTGACGTCTGGCGTAGCAGCAGGTCCGCCGCGACAGACGTGTATTCAGGGGGTCTTCTCGACCCAGTGAGCTCCTTCCAACCTGTTCGCCGGGTCGGGTAGTTGGCCTCACAGACGGGTGAAGCCCCTGGTAGATGGGTTTTCGGTCAACCGTCTCCACCAGAGGCTTCGCGTGTTTGTTCACCCGTCCGGCGTCGACGTGTCCGGCTCTGCCCTGCGTTTTCTCTCCGCACGTCCGAGGGAACGCCGTCGCGCCCTCGGCACCCGTTGGCGGCGCCTGAGCGCGAGACGCCGGCTAGCGTAGCTTTCGGATGCTGTTGAGCGATTCTGCAGCGGTGACCAACGCCGCTCCCAGCAGCACTACATCCTTGATGAGAAATTGCCCCGCGGGTGACAGCTTGGGCTCTCGGCCCCGCTCCCGCACGTGCCACGCTTCCGGAGTAGTGGCCAGGAAACTGAGTGTGACGCCGAACATGCCGGCGGCGAGCAGACTGCCGGCTGCCGAGACCCGCGGCGCCCATCGCCCGGTCGACACCATCCCGCCGATTGCGATCTCAGTAAGCCCGATGGCCCTGGCGAGATTCTTCTCGCCGAGCCTTTTCAGCGGTTTCCTCATCAGTGGACTTGAAACAATCAAAGGGCGGATGTTTTCGACTTCGTAGGACTCGAATTTCAGCCGTCCGATGCTGAGGAGGTTGAGCGCGAGCCCGTACCGGGCCGCGATCACCCCTCCGGAGTTCAGTCCGCCGGCCGTGGGGCGCATGGCCATGGAATTCTCCTCTCGTCTTTCACAGTGCCCCGACAATCTGGTCGTAGGCGTTCATTTCACTCATCCCTGCGTCCTACCGACCAGGGCGGTGTCACTACAGCTTCACCATGCGCCAACCTCAGTCAGGCTCGCTCCCCTCCACAGCTCGCCATGCTGGGAGCGCCCACGCGCACAGCATGATCTGCATGCCTGTCATGCCGACGACTTGTCCTGCCGGCATGACGGTGGATTGCTCTCTCCGCGGTGATGACTACACATCCAAAGCCGGCGAGGGGCAAAGGGGCTCGCCGTGATCTGCCCTATTAAGACACCATCGCATTTGGTGAGTCTGCGATAGCAGATGAGGGTGCAGGAGATGCTGGTGAAGGCCAGGAAGTGCTCGGCTTGGCGTCCGTAGCGGCGGTGCAGGCGGCGGAAGCCGGCGAGCCAGGACACGGTGCGTGCGATGGTCCACCAGTGGCGGCCGCCTGGCTGTCGTGCAGGTTCGCCCCCGAGATCGATCCCGACGGAGGGGGGCAGACCGACCCGCTCGGTGATCAAGTGGATCTTCGAGCCGTACGTGCCCCGGTCGACAGGCTTCGGCCCGTCATGTTCCCCTGATTTCAGGGCCCACATGTTCACCGAGTCGATCGCGCAGTAGGCAACTGCTGCCACGTGCAGCCGGACGTGGCCACGAACATGATCGCGGCCGGCACCTCCCGGTCACCAGGCCGACGACGGCCACCATCCTGAGGCCGCACCGGCGCCTCCCGCCGAGGGCAGAAGCAGCAGGCAGGTCGGACCTGTGCAGTTGCGGCTTGTCGAACCACGGACCACTGCGATGGGAGCCGTAGAGGCCTTGTAGAGCTGCTGTAGACCCTGCCGTGGCAGGGTCGAATGCAAACAGGCAAGAAGTGTTCACCGTTCAATGGAGAGTGATTCGCGTGGCCACGGATTTCGAAGGCAGGAAACTCGTCGTGATCGGCGGCGCCAGCGGCATGGGCCTCAAGGCCGCCGAAGACGTGATCGCTGAGGGCGGCAGCGCGGTGATCGTCGGCCGCCCGGGTCAGAAACTGGACGACGCCGTGGCGAGCCTGTCTCGCTCCGGCAGCGCGTGGTCGATCGCGGCCGACCTGGCGGACCGGGATCAGGTCGTCGAGGCGCAGAAGCAGCTGGCGGAGGACCATCCCGACGCCACCCTCCTCGTCAACGCGGCGGGGTTCTTCCTGCCCAAGCCTTTCCTCGACTACGAGGTCGCGGACTACGACGCCTATCACGACCTCAACAGGGCGACGTTCTTCCTGACCCAGACCATCGTCCGGGGCATGGTCGCCGGGGGGCAGGGCGGCGCCATCGTGAACGTGGGCAGCATGTGGGCACACCAGGCCCTCGCCGCGACCCCGTCGTCGGCCTACTCGATGGCCAAGGCGGGCCTGCACGCCCTCACGCACAACCTGGCCATGGAGCTCGCCGGCGAGGGCATCCGTGTGAACGCTGTGGCGCCCGCCGTCACCAGGACACCCCTGTTCGAGAAGGTCTTTCCCGCAGACAAGTTGGACGCCGCGATGGAGCAGTTGGGTGACCTCCATCCGCTCGGCCGGGTCGGCACCCCGCAGGACGTGGCCTCCGCGATCGTCTTCCTCCTCTCGCCGGCCTCGAGCTGGACCACGGGCGCCATCCTCAACGTCGACGGCGGGTTCATGGCAGGCCGCAACTAGATGCACCCCTCATGTCCCGCCCGGGGCCACCACCTGACACCGCCCCGGGTGGGGCAGTCGAAAGGCCTCGATCAAAGCCGCCCGTGCACGAAGGAGCCCGCATGGCAGGCAATCTGAGAAGCGTGACCGACGAGACCTTCGCGGACGAGGTACTCACGAGCAGCAAGCCTGTGCTCGTCGATTTCTGGGCCGAGTGGTGCGGGCCCTGCCGCCTTGTTGCACCGGTCCTCGAGGCACTGGCCGCCGAGCACGGTGACAAGATCACGATCGTCCAGCTGAACGTCGACGAGAGCCCCCGTACCGCTGAAGCGTACGACGTCAGGTCCATTCCCACGCTCAACGTCTACCGGGACGGCAAGGTCGTCAAGACGGTCATCGGGGCCAAGCCCAGGTCAGCCCTGGAACAGGACCTACTGGAGTTCCTGAGGTGACCGGGCCCTGAAGAGGTGCGCCCGCCCGCCGCCGCGCCTGCCGTGACCCGCTCCGGCAGGCGCGAGCGCGCGCGGGCGGGTCAGGCCGGCGGCCGGTGCAGCTTCCAGTCTTTTCGGACGTACTGGCTCATGTGCGCATCCGCATGGCGCTGGAGGCAGTTCTGGTGCTCAGGTTCCGCCTCCCAGAACGTGCCGGCGTCGGATTCGACTAAAGGCCGTCCGACACGAGACCGGCCTCGACGGGTGAGGCCCGCCCCTTCGCCAGGTTGCGGCAGACAGACAGGGGCCTCGACTCCGCGGCGTCGAACCGCCGGCCGGTTCACCATTAGCCGCCTCGGTGGCGGACGCCTTACTCGGCGTCCGCGGGTGCCAGGCCGGGGGGTGCCCCGCAGACGGTTCCGCACCTGCCCAGGCTGCCGCGGAACAGCCCGGACTTCGGTCAGAAGCCAGTTGCGTGCAGGCATACGCTGTTGTCCTGGACCATCCCCGAGACAAACGCATGCGGGCACCTGCTCAGCAGCGGCGTCGAGCCGTGCAACCGAGGAATGAGACAGCCATGACCAGTAGAGAATCGGGCCCGGCAGACGACGGTCGCGTCGAGATCGCGGACAATACCGACGGGCACTTCTACGAGTTGCGCTATGGCGACCAGGCGGCAGGGATCCTCGTCTACGAGACGGCCGGCTCACGACGCGTGCTGACCCACACGACCATCCGTGAGGAATACCGCGGCCGGGGCTGGTCCAAGCTCCTGATTCGTTTCGCTCTCGACGACCTCGCCGCCAAGGGAGCGACGATCACCAATTACTGCCCGGTGGTCGACCGGTTCATCGAGGAGAATCCCGGATACGAGCAGCTGATCGACCCCGATCACCCTGGCAACTGGGGCCGGTCCGGAAGGTAGGAATGCGGCGGGGCGGCCCCGAGGGGCGTTCTCACTACTTGGGTGGAGTCGACGGCCGGCCGTCCGGGCGACTATGCCGGATAGACGCCTCGTCGATATCGGGCCGCTTGAATGGTCTTCTCCCGCCGCGCCGTCACAGAGACGCCGGCACCGAGATGTCGCCGGGCTCCGCCGGCATGGAGGCCATGATGACTTCACCAGACAATTTCCCGCCTTACGAAGACCTGGCCGCCTCCAACCCCCTGCGCTCGCAGGAGGGGTACGACGAGGACGAGCTGGGAGAGGACGTCCTGGACCGGGGTTACTCACCCGCCAATGCACCTCTCGCCGTCAACGACTGGGGCGTCACCGCGAGGGAGAGTGCCTCCCACGAGGACCTCACGCATCGGCTCAGGCGCGAGGTGCCGGAAGTCAGTGCATCGGACGAGGGTGACGGGCTGGGCGACACGATCGACACGGACGGAGAGCTCATCGACGACCAGGTCGGCGACGAGCGCGCGGGGCGCCTACTCGGCTGGGACACGGACGTTGTCGCCGCAGGCTACGACGGCGACGACTACTGGGCGCGGGACGTGGGCATCGACAACGGTGCCGCCTCCGCCGAGGAGGCGGCTGTCCATGTGGTGCCTGAAACCCGAGAGGACTCCTGAGCGACCGCCTGCCTCCTGGCCGGCCAGTGGGCAGGGGCGGGTCCGAACGGCCCGCCTGAAGGGGCGCTGAGCCAGGGAGGAATCCCTGTCGCGGGGACGGTGTACACCGTTCCCCGCGCTTTCGGCCCGGCAGCGGCTGCCAGGTCGGACACGTCAAGCAGCCTCTGCGGGCAGTCGGGGCCGGTCGAACCCTTTGCTGGACCCAGACCAGTCGCCAGGCCCGCTGCGGAGGAGCAGGTGTTCCGCCCTGGACTGAACGAAGCGGACTGACTCCGCGCGCCCGCTGCAGCCGAGGTGCCCGGGCACAGAGAGAGGCAGCGACCATGAAAACGATGCATTTCCCACCGCGGCCGGGCACTGGCAGCCACCCAGGCAGCCCTTCTCAGGGCCGTGCGAAATGCGAGGAGGAAGCCCTCTTTCATCGCCGCACCCTCTGCGCCACCGGCTGGCGCATGGCCCGCCACGCAGCAGACGCTGAAGACCTGGTCATGACCAGTCAGTACCGGTCCACCCGTCACAGTCAGCAGCGCAAACCCGCCTGTGCCAGCGCCCCTCACGCCGCGCGCGAGACGTTCGTCGAAAGACGCCGGAAAGCCCGTCCGTGAAATTCCAGGATGTACGCACGATGAACGAAAAACAGCGACTTAGTGTAGACGCCCTGTAGATGGGTCTCGTGATTGGCTTGTCTGCACGAGATGACCTGGGGATTGAAGGCAATGTACTCTGCGGATTTCAGAACAAGGTGCCGCTCGGCTCCGAATGAACATGCCGGAACCAGCGGCAGCGCCCCGGCAGCAGGGCCCGTCAAGGGCAGAAGGCAACTCGATCCGGAGTCCGCCGCCTGGGTGGACGTGCTCCAGGATGGCCACGGGCCGCAGTACGAGCAGGCTTGCACGCGGCTGCACGAACTGCTGGTGCGGATTGCCATGGACGAAGTGTTCCGCCGGGGACCTCGTTACCGAATTACCGGGCCCGAACTGAACGACCTCGCCCACCAGGCGGCCGCGGACGCTCTGATGAGGATCACGCACAAAATTCAGGAATTTCGAGGCGACGCCAGATTCACCACATGGGCATTTCGATTCGTCGTACTTGAAGTGTCCAGCAAGCTGGGCCGCCATTTCTCGCGTGTTTCAAATGCCCGGTTCGGCTTGGACGAATGGGCGCAAGTACCCGACCGCTCCGGAGTCGACCCGGTCAGCCACTGGCAGGCGCGAGAGCTGGTCGAAGCTGTGCGCCACGCGGTCGAGACTGCACTCAGCGCCCACCAGCGGCAGGTCTTCACCGCCGTCGTCAACGGGGTCCCCCTGGAAACGCTCGCCAGCGAGTTGGGGACGAACCGCAACGCGCTCTACAAGACGATGTTCGACGCCCGTAAGAAACTGCGAGCTCACCTGATCGCCGGCGGACATCTCAGCGCTGCGGGCTGACGCAGCGGCTGCTACGTCGCAGGGCGGCGCTGACCAGCGGGGCTCGCAACGCAGCCACACCGTCCCGAGGCCCCGGCAATCGTCCGCCGGGGACGGACGAGGAGGACTGGGCCGCCATGAACTCACCTTCCCGAGGGTCCGGAGGTAAGATGAAACAACCCGCGGGCGCTCATATCCGAAGGGGCCCACAGGGGCCGCCGCACCGGAATGACAAGGACGGCGAGCATGGCTTTCACCTCGCGCGGTTTCCACGGCCGCAGGCCGTCGGCGGGCACGAAGCTGCCGCCGGGGCAGTACGAGACGACCGGCTTCCCGGTGCTGTCCGCCGGACCCACCCCCCGCATCCGGAAGGACGACTGGAAGCTGTCCGTGACCACGGAAGCCGGGAAACAGCACGTGTGGGACTGGGCAGGACTGATGGCACTTCCGGCGGAGTCCCCCACCGTGGATCTGCACTGTGTGACGAAGTGGTCGAAGTTCGGCACCGAATGGCAAGGCGTGTCCCTGGATGTCCTGCTCGCGGACGTGGAGACGGCCGCAGAGCACGTCCTCGTCACCTCGTACGGGGGGTACACCACGAATATGCCCCTCGCAGACCTGCTCGACGGCAAAGCGTGGGTCGTCTATGGCTACGGGGGCAGCGACCTGGCGCCCGAACACGGTGGCCCCGCCCGGCTGCTGGTCCCGCACCTGTACCTGTGGAAGTCCGCGAAGTGGGTGCGCGGGATTGAGCTGCGGCAGAGCGACACGCCTGGCTTCTGGGAAAGCGCCGGCTACCACAACTACGGAGACCCATGGCGAGAACAGCGGTACCAGGGAGACTAGGCGACCGGCTTCGGTGGCGGATCGCCGAGGTGACGGACCGACGCGTGGAGTCGGCGACGGCCGTCACCCTGACACTGGACCTGCCGGACTGGCCAGGGCACCTGGCCGGTCAGCACGTCGACGTCAGGCTGACCGCGGAAGACGGCTACAGCACCCAGCGCAGCTACTCGATCGCCTCCGCCCCCAACGGCCGAAGCCTCGAGCTGACGGTCCAGCGCACGTCAGGCGGAGAGGTGTCGCCCTACCTCGTGGACGAACTGATGCCTGGGGACCAGTTGGAGCTGCGCGGGCCCGTCGGCGGCTGGTTCGTCTGGAGGCAGCAGCAGACGGAGCCGATTCTGCTGGTGGCGGGCGGATCAGGACTCGTGCCTCTGATGTGCATGATCCGCGCTCGCGAGGCGGCCGGCAGCCGGGCCCCCTTCCGGTTGCTGTACGCAGCACGGACCCCGGCGGATGTGCTGTACCACTCCGAGCTTCGTAAGGGAGCGCAGGGGCTGGACACGACGTACCTCTACAGCAGAGAGGCCCCCGCCGACTCGCGGCGCCCGGCGGGGCGCATCAACCCCGAGGACTTGGTCCGTGGCGGCTGGCCCCCCGATTTCGAGCCGACCTGCTATGTCTGCGGGCCCACGGCGTTCGTCGAGAAGACGGCTGCCTACCTGGTGCTCCTCGGACATGCACCCGAGCGAGTACGTACCGAGCGCTTCGGCTGACAATGGAGGTTGAGATGGCGTCCGTGAAAGCCGGCAGCCCGGATATGGGCGATGCCCATGACGGGTATGTCGACGGAAACGCGCTGGCAGGACCCCTTTCCGAGGTCTTCGCCGTTGATGTGACCGCCGCGACGAGCCGATGCGCCAACTGCGGCTGCACGGGCCCCCTCGCTCGCCTGCGCGTGTACATGCATGCACCGGGCCTCGTCGCACGTTGCCAGGAGTGCGGGAGAGTCGTGCTGCGTGCGACGCGGACGAGGGACGCGCTCTGGCTCGACATGAGCGGCGCGGCCTCGTTGGCAATTCCAATGGGAGAGGCCTGAGTGCCCGGGTACCGGCCGCGCCAGTACTACTGGCTTCGGTTCCTGAGCAGCCGATCACGTGCGATCGGAAGCGGTCACTGACTCGGAGACGGCATAGGAGACCGTGGCCTGCTGGGTGCGCCCGGCGCAGTCGGTGAGCGCGAGATGAGCAGGTTCCGTCACGAACTCGGAGATCCGAGGCTGTAGTACCAGTTCCCTGTTCCGTTCCTACCGGGGCCCCTTTAGCCGCGCTCTGATGCCGGCTCGATCGGCGTGGTAAGACGCCGGGATTTGGCGGCACCAATAGCTTGCGGATCGACGTGCCGTGCGAGCCGGGACCAGATACAGAGAGGTGCCTGATGAAGGCGATTGTGGTGACGGACGAGGCTGCGGGAACGGCCGGCATGACACTGGCGGAGCGGCCGGAACCAGCGGCTGCGGGGAACGATGTCGTCGTTCAGGTTCATGCGTCGGGATTCACTCCCGGCGAGCTGACATGGCCCGGAACTTGGACCGATCGCCTGGGCCGCGACCGCACGCCGTCGATCCCCGGCCATGAGGTGGCTGGAGTGGTCAGCGCCCTCGGCTACGGCACGAGGGGGCTGTCGGTAGGACAGCGGGTGTTCGGTCTCACGGACTGGACGCGCGACGGCACCCTCGCGGAGTACGTGGCCGTCGAGGCACGTAACCTTGCGCCGTTGCCGGGCGATGTCGACTTCACCGTGGGCGCGAGCCTGCCGATCTCCGGTCTGACCGCGTGGCAGGGGCTGTTCGTGCACGGCCGCTTCCAGGCGGGGCAGAGCGTCCTGGTGCACGGTGCGGCCGGTGGAGTCGGTTCGATGGTGACGCAGCTCGCCCGCGAGGCCGGCGCCTATGTCATCGGCACCGGACGTGCCGCTGATCGTCAGACGGCGCTCGACTTCGGCGCGCACGGGTTCGTCGACCTCGACAACGACGACCTGAATGAGGTCGGCGGTGTCGATCTGGTTTTCGACGTCATCGGCGGCGACATCGGCAAGCGGTCCGCGGGCCTGGTTCGAGCCGGAGGAATACTGGTGACCATCGCCGGCCCGGCCCAGGCACAGCCGGCCGATGGCTTGGCGGTGGACTTCGTCGTCGAGGCCGATCGCGCCCAGCTGAGTGAGATCGTCCAGCGGGTCCGGGATGGTCGGCTGCGGACGAACATCGGCAACGTGGCAGCGCTCGACGACGCCGTGGCCGCCTTCAACCCGACCGAGCGGGTCAAGGGGAAGACGATCATCCGCGTTCGTCCGTGAGAACTCGGGGACAGCGACCGGGCCTCGCGGATCGGCGTCAGCCGCGTGGTCCGGTCGGCCACGCTGGGACGGCGGCTCCCACACGCGTCGATCGCACACAGCCAGCGGTCTACGTTCAGTGATTGAGGCGCGGCGGTGTAGCCGCGTTCTGATGCCGGCTCTATCTGCGTGGCAAGACGCTGGGCTCTGGCGGCGCCAACAGCTTGCGGACCGACGTGCCGTGCAGGCGAAGACCGGATACGAGAGGTAGCCAAATGAAGGCGATTGTGGTGACGGACCAGGCCGCAGGGACGGCCGGGATGAAGCTGGTGGAACGGCCCGATCCGGACACGGCGGGGCTCGCTAGTCTTGAAGGCGCGAACTACGGCGACGTCGTCGTGGAAGTTCATGCGTCGGGATTCACCGGGAACGAGCTGGAGTGGCCCTCGACGTGGACCGATCGCCTGGGCCGCGACCGCACGCCGTCGATCCCCGGCCACGAGCTGGCCGGAGTGGTCACCGCCCTCAGCTACGGCACAACCGGCCTGTCAGTAGGACAGCGGGTGTTCGGCCTCACGGACTGGACGCGGGACGGCACCCTCGCGGAGTATGTCGTCGTCGAGGCGCGTAACCTTGCGCCGCTGCCGGGCGATGTCGACTTCACCGTGGGCGCGAGCGTCGCGATGACGGGCCTGACCGCGTGGCAAGGACTGTTCGAGCACGGCCGCCTTCGGTCGGGGCAGAGCGTGCTCGTGCACGGTGCGGCCGGCGCGGTCGGTTCGATGGTGACGCAGCTCGCCCGCGAGGCCGGCGCCTATGTCATCGGCACCGGACGTGCCGCTGATCGTCAGACGGCGCTCGACTTCGGCGCGCACGGGTTCGTCGACCTCGACAACGACGACCTGAATGAGGTCGGCGGTGTCGATCTGGTTTTCGACGTCATCGGCGGCGACATCGGGAATCGGTCCGCGGGCCTGGTTCGAGCCGGAGGAACGCTGGTGAGCGTCGCCGGCCCACCCGAGGCGCGGCCCGTCGACGGGCTGGCGGTCGACTTCGTTGTTGTGTCGGATCGCAGCCAACTGACGGAGATCGCCCAGCGGGTGCGTGACGGACGAGTGCGCACGAACATCGGCAAAGTCGCGACCCTCGACGATGCCGTCGCCGCCCTCAACCCGACCGAGCGGGTCAAGGGAAAGACGATCATCCGCGTTCGTCCGTAAAGGACTCAAGTGCCAGCCATGTTCCGCCGCGTAATCACACATCCCGGCAGCCCGGTGGGTGTTGAGATCGTCCCAGATCAGGACGATGGGCGCCTGGAGCGGATGTGGGCGCGGACGACCAGGACCCGGTAGTCGGTCGACGCGAAGGCGTCACGTCCTTTGCCCCGATGCTTACAGTGGCGGCGCGGCCGGTAGATCAGCCGCGAAGCCGGATCCGGCTTGTAACAGCACATGGCGGCGATCGACCAGCGGCGCCAGGAGCGGCTCCGCACCCGCTCACCGTGGGACCGGGCAGCCTGATACTGGGACGGTCGCTCCCGGAGGAAGCAGTTGCGGTCGGGGAACTCCAATGGGGACAGTCCATCGGCAAGACGGCACTGATCACGCCTTCGTGGTCGGAGGTCCAACGGCGGGATGGGGTGCCGGGCGGGCCGTGGGGAGCAGCACGGCCCGCCCGGCGGCCGGGGTGGGACAGGCGGCAGGGACGAGGAGCCGGCCCGCAACGTTGTGGCGCACCCACTGGCTGGGCGACGCGCCGACGCCCGCTTTCCCAGCTCTGCGAGAGCCAACCGCACACAGATGACACAATCCAGCACGCCTGCTGACTGCCCTCCGTGAGGTGCGGCGACGCCTGTCCCTGCAACCCCCGAGAGGAAGGCAACCAGGTCGGTATGGATAGGGCGTCTACTGCGAGTCGACGAGGCGGAGCCACGACCGGGGGCGGCCCAGGCTATGCGGCTCAGACGCGGCCCGGGGTGCGCCGGTGGCGGGGTTCATGAACCGCCACGGCGGCGCGCTCCCGTGCACCATGCACGGCCGCGGAGAGGCTGACGATGTCGTAGGCGCCGTGATGCCTTCGGCCGTTGACGAAGAACGTGGGTGTCCCCGCGATACCGCTGAGGTCGGCGGTTTCTACGTCCTCCGCCACATGCCTGGCGCCCACGCGGGCCCTCAGGTCCGACTCGAAGCGTTCCACGTCCAGCCCGATCCTCTCGGCGTAGGCAGCCAGGTCGGCCTGGCGCAAGGCGCTCATCAGGACCTCGAACGCACCGATGGTCAGCGGTGGCCCCAGCCTTCCTGCAGCTGGTCCACCAGCAAGATCACGGTCTACGGCTGAAGGTCGCGCTGGTACCAGGTGCCTGACTTGCCGCCGAGATCGGCCGGGGCGGCCGGGCCAACCGGGACGAACCCGGCCTTGGTCAACACCTTCTGGGACGCAACATTGTCGTGAGAGGTGGCCGCCCGCAGTGTGCGCAGCCCGTGCCGCGCCGCCGCCAGCCGGCAAAGCTCCTGGACGGTCGCAGTCGCCACGCCGCGGCCGGCGATCTGCTGCGCGACCCGGTAGCCGAGTCTCGCAGTGCCGTCCTCCAAGTCGTACAAATTGAACCTGCCGAGTGCCGAGCCGTCCCCGGCGACAAGCACGTAGAAGGCACAGACACCGGCCTCCTGCTCGGCCAGCGAGGCGTTGTACCGGTCGCTGAACTGGTCGAAGAAGTCGTCGCCGCGGTCGGAGATCGAGGCAGCGAAGTAGGTGCGGTTCGCCAGTTCGAAGGCCAGGACCGCCGGGGCATGGTCGGCATGCAGCCGCTTCAGCTCGGGCATTGCTCGACTGTACCCAGATCGTGCGCTGAGGCCACCTGAGTTTCCGCCAGGGGCAGACAGCTCCAAGACCTGGGCACACAACGACCTACGGCTGGAGTATCAAAGAGACGCGGCAGCAGATGGCTCAGGCTGCGGTCACTCCAGGGCTGTTGTCCGGCGCGATGGAGGGCGCTGCGGGGATCAGAATGGAACCCGCGAAGCTCGGCAGGTATGTCATGAGTGACACCCGCGCGACATCGAAGCAGCGCTCAAGACGAACGCGACCCCCATTGGGGTGGTGGCTACAGGTCATTACACAGTCCCAGAGCTGCGTGCCGCGAAGGCCGGCCACGGGCTGACATCCTTGACCGAACCTTTCCCGGGCCGGTGATCCGCTCCCGTGTCTCATCACTAGAGGCCGTCCGTCCTACCTTTCAAGGCGTGAGCATGCAAGAGAACCGATTCCGTGCCCGGCTGCGGTCAGGAGGAAAGCTGTTCGTCCTGGCAGCGGCCTTGCTCGCGGGCGTGGGTGCTGTCGGCCAACCCGTAGGCTGGATACTGCTCACCACGACCCTCGGCCCAACGGCCTACCTGCTGCTGGCGCATCCACAGACAGAAGCCGCACGGCTCCGTTGTTGTCTTCTGGGTCACGCGTGCGCAACCGCCAGCGGTTTAGGATGTCTGGCGGCCTTCGGCCTGTGGCACTATCCATCAGTCATCGAAGGACAGCACGGTACCTGGCGCCAGATCATCGCGCAGGCCCTGGCGGTGGGGTTGACACTCCTGCTGCTCGTTCTTCTGGACGCCCATCATCCGCCGGCCGCATCCACCGCGCTGCTCATCGCCTCCGGACTGGCTCGCCCCGGGCCGCCTCTCTACGGCATGTTGACCGGCCTCGCACTCCTTTTCGCCGGTGTCGCTCTCCTCTCCCGATTCTGAAACCGCATCAATTTCTTCTCGCCGGCCCATGCCATTCGGGTGCTTTACTGCACTGCCGCTCCAGATGAGGGCGAACGGCGCTGCAAACGGCTGAAGACCTGGCCGTGCAACCGCCGTGTCGTCCGCGTCGACCGGCTGGCGGATATCGCCGTCCAGGCCGCCGGGCGGCAGCACACCGGCCTGCCCGGCGTGGGACTCCGCCGAACCGGTGCACACGCCGGCGGAGAAGGTGATGGGCCTCGACCAGCGGGTCGTCGATCTCGACAAGGCCGGTCGGGCCCGGTTCCGCGACCACGGCGCCTTCGAAGTGATCACATGCACGTCCGGCCTGGGCATGGTCCTCGGCGCTGAGTTCCTGGCTGTCACCGGCGGCGACATGACGGGCTTCGGCACCGCAGACCGCTTCGTGGGCTTCGACGGCGTCGCCCCGCGCTTTCGCCAGACCTCGAAGTGTTACCACGCTGATCGGTAAGGGTGGGGTGCTGGGGCGTCGAGGAATGAGCGCAATAGCGAAGTTGTTCGGTAAGACGGCGGGAAGGATCGACGCTCATGGGATGAGTGCAGGCGTAGTCCGGCGGGCCTTCTGGCGCATCGGAGTCGCGTGGTGCACCAGGGCGTGGGTGAGCCCATCCCGCACATGGCGTTGGAAGGAACCCTCGAGCATGACCGCTGGGTTTGTTGGCAAGACCGCTCTGATCACTGGCTCTGGCCGCGGCATCGGAGCAGGGACCGCGGTCGGACTTGCCCAGGACGCAGCCGATGTCAGCCTTCTCGCCCGTACCGCCGACCGACTCGGCGAAACCGCCAACGCCATCAGAGCGAGCGCGTCGGGTGTTGAGGTTCGCGTCGTGACTGCCGACCTGACCAACGACACCCAACGACACCCAGCGCACCAGGGCTCTCGAGGATCTGCTGGCCGGCGGACCGGTCGACGTTCTGATCAACAACGGGGCCACGGTCGGGCCCCTCGGTGCCACCGCCACGCTCAGCCCAGCACAGCTACGGCAGGCCTTTGCGATCAGTGCCATCGCCGCCGCACTTGGCGCGGGCATGGTCAAGGCCGGCTGGTGTCGCATCGTCAACGTCTCGTCAAGCGTCGTGGGCCACTCCGCCTCGACGATCGATGGTGACGCCCACGCGGCCGCGAAAGCTGCCCATTGCAGAGGAGCACGCATTATGACCAGCGGAATTCACGACACCGGACAGATCACCCGCGAGCCGGGCACTGAGACGGCCGTCCTGGCCGGCGGGTGTTTCTGGGGCATGGAGGACCTCATTCGCCGGCAGCCCGGCGTGCTGGACACGCGCGTCGGATACACCGGCGGACAGAACGATCACGCAACGTACCGCAACCACCCCGGCCACGCCGAAGCGGTCGAGATCGTCTTCGATCCGACGCAGACGACCTACCGTGACATCCTGGCGTTCTTCTTCCAGATCCACGACCCGTCGACCCTGAACCGTCAGGGGAACGACATCGGCGCGAGCTACCGCTCGGCGATCTTCCCCCTGTCGCCCGAGCAGGAGCAGGTCGCACGCGACACGATCGCGGATGTCGATGCGTCGGGCCTGTGGCCGGGTAAGGCCGTGACGACGATCGAGCCGGCAGGCCCCTTCTGGGAGGCCGAGCCCGAGCACCAGGATTACCTCATCCGATACCCGAACGGCTACACCTGCCACTTCCCGCGCGAAGACTGGGTGCTGCCCAAGCGAGCGACGCCCTCCGCCTGAGGGTTTTGGGGACGGGATGGATATCGCCGTGAACCATGACCGCATCGTCGGGGTGCGCGGACGGTCCGGTGACGGGTGAATCACGGCCGGCTCGCGCCGAAGGACCTGTTCGGCCGGCAGGACGACCGGGCGGAGAACCGATTGACCGCTCGGCTGTCCGGAAACGGAGCGCCAGGTCCCTGCGGCCCAGCCGTGCACAGTCAAGGGAGGTCGTGGGCGCCGTGCTGCCGCCTTCGGGTGCCGGCTCACGAGCAATGAGCGCGTGGAGCTTACCGCCGGACTGCCGCATGAGGCAGCTTTCACCCTCCTGGGCTACGCCTTGCTGTTTGGCCGCGCCGAACTCACGGCCGCCTGACATGAAGGGAGGACGCGCAGCGGAACGGAGCTCGCACACCACAGCCGGCCCGTAGAACTCATGACGAACGAAAGGATCTCACCGTGCCCCTAGCTGTCCGACAGATAGCCGACGCCCACCCGGGTCCCCGGCCCGCCTTCGATGACGCGCTGATCGAGTGCATCGAAGAATGCGTCGCCTGCTTCCAGGCCTGCGCTGCCTGTGCCGATGCCTGCATGGCAGAGCCCGACGTCATCTCGTTGATCAAGTGCATACGGACTGACCTCGACTGTTCTGACGTGTGCGCTGCCACGACGACGGTCCTGTCGCGTCGCACAGCTGTTGACCTGACGGTCACCCGGGCCGCCGTCGAGGCCTGCCTTGCCTCGTGCGTCGCGTGCGCCGAGGAGTGTGAGCTGCATGCCCCGCACCATGAACATTGCCGCATCACCGCCGAGGTGTGTCGGCGATGCGAGGAAGCGTGCCGACAGCTCCTGGCGGCACTTCCGAGTTCTGAATAGGCCGCGTCGGCATCGGTGAACGCAGGGCGCTCAGGCGACGCGTTGCGGGCGCGGCCGTGTCTGTCCGCACTGGAAGCGGGTCGGGGCTGATTGAGCGTCGTCGTCCTCGACTCGCGGTGGCGTGATGCACGGGCACTCAGTGACGACGGTGTCGCGCCGTGTGAGCGCCTTGGGTTGCCTGTCTGTGTCGCACATGTGGGGCCGACGGCGTGGCGTGGTCCCTGAGGTCGCGTTGGCTGTCAT
>NZ_JAVACL010000073.1:0-21329 GCF_032658145.1 Streptomyces sp. MK7
ACCGCCGAGCGCTGATCGCCGACCTGACACAGGAAGCAGGCCGTGAACTCCGGCAGGCGTTCGCCAGAGCCCGTACCGCGGATGCCGACCCGGTCGAGGCGATGACACGGATGGTGCTGGGGGCATGGACGGTGGGCGACCACTACCGCGTGCTCACCGCCTTGGGACGGCGCCGTCTGGGAGAGGACGAGATCCGCACCACCCTGGCACCGGCCCGCGCACAAGCCGTCGCAACCCTACGGCGCGGTCAGCGCGAAGGCGTCTTCGCGGACCACCTTCCAGCACCCGTCCTCGCCCAAGCACTGGAGGCACTCATGCTGGCCCTCGCCGCGGAGAACACCGCATCCCCCTGGGCAGATCCCAGGGGTGAGGCCGCGGCAACCGCGTTCCTCGTCGCCGCCGGCGTAGCACCGCTAAGGGCCGCGCTTCAGGTGCAGGAGGTCATCGGGCGAGGTCGGGCAGCGGGCGACGGGTGACCTCGTGGGCGTCGTCCGCAGCGAGGCCGAGCATGCGCAGGACCATCTCGGCCAGGTCGGAGGCGGCCTCGTCGCCGTCGAGGTCCGGGCGGTCCAGCCGGAGAGCCACCAGCGAGAGCAGGGTGCCACCCAGGGCGGACAGGGCGGTGGTCGCGTTGCCGCAGGTGAAACGGCCTGAGGCGATGCCCGTCTCCAGGTCGCGCAGGGCGCGTGGGGCGAGGCCGCGGTCGGAGTGGATGTGGACCAAGCCGCGGTCGCGCAGGATCCGCATGAGTTCCGGGTGAGAGTCGGCCATCCGGGCGGTGAGCCGGAAGCCGGCCGCGACCAGCTCGGCCGGGTCGTCGATGCCTTCCACGCGCGCGTCGATGACCTGCCCGAACTCCTCCAGGGCGTCCGTCACCGCCGCGTCGAACAGCTCCGTCTTCGACTCGAAGTGGTTGTAGAAGGACCCGAAGCCCACGTCGGCGCGCTCGGCGATGGCCTGGATGCTCGCGCTCGTGTCCCCGGTCTCCGCGAGGATCTGCCGGGCCGCGCGAACGAGCGCCTGGCGGGTCTCGGCACGGCGTCGCTCGAAGCGGTTCTTGGACGGGGCTGACGTCGGCATGCGGCCCATTGTAACGGTCGCCACGATGACACTGCCATTACTGATGAGATCCTCAATTATTTGGGCTGCACCTATTGACGACGAGAAACCGCAGAGTTGATGATTTCTTCATTACGGCAGTGTTGCTTGGAGGACACCATGTCCCACATCCCCGTTAACAAGGGCGGTCCTCTGACGCCCCACCAAGACCTCCACAGTGAGCAGGGCGCTCTACGCGGTGAACACCCCGGGCGAGCCCGGAATCCGGTGATCAAAGTGGCGGATCTGGCCTGGCTGGAGTTCGAGAAGCCGGACCTGGACCGGGCCGAGGTGTTCGCCCGTGACTTCGGCTTCGCCGTCGCCGCCCGCACCGAGCGGGAACTGTGGCTGCGCGGCACCTTCTCGGGCTCCCCCTGCATGGTCATCCGCCGTGGGTCGGCATCCCGCTTCATCGGGCCGGCGTTCCGCGCGGCCGAGCGGGCCGATGTGGACCGGCTGGCCGCCGCCGTCGGACACACCGTCCGGGACATCGACGTCCCCGGCGGCGGTCGGTCGGTCGCCCTGTTCGATCCCTCGGGCGTCCCGGTCCGGGTGGTGCACTGCGCCGAACCGCTGCCCGCGCTGCCCGGGCAGCAGCCGCTGATCCTCAACACCGGCATCGAAGGCCGTCGTACGAACACCACCCAGCGCCCGCCCCGTGAGCCGTCCCGCATCCAGCGCCTGGGCCATGTGGTGCTGGAGACGCGGACGTTCGCCCGCACTTTGGACTGGTACCTGGACACCCTCGGGATGATCGTGTCCGACTTCCTGTTCCTGGACGGGCAGCGCCAGCGCGGGCCGACCATGGCGTTCATCCGCTGCGACCAGGGCAGCCTGCCCGTGGACCACCACACCCTCGCCCTGCATCTCGGGCCGGGCACCGGCTATGTCCACTCCGCCTACCAGGTCACCGACCTCGACTCGATCGCCGCCGGCGGCGAGTACCTGGCCGAACGCGGCTACCGGCGCAGCTGGGGCATCGGCCGGCACATCCAGGGCAGCCAGCTCTTCGACTACTGGCGCGACCCCGACCACTTCATGCTGGAGCACTTCGCCGACGGCGACCTGTTCTCCTGCGACCTCGAACCCGGATGGGCACCGATGTCGGCGAGCGGCCTGGCCCAGTGGGGCCCGCCCGTCACCCGCGACTTCCTGGGCACCAGCCCCTCCCCCGCCAAGCTCCGCGAGGTCATGACGGCCCTGCGCGGCGACAACGAACTCGACCCCGCACGCCTGCTGGGCCTGATGAAAGCGATGAGCTCATGAGCACCAACGTGCTGCGCACCCCCGACGGCTGGTGGGCCGTCCGGAACGAGCGCGCCGTCCGCATCGAGACCAAGGCGGTCACCACCGCCGAACTACTCGCCGACCGGGCCGCCGTCCAGGAGGCCGCCGCCTCCGGCGAGCGCGGCACACCCGTCGCCGACCTCGTGGCGCTGCCCCCGGTCACCACCCCGTGCCGGGTGGTCGCCCAGATGGTCAACTACCGCAGCCACGCAAAGGACTCGGGCTTCACCGGCGACGTCCCGCCCACCTTCTTCCGCAAGGCGTCCGGCTCGGTCAGCGGCCCCCACGAGGCGATCGTTCGCCCGGCACACGTGAACTTCCTCGACTACGAAGTCGAACTCGGCCTCGTCATGGGCGCGCCGCTGCCGGTGGGCACCGTCGTCGAGGAGCCGGACCTGCCGTCGTATGTCGCCGGGCTCGTCCTGACCAACGACGTCAGTGCCCGCGACGTCCAGCTGACCAAGACCCAGTTCTACGAGAGCAAGTCCTACCCGACCTTCACCCCGACCGGTCCCTACCTGGCCCTGCTGGAGCCGGAGGACTTCGCCCACCTGCAGAACCTGCGGCTGCGGCTGAACGTCAACGGCGTACCGCGTCAGGACCGCACGCTCGCCGACATGATCGTACGACCGGCGCAGGCGCTCACCCTGCTCGCCCGCTTCCAGGCCCTCGACCCGGGCGACCTGCTGCTCACCGGCACACCCGGAGGCACCGCCCTGAAGGCCCCGCCCAAGCCGGTCGAGAAGATCGCTGCCCTGCTGCCGCCCGCACTGAAGTGGAAGGCGTTCTTCAAGGGCCAGGCCAAGAACCCCCACTACCTGCAGAACGGTGACCTCGTCACCGCCACCATCGCCACCCCCGACGGGCGCATCGACCTGGGCGAGCAGCGGACCGCTGTGACGGACGCGACGTGAGCGCCGCATCCCGGAGGCCGGTGGTCATCATCGGTGCGGGACCCGTCGGAGTCACGGCCGCGCTCCTGCTCGCCCGGCACGGGGTGCGCAGCCTGCTCCTCGAACGTCACCGGGACGTCTACCCGCTGCCGCGTGCCGTCGTCGTGGACGATGAGGTCCGGCGGATCCTGCAGAGCGTCGGTGTCCACGAGGAGTTCGCCGCCCTCGCCCGTCCGGCGCCCGGGTTGCGGCTGCTGGACGCCCGGCGCCGCGTGATCGCCGAGTTCCCGCGGTCCCTGCACGGGCACCACGGCTTCCCGCAGACCAGCATGTTCGACCAGCCGGAGCTGGAACGGCTGCTGCGCGACGCCCTGGCCCGCCGTCCCGAGTGCGAGCTGTGGGGCGGGGTGGAGGTCGTGTCCGTCACCCAGGACAGCGACGGATCGCCCGCTGCCGCAGGTCCGGTGCGGGTCACCTTCCGCCGCGACGGCAGCGACGAGGACGAGCACGTGTGGGCCGATGCCGTCCTCGGCTGCGACGGCGCCGGCAGCCTCACCCGCGACGCCATCGGCGCTGTATGGGAGGACCTGCACTTCGAGGAGAGCTGGCGGGTCATCGACGTACGCACCAGCCTCCCGGTGCGCACCTGGGAAGGCGCCGAGCAGATCTGCTGCCCCACCCGGCCGGCCACCTTCATGCGAGTCGGCGAGGACCGCTACCGCTGGGAGTTCCGGCTGGCCGAGGGTGAGCCATTGGACGGCCCGGAAGGGCTGGAGCAGCTGCACGAGCTGGTCGCCCCTTGGGTCGACCTGCCGTCCGCTGCCCACGGGGGCGACGACTTCGAGGTGATCCGGCAGGCGCGGTACACCTTCCGAGCCCGTCTCGCCGACCGGTGGCGCCGGGGACGCGTCTTCCTGCTGGGCGACGCGGCCCACCTCACCCCGCCCTTCATCGGGCAGGGCCTGTGCGCGGGCCTGCGCGACGCCCGCAACCTCACCTGGAAACTCGCCCGCGTCCTTCAGCAGGGCGCAGACGACCGACTGCTGGACACCTACCAGCAGGAGCGCAAGCCGCACGCCCGCCACATGATCCGTGTCGCCGTCGCCGTCGGCTGGGCCATGACCGGCGGACAGGACCGCGGTGCGGCCATCCGCCGGGCCGTGGTGGGCGCCGCATGCCGCCTCCCGGGCGTGACCGCAGCGGTGAGCCGCGACCTCAGCCCCGCGCTGACCGCCGGCCCGCTCGTACGGCGCCGCCCCCGGCTGACCGGCCGCTCACTGGCCGGCACCTTCTGCCCACAACCCTGGGTGCGGCACGACGGCACGCGCGAGCGCCTCGACGACATCCTCGGCGACTCCTTCGCCGCGCTGACCGCCGTGCCGCCCACGGCACGGATGACGGGCGTGGCCACGGCACTGGGCGCACCCCTGATCCACGTCGGCGACCTGGACGACGACGGAAGGCTGGCCGCCTGGCTGGCAGGCGGCCGGGCGGACGCCGTCCTGCTGCGCCCCGACCGTGTCGTGATGGACACCGTCCCCGCCGGCACCGGCGACTTCACCGACGCCGCCGCCTGGGCTCCCCTGCTGCACACGGCCCGCCGCCCCGCCGAAGCCCGGCCCGCACCCTGACGAGGAACACCACACCATGACCAGCGCGCACGCCACGCCTTGTCCAGAGCCCTTCCTTCCGCCCGACCCCCAAGCGGCCTCCGGTAGCCGCATCGCGGACTTCGCCCGCTGGGCCGCCCGGCACCAGGGCGCCGAAATGACCCAGGACCCCACCGACTACCAGGCTTTGCACCACTGGTCCGTCACCGACCTGGAAGGATTCTGGGCCGCGGTGTGGGAGTACTTCGACATCGACGCCGCCACACCGTACGAGCGGGTGCTGGCCGAGGAGACCATGCCCGGCGCCCGCTGGTTCCCCGGCGCCACCCTCAACTACGCCCACCACGCCCTGCGCAACCTGCACCCGGACGCACCCGCGATCACCGCGCTGGACGAGACCGGAGCCGCCTACAAGATCACGGGCCGAAAGCTGC
Organism: Streptomyces sp. MK7; assembly: GCF_032658145.1. NCBI lineage: Bacteria > Bacillati > Actinomycetota > Actinomycetes > Kitasatosporales > Streptomycetaceae > Streptomyces > Streptomyces sp. MK7. Next base: position 5,323 of record NZ_JAVACL010000073.1, read on the forward strand.
GCGCCCAGGTCGCCTCCGTCGCCGCCACCCTGCGCGACCTGGGCGTCGGACAGGGCGACAGGGTGGTCGGCTACCTGCCCAACACGCCCCACGCCGTCATCGCCTTCCTCGCCACGGCCAGCCTGGGCGCGGTGTGGTCGGTGTGCGGCCAGGACTACGCGCCGGGGGCCGCCGCCGACCGCTTCGCCCAGCTCGAACCGACGGTGCTCGTCACGGCCGACGGCTACCTCTTCAACGGCACCCGTCACGACCGCCGTACAGCCTCCCTCGACCTGGCCGCCGCCCTTCCCACGCTCAAGGCCACGGTTCTCGTGGATCACCTGGGCCTTGCGTGGCCCGCGACCCGGGCCGCGGGACTGACGGTTCCCTGGGAGGACGCGGCCGGCCGCACCGAGTACCTCGGGATCACTCCGGTGCCGTTCGACCACCCGCTGTGGATCGTCTTCTCCTCCGGCACCACCGGCCTGCCCAAGGGCATCGTGCACGGCCACGGCGGCGTCCTCCTGGAGCACCTCAAGACCCTCGCCCTGCACTCCGACCTCGGCCCCGGCGACCGCCTGCTGTGGTACACCACCACCCACTGGATGATGTGGAACCTGGTCGTCTCCACCCTGCTGACCGGCGCCACCACCTGCACCTACGACGGCAGCCCCGCGCCGGTGGTGCGCCCGGACGTCCTGTGGGAGCTGGCGGCCCGCCACAAGGTGACCGTCTTCGGCACCAGTCCCCAGTACCTGCTGGCCATGGCCAAGCTGGGCGTCGAACCCTCCGTGCACGACCTGTCGGCCGTCCGCGCCATCGGCAGCACCGGCTCCACCCTGCCCGCTTCCGCCTACCACTGGGTCCGCGACCACGTCGGCGCGGGCATCCAGCTGGCCTCCACCAGCGGCGGCACCGACGTCGTCTCCGCCTTCGCGGGCAGCGCCCCCACCACCCCGGTGTGGGCGGGTGAGCTGTCGGCCCCCAACCTCGGCGTGGCGCTCGCGGCGTACGACGGCGCGGGACGGCCGGTCGTCGACCAGGTCGGCGAACTGGTCGTCACCCGCCCGATGCCCTCCATGCCGCTGTACTTCTGGAACGACCCCGACGGCAGCCGCTACCGCGACGCCTACTTCACCGCGTACCGCGGCGTGTGGCGGCACGGCGACTGGATCACGATCACGGGTCACGGCTCGGTGATCGTCCATGGCCGCTCCGACGCCATCCTCAACCGCAACGGCGTACGCCTGGGCAGCGCCGACATCCACGACATCGTCGAACGCCTCCCCGAGATCACCGAGGCCCTCGTCATCGGCGCGGAGGAACCCGACGGCGGCTACTGGATGCCGCTCTTCGTCGTCCTCGCGGACGGGAACGTCCTCGACGATGCCCTGCGGGAGAAGATCCGCGACGCGATCCGCGACGGCGCCTCACCCCGCCACGTCCCCGACGAGATCCTCGCCGTGCCGGCCATCCCGCACACCAGGACCGGCAAGAAACTCGAGGTCCCGGTGAAGCGCCTGCTCCAGGGCGCGCCCGCCGAGCAGGTCCTCAATCCCTCGGCGGTCGACCACCCGGACCTCGTCGCCTACTTCGCCGGCCTGGGAGCCGAACGCCGCGAGACCCGTCACCCGCACACGGCCAAGGACGCCTCATGAGCCTCTCCGCCGCCCTGGCCTGTCCGATCGTGCTGATCTTCGCCCTGCTGGGCGTGGCCAAGATCATGGCCCTCGGCCCGATGCCCCAGCTGGCCGCCCACGCCGGCTTCACCACCTCGGCCTACCGGCTGATCGGTGCGCTGGAGCTGGCGGGCGCCATCGGTGTGGCGATCGGCCCGGTCCTGCCGCTGCTCGGAGAGCTGGCCGGCCTCGGCCTGCTTCTGCTCCTCGCCGGTGCCGTGACCACGCACGTGCGCAAAGGAGACGGGCCGCCGAAACTCGTCCCCGCAGTGGTGTGCGCGGCGCTGGTCGCCTGGTACCTCGTGCTCCTTGCCGGTGCCGGCTCGTGACGGTGGCTGAGCACCCTAGCAGCCGCCTGTGACAGGCATGAGCGTCATACTCGCCGACTGCTGCGCGCAGGCGGCACAGAACCCTGGTCCGGTTAACGGGCCCACGCCGACGCTGGCACACTGAATCTGTGGTTCCGCTGATGACTGCGACCGATCAGGCCGCGTCCTCATCACTCACAGGCGCCGGCGTGGTGTCGGTCTGCGCATTGCTCTTCACCGTCGCGTCGTTCTGGTGGCTCAACGCCAGGCAAGGCCGGCTGAGGACATGGGAGCCGCACGCCTTCGCAGCGATCATCCACTCGTCCACGGCCCGCCTGCGGCTCCCGCTCGTCCTTCACAACACCGGCCCCAAGCCGATCGTCGTACAGGATCTCATCCTGACCTTCCCCGACGAGCCCGCTTCTCACCTGCCGCTGCTGTGGGTGTCCTCACCGTCCCGCCTGCAGCCGGGGCCGGACGAGGACGCGAAGCTCCCGGCCGGCTTCGTCGTGCCCGGAAGAGAAGCGCAACAACTCTTCATCGAGTTCGAGGCACCCTTCTCCGGGTTCCTGCCGGAAGCCCGTGACTACCAGGTCCAGCTGCAGGCGAGGGTCGGCCACCGCAAGGGTTGGCGCCGCCTGCTGACGTTCACGCTGCGGGCCGCCAACATCATCCATCCGGATCGCTACACCGTCTACAACAACGCACCGGTCGAGCTGACGAAGGAAGATCAGAGAAGAGCGGATGCCGCACTCCTTGAGTTGTTGCGAGAGCAAGGGGACGACTCCGCGCCGGGCGGCAGGAGACCGCGGCGTTCTTCCCATGACGACGGCGACGCCGACACGAGCCGCTGACGCAGCACCCGCCGGCCGAGCTGGGCCGATGAACCGGGATGCGGGACCCGGCGGATCGGTGAGCTCCAGCCAGGCCAGGTCGACCACCTCGATGACGGGCTGGCCGGCGCGGCCGGGGCGTTCACCTCGCAGGCGCCCTGCTCGCCGTGCAGACCCCGATGGGCGTCGGCGGTGGCGGGTGTGGGTGTGGATGTGGGTGTCGGATCGTTCACGGGGCTCCTTCCTGTGGCCTCCACGACCCGTGGCGAGGGTGGGGCAGGTGCCGCAGTGCCGCGGTGTCCCGGAGGCGAGGCGGAGATGAGGGTGGGGGCCCGGCCCGCCGACTGCGGCGGTGATCGGCAGGCCGGGTGGCACGGCAGACAAGCCCTACCGTGCGAGGAGGGAGTCCAGTGCGGCGGTGAGTTCCGCGACCGGGTCGGTGGCCGCGCCATGGACGCGCCAGCCGATGTAGCGGTCCGGGCGCACGAGGACGGCGCCCTGCGGTGTGTGGCCGCGGGCGGCGGTCCAGGTGGAGCGCGGGTCGCGATAGTCGCCGTCGACGTGGCCGATCCGGATGGCGTCCAGCGGCAGCCCGCTCTCGGCGGCGATCTTTTCGGCGGCCTCGCGCCAAGCCTGGCCGTCCTCCCCGGCGATCAGCAGGAACCGGCCGGGGCGCACCAGGCGGGCCAGGGCCACGCGATGGCCGTCGAGGTCCTCCAGCCAGGCGTGGGGCAGCGGGTGTCCGGGGCGGGCGGCGGGCTGGTAGATGCGGACCGGGTCGGGGTTCTCGGGTGCGGAAGTGCCGTCCGGGACGACGGCCGCGGACTCGTACGTGTAGCCGAACTCGACGCCCAGTTCGTTGAACTCCATGGACTGGGCGGCCACAGCGGCCAGGAAGGTGCGGCGGAAGTCGGCGTCGGCGGGATCCTCGCTCCACAGACGGCGTGCCTGCCGCCAGTTCTCCTCCTCGTCGGCCCCGGGCCCGCCGCCGAAGAGGGAGTTGATGGCGATGTGGTTCATGGCGTTCTCCAGCGAGCGCTGGACGTTGGTGGCGTCCACGGGGCGCCGCTCGGCCTCGTAGGTGTCCAGCAGGGCGTCGTCGGCATGACCGTTCAGCACGGCGGCGAGCTTCCAGGTGAGGTTCTGGACGTCGTGCATGGCGGAGGTGAGGCCGAGGCCGCCGGTGGGCGGATGCCGGTGGGCGGCGTCGCCGGCGATCAGAACGCGGCGGAGACGGTAGCGGTCGGCGACCACGCCCTCGAGGGTCCAGCGGGAGATCATGTGGACCGTCAGGTCCTCCTCGCTCAGGCCCAGCCCCATGCGCAGGTCGGCCAGTACCGACTCGTCGTCCAGCGCGCGACCGTCATCGGGCCCGTAGTTGAGGTGGAAGACCCACTCCTCGGACTCCGGGCCCCAGTGGTCGGGGCCCATGGGCACGAGCACGCCCGGGATGCCGAGGTCGGGCAGCCACAGCCAGCGGATCAGCACGTCAGGGTCGGTCGCCACCTGGGACAGGTCGGCGGAGATGTGGAAGGAGACTACGCGGGCGAGGTCGCGCACGCCCTCCTGGACGATGCCCACGGCGGGGCCGACGGTGCGGCCGCCGTCGCAGCCCAGCAGGTAGCGGGCCCGCACCCGGTAGGTCTCGCCCGTCTCGCGGTCGGTGACGGCGGCGGTGACGCCCTCGTCGTCCTGGGCGAGTGCGGTCAGCTCGTGGTGGAAGCGGACCCGGCCGGGCGCGAGTTCCTCGGCGCGGGTGCGCAGGACCGGCTCCAGTCGGATCTGGGGCAGGTTGGCCTGTCGCTCGGGGCTGGCCGCGAGCCACTCCGGAGAGTGCCCGCCGGCTCCCCAAGCCTCCATCCTGGCGACGCGGCGGCCGTAGTCTTCGTGGTCGCCTGCCAGGCCGACGTACCAGGCGGTGTGGGACATCTGCTCGGCCGGGGTGGAGGCGGCGTAGATGGTGTCGGCCACGCCGGCGTCGCGCATGATCTCCATGGCGCGCTGGTTGAGGACGTGGGCCTTGGGCAGGACGGAGGTGCTGGGCCAGGCGGTGACCAGCAGGGACTCGATGCCCATGCGGCTGAGCAGCATGGAGGCGGTGAGCCCCGCACCGCCTCCGCCGACGATGAGGACGGGGACGTCGATGTCGTTCATGGGTACTCCATGGGGTGTCACGGCTCGGGGCCATGGGGTGGGGACGGCTCAGGAGAGGCAGGGGAGGAGCGCCAAGTGCGTTTCCCCGGTCGATTGAGCGAGGCGGGGGTACCGGTCCCGTTCGCGGGTTGAGCGAGCGGCGGCGCGTTACGGATGCGAAAGGCTGGTCGTTCCGAGAGACGCCCGCTCGCTGCGGGCGGGCGTCGGCAGCCCGGACGGCACGGAAGGGACCCCGGAAACAGTGGTGTCGATTCAGAGGCCGCACCCGGCCTCGGCGGCCAGGGCGGTGGGATGCGGTGTGTGCCGTCCGAGCCGTGCGAAAGGCGGCCTGCGGAGGCGGGCCGGGTATGAACGCTGTGCTAGGCCGGCCACCGCGTGGAGGCGCAGGGCGGCAGATGCCGGCGGACGTCGATGCGGCTCATCGTGATGCTCCTCGGAGCCCAGGCGGCGATGATGCTAGCCGCCGACCAACGCGACGAGATGGGCGGCGGCCAAGGCACCCGCGATGACGGCCGGCAGGCAGCGGGCCGCCGGATCGCCGCTGCGCAGGTGGACGACGACGGCTCCGGTCATGAGCAGGAGCAGGCCGACCGATGCGGCGGCACCGAGCGCGGTGATCCGCAGGCCGAGCAGCAGACCGGCCGCTGCCGCCACCTCCAGAGCACCCAGCAGGCGGTAGTGGGTGGTGGTCATGCCCACGTGGGCCGCGGCCTGGCGCATCGCGGGTACTGCCGCGAGCTTGGCCGACCCGAGCAGGAGGAAGATCCCGGCGAGGAGGACGGCGAGAACGATGGCGGTGGTGTTCATGGGGTTTCTCTCTCAAGTGGCTTGCTGGGGGCGTACTGCCAGTGCAGGACGTACCGGTCGAGGGCTGCGGTGACCCTGCGTCGTACCGCCTCGTCGGCAGGGGCGGGCACCGTGACGCGGACACCGCCGTCGTGCGGCCGGCACAGGATGCGTTCCGGGTCGCAGTCCGCGCCCTGGGCGGCCAGTTCGGCGTGGACCGCGCGGCGGGTTGCGTCCAGGCGGAGGCCGAGCTTGTAAGGCTTGCCGACGGCGGTGAGCGGGATGGCGTCGATCACGAGCACCTCGCGCGGGGTGGCGGCGCGCTCGGGGACCCGTTCGGTGGCCCAGGTGAGCAGTTCGGCGGGATCGGTCTGGGCGCCGGGGGCGAGGGTGACGTAGGCGACGGGCACCTCACCGGCGTGCGGGTCGGGGCGGCCCACCGCCGCGGCGGCGGTGACCTCGGGGTGGGCGAGGAGTACGTCCTCGATGCCGACGGGGTCGATGTTGTGACCCCCGCGGATGATCAGGTCCTTGGCGCGGCCGGCGAGATGGATGAAGCCGTCGGCGTCGATGCGGGCCAGGTCGCCCGTGTCCAGCCAGCCGTCGCGGATCTTCCCGGCGCTCTCCAGGCGAGGCCCGTGGGCGGTGTGCTCGGCGACGTACCCGGCGAAGACGGCCGGGCCACTGACGGCGAGCACCCCGGTGGCGCCCGGCGGCAGGTCGTGCCACTCGCCGGTGTCCGGGTCGATCCGCACGGTCTTGAGCCGCTGGTAGGGCAGCCTCCTGCCGACGGCGCCCGGCCTGGGTCGACCGGGCAGGCCGAGTGCGGAGGCGCAGGTCGCCTCGGTCAGCCCGTAGCCCTCGCACAGCGGGATGCCGGTGTGCTCCTCGAAAGACTCCCGTACGGCGGGCGGCAGCGGGGAGGCGCCTACGGCGGCGAACCGCATGCTGGAGATGTCTGCGTCGACGCGGACATGGGCGAGGACGGAGTACACGGTGGGCACGCCGGACATGGTGGCGACGCGGTAGTGCTCCACCAACTTCCAGAACACCGGATACAGCTCGGGATCCCGGTAACCCAGCGGCCCGGCCCACACCACTCCCCGGCCGCGCAGCAGCGGGCCGAGCAGGGTGACGATCAGTGCATTGACGTGGAACAACGGCAGCGCCGCGAACATCACCGAGTCCTCATCGAGAGGAATGCTCGCGGCCACCATCCAGGCGTCGACGACCTCGTTGGCGTGCGTGTGCGCGGCGAGTTTGGGGGTGCCGGTAGTGCCGCCGGTGTGGAAGTAGGCGGCCAGGTCGTCGGCGGCCGGGGGCTCAATGTCCACCAGCCGGTCGGCGGGATGGGACGCGGCAAGCTCCGTGAGGTAGCCGACGTGTACGCCTTCGATGGGGTCCAGGGCGGGGGCGGGGCCGTCGGCCAGGGTGGGGGTCAGTGCCAGCAGTGCGTCCAGCCGCAGGGCCGTGGCGGCCTGCCGGGCCGCGGCCCAGACCTGTACGTCCAGCTGTGGACCGGCGGCGATGAGCACTCGGGCGCCGCTGCGCCGCAGCAGCTGCTCGACGTGCTCGGACGCCAGGCCCGGGTTCACCGGGGCGGCGATGCCCGCTGCCTGCGCGGCCAGCAGGGCGGCGGGCAGCTCCGCGGTGTTCGGCGCGAGCAGGCCCACGGCGGCCCGGCGGGTGACACCGAGCGCGCGCAGCAGGTTGGCGGTGCGATGCACATCGTCACGCAGTTGCGCGAAGGTAGCGGTGGCGGGGCACAGGAAGCGCGCGGCATCGGGCAGCACCGTCAGGGCCGGGCGGTCGGGCCACAGGCGGGCGGCGCGCAGCAGGGTGTCGTAGGTGGTGGCGGGCAGGCCGCGCTCGTGCAGCGGTACGGCCTCGATCGCGGACAGGTCCGCGATGCTGTCAAGGGCGGGCCACAGCAGGTCGGTGGGTGTGAGTGTCACCGGTGCGCCTTTGCAGGGTGAGGGATGGGGTCAGGTGGCCGGCCCGGTACGGGGATGCCGGGCCGGCCGGTCCCGGGCGGGGGTCCCGGGAGTCGTCAGCGGGCGCGCACCACCGTGCGCTGCTCGCCGAGATCGAGTACGCCGTCGTCGGTCGCGATACGGGCCGTGACGACGTCGCCGTCCTTGAGGTAGTCGGGGTTCGCCTGCTGGCGGGCGAAGAACTTCTGCCAGCGCTTGTGCGGGGGCAGGAGGGCGGCAAGCGTGGTCAGGAGCCTGCCCGGAGACTTCAGGGCGGTGCCGCCTGGGGTTCCGGTGAGCAGGACGTCACCGGGCTGCAGGTTCTGGAAGCGGGCGAGCAGACTGAGGGCGTGGGCGGGTCGGACGATCATGTCCGTGGTGGTGCGGTCCTGTCTCGTGGTCCCGTTGACCTTCAGCGTGAGCCGCAGGTCCGGCAGGCGGGCCAGATCGTCGGCGTCCACCAGGAGCAGCCGGGGGCCCAGTGGAGTGAAGGAGGGGTACGACTTGGACTCGTAGAACTGCGTCTTGGGCAGCTGCAGGTCACGCGCGCTGACGTCGTCCGCAACGACCAGCGCGGCGACATACTCGGCCAGCGTGGCATCGGTGACCTCGGTGCCGACCGGCAAATCGGCGCCCATCACCAGCCCGAGCTCCACCTCGTAGTCCAGGAAACGCACGTGCTGTGGACGCCCGATGTCCTGGTAGGGCCCGCTGACGGACCCGGACGCCTTGCGGAAGAACGCGGGCGGAACGGTGTCCGGGTCGAATCCGGAGTCCACCGCGTGAGAACGGTAGTTGACCATCTGCGCCACCACCCGGCAGGGCGTGGTGACAGGCGAGAGCAGCTCGGCTTCTCCAACCGAAACCCCGGCGTCGGGGTCACCCGTGGCGCGGGCAGCCGCCTGCTGCACGGCGGAACGGTCGGCGAGCAGGCCGGCGGTGGTGTCCGCGTCGGTGTCGACGCGGTGCAGCCGTCCTGTGCCGCTCTCCACCCACCAGCCGTCTGTGGTGCGGACGACCTGGATACTCATCGGCTCTCCTGAGTCCTGGACAGGCACCGACCGGAATGCTCCCGCGAGCAGCTCCAGTCAGCAGTGATGAGAGAATCAGTCCAGATGACGACCCCGTCAACAGCAGTCAGTCGTGATGAAACAATCAAAGCTGATGTTTCTGATCATGGTGGAGAGATGAGCATCGATCGACAGGGCAGGGCCAACACACCCAGCCACACGCCCAACCGCGTGGACCGACGCAAGGCGCGCACCCGTGCCGCGCTGATCGCCGCCGCGCAGCGGTTCCTCGCCGATCAGGGGCGGACCGACGTGAGCATCCAGGAGATCACCGAGGCGGCGGATGTCGGTTTCGGCTCCTTCTACAACCACTTCACCAGCAAGGACGAGCTGTTCGACGCGGCCGTCGCCCTCACCCTGGAGGAACACGGCGCACTCCTGGAGTCCGTCGTCGGAGACCTGAAGGACCCCGCGGAGATCTTCGCCGCCAGCGTCCGCCTGACCGGCCGACTGCAGCGCACCCACACACAGATGGCCAGGATCCTCGTCCGTACGGGCATGTCCTATCTGACTTCCGACAGCGGATTGGCTCCGCAGGCGATGCGGGATCTGCGGGCCGCCGCCGACACCGGACGGCTGGACATCGACGACCCGCGCACTTCTGTGGCCATGGTCGGCGGCGCCCTGCTCGGAGTGCTCCACCTACTGGAGACCCGCCCGGACCTCGATGCCGCGCATGTTTCCGACCAGCTGGCCTTCCGCCTGCTGCGCATGTTCGGCATGACGCGCGCCGAAGCACAGGAGATCGCCACTCGGCCCCTGCCATCACTGCCCCGGACCTGACAATGGTGAGCAAGATCGGCGACGCGTGCGGATGTGACCAGCGCCCGTAACGCGGTGTACCGCACGTCGCACCCGCGCAGAGACCGTCGCCCATGTCCGCGAATGTGACGCTCAGGGGGCCGGGGCGGATCTCCGACGGATCTCGGCGCAGAGGACGATCAGCTGGACACTGACAGAGTGGCCCTCCTGATCCATGCGGAGGCGGCTGTCCGCAGCGATGCCTCCAGAACTTCGATCGCAGTCGCTCCGTCCGAGCCACGAAAGCGCGTCGCGACCGGCGGGGGGACGTGGGTGCCGAAGGCGGCGGCGAGTCGGAAGACGCCGGTGACCAGTAGATAGACGCCGAAGAGAATGCCAAAGACACGCAGGGTCGCACCCGGCCAGACCAGGGCGATGGTGGCCAGGCCCATCGTGACCAGGATGTGCCAGCCGACCGAGCAGCTGCAGTTGCAGCTGCACCGCCGCGCTCTCGCCTGCACGGCCGGCCGAGGACGATCCGGGCGCGCTCGGTAACGCTATGACCGCTGTCGGGGATGGGGCGAGGTTGCGGGCGGCAGAGTCTGCTCGGCCCAGACGGTCTTGCCGTCGAGGGAGTAACGGACGCCCCAGTTCTGTGCGAGTCGGGCGATGATGAACAAGCCGCGCCCGCCTTCGTCGATGGTTTTCGCGTGGCGCAGCCGTGGCGCGAGGGCATTGCTGTCGTGAACTTCGCAAGTGAGCGTGCGGTCCTTGATGAGCCGCAACTGCACAGGCGGTGTGCCGTAGCGGATGGCGTTGGTGACCAGTTCGCTGACGATCATTTCGGTGGTGTAGGCGGTTTCCTCGCCCACTCCCCAGTGGGTGAGTTGGTGTTGGGCGTGGGTGCGCGCCGTGGCGACGGCTTTGGGGTGGGAGTCGAGGTGCCATGCGGTGACCTGGTCCGCGGGCAATGTGTGGGTGCGGGCGAGGAGGAGGATGACGTCGCCGTGGCGGGTGTCGTCCCGTAGCCGGTAGAGCACGTCGTCGCACAGATCCTGCAGTGGCCGGTCAGTGTGGGCCAGCACCCGTCGGAGGGTCTCCGGGGACTGGGAGGTGTGCAGGAGGGACGGCGTGTAGAAGGCGAGGACGCTGCCGTCAGGGAGAGAGACCGGGGTGGCAGCGAAGGGGGGTCCTTCGGTCCTGCCCAAGGGAGGTCCGCTCGGTAGGTGAGGGATCTCGGTGCTCCCATCGGGATGGGCGATGACGGGTGGGGGATGGCCGGCCAGGGCGATGGTGCAGGTCCCAGCGAGCGGGTCGTAGACCGCGTACGCGCAGCTTCCCGTGAGCGGCATGGGATCGCCGGGCGGCAGAGCGGCGCGTTCCTGGGCCAGGCTGATGGCGGTGTCGTTGAGGCGGGCGAGGAGCTCGTCGGGCTCCAGGTCGAGCGCGGCCAGGGAGTGTGCGGCGGTTCCTATCTGTCCCATGGTGGTGGCCGCATGAATGCCTCGGCCGGCTACTTCGCCGACCACCAGTGCGGTGCGGGCGCCGGACAGGGCGAATGTGTCGAACCCGCCGCCTCCGCCGGTTTCAGAGGGCACCAGAATGTGTGCGGTTTCAACGGTCGTCTGCGTCGCAACCTCGGGAAGCAGCAGATGGCGCTGGATCGTCAGAGCGATGGTGTGTTCGCGGGTGTAACGGCGGGCGTTGTCGATGCACAGTGCGGCGTGAGCGGCCACTGCGTCGGCCAGGTCGACATCGCCCTGTTCGTAGACGTCGCCCTGGCCGGTGCGGTACAGGGTCATCAGCCCCAGAACCTTTCCCCGCAGGGTCAGCGGAGTGGTGATAAGGCTGTGGGCACCGGAGGCGCGGATAGCCTCGGCGCGCTGCGGGACGGCCGCCAGCCAAGGTGTTTCGGGACCCAGGACGACGAGGCGTGGCTTGAGGTCGGCCAGCGTCTGGGCGTAGGGCGTCGGGAACGGCAGAGCACGCACGTCACCCACCGGATGTGCCTGGACCTGATCCTTGCCGCCACTGCGGGCGAAGGCGGCACGGCGCAGCGGCACCTCCCGTCCGAGAGGACTCGGCGGAGGTTCCTCGCCACGCACCACCGCCTCCACCACTTCCACCACGGCGATGTCGGCGAGGTCCGGCACCACCGCCTGCACCAAATCCTCGCAGGTGGCCACAACGTCGAGGGCCTGTCCCACGCGATCGCGCACCGAGCCGAGTAGGCGCAGACGGGCGCGTACCTTTTCGCATTCGGTGACACCAAGTATCTCCGTCAGCACTCCCAAGATCCTGCCCTGCGCGTCCTCAAGACGAGATGCCGAGACGGAGAACCGGTACTCCGGCCCCGGCGCGCCCTTCGGACGCACCCCCACTCGTCGCCCCCGGGCGGGCGCGCCGCTCTCCATCACGCCGTACAGCATCGCCTCGACCTCACCGGGCACGGAAAGGTCATATACGTCGGTGAAGTGCCGGCCTATGATCTCTTCAAGGAGGCCCGACTTCAGGACCGGCGTGTTGACGTTGATCCATAGGATCCGCAGTTCCGTGTCCAGGACCATCAGGCCAGTCGGGGATTGGTGAAACAGAGCTTCCAGTACTGCCGCACCCTCGACGGGCGAAATGGCTTCGTTGTGCGCCACGGCAACCCACCTCCACTATCCAGACTGCGCCTGGCTCCTGCGCTGCGCCCGCGCATCGCGCGACGTCCGGAATGCCGCCAGATCTCCGCCCCGATCGGCGTCGCCGTCCTGGTCGCGGTGGTCGGCTTCCACGTCGGTGCCACCTCACGTCACGACTTCCGGATCGCCCGGTGCGCAGCCGCCGTACTGAGCCTGGCGACGTCGGCGACCGGTGTGCACCTCAGCCGTGGCGGCGGCTCGGACCAGACGGCGCCCGCCGCATCACATAGCCGGACGCGGTGCCCAGGCTCTGGCCGACGCGTCCTGCCCCCGGCAGTCCCGTCAGGCACTCCCACCGCCCCAGACAGTGTCTGACCACTCCGCATAAGGCGCCGACCGCATCGTCATCGCCAGCGCACCCGATCTCACGACGAAGCCGCACCGGAGCGCTCCGGTGCGGCTTCGTCGTTTCACGGCTCCGCGGAGAAGTCCCGTCAGGATCTTTCCCGGAAGGGGCTTCGCCGTATCACAGCCGCTATGAGCGGGGTCCTAGCTGTATCCGTTTGACCAGGTGGAAGACCTCCCGGGCCGCGTAGCGCTTGAGGGTTCGGACTATCTCGCGCCGGGTTTTGCCTTCCTTGCTGCGGCGCTCGTAGTAGCCCTGAGTGCGCGGGTCGACACGCAGACGAGTGAATACGATGCGGTGGAGCGCGGCGTTGGCCTGACGGTCGCCACCACGGTTGAGACGACGGAACCGCCGGCGTCCCGAGGAGCGCTCGACAGGACGGACCCGCACAGCGCGGCCAACGACGCCTCACTGTCCAGCCGTTCCGGGTCGTCCCCACCGTGATCAGCAAGGCGACGGCCGTGTCCGGACCAATCCCCACCACGTCGAGCAGCTGCGGGGCATGACCCTCGACGAGCCGGGCCGGACGAGCGTCCACACGGCGGAGCTGCTCGGAGAGCTGGCCGATCCGGTGGGCCAGCAGACCCAACGTGATCCGAGTCGCCTGCAGCACCGACTCCTCGCCGCCCTCCTCGCAACTGCTCCTGGATCTGACTCCGGCCGATCGTTATACGGCACAGAAGCCGACATCTTTGCTCAGGTCGCTTCACGACCGGGGCGGCTTCTCCACAGCTGTCTGCACCGCGGGGCAGCGCACCAACATGCCGGCGACCGGGTCCGATCCGCAGTGAGTGGCCGAGCAGCGGCGCCACCCACTGCGGGCACTCGAAGCGCCCGCACACCCGGTAGCCCATCCCGACAGGAGTGGCGACCGCGGTCCGGCCGAGGTCGAGGCCGTCGGAGTGGAAGAGGCGGCGGGCGTGGCGGATCTCTCAGCCGAGGCCGATGACGAAGGTCTTACCGGGCCCGCCCCAGGCGGCGGCCCGGGCGGTCCACAAGTAGAGCAGTCCGTCCCGGATTTCGGCGATCTGCATGTGGATGCGACCGAAGGCGGCGAACGCCTCATAAACGTTCCACAGCGAGCAGGTGCCGACATCCCCGGATCGCGAACAGGAGTCGCGGGCGGCGGATGCGGCATGGGCGGCGGCCCGGCTGACCGAGGTGCTTGGAGACCCGTTGCCGTGTTGCAGGCCGCTAACCTGTCGGTATGCCAGAGCGTGTCATGCCCGGTCGCACGGACGGCCTGATCACCCTGGGTGCCGCGGACGCTCTGTGGGTCGATTTGACGGCCGACAGTGCTGTGCTGACGGCTTCTGGGGCATTCACCTGCTCTCCTGCCCACGCCGAAGCGGGATACGTCCTGCTCGGCGGCCGTGTGGTGGCGACGGTGAGGGCGAGCAGCGGTCAGTGGGTTGTTCGCGAGGTTGAGGTGCGCCGGGCTGCCGCGGAACTGAACGCGGTGGGGATGGATCGGCAGGACCTGGTCCGCATCGGCCCGTTTCGTGGGGCGCCGAGGCAGGAGGGCGGCCATGAGGAAACGACGCTGCGTTGGCGCCGGCGCATCATGGGGGAACTGCAGGAGCTGGGCGGCCCCGAGCGGGCAGCACGACGTGAAGTCGGCCGGCCGTACCATCTGGCGGGGATCGACTGGCGACAGATGCTCGTGGAGCAGACCCGCGCCGGGACGCAGCGGACGTGGTGGCTGCCGCGCGCTGCGGTCAGGCTCCTCGACGCAGCCGAGCACACCGAAACGCAGTGGGTACACGTCGCGCGGACCCGCCGGGCAAGCACAGCCGTCACCGAACGGCCTTCCCACCCCCGGCAGGCACCGGACGCCGACGGTCGCCGGACGATGAGCCCCGAGGGCCCCACCGCCTCACTGCGCCCGTACAACGGGGAGTTGGAGGGCCAGCTGTACTCGGTGCTCAGCCGGAAGCCCGGTACCTCCCGCAGGGTGGCCGGGTGGATATGCGCCGTCTGCGGCACTGCGCCCGCCACCGTGCTCGACCACTGCCACGAACACGGCTACGTCCGCGCCCCCGTCTGCCAGTCCTGCAACACACAGGAACGCCCCGACCACCTGTACAGCAACGACATCCGCGTGGCCAACCACTACACGCGCCTCTTCGACACCGACGCCGGCGACTGGCTCCGCCACTGGCACCGCTGCCCCGGATGCCGCGCACGCACCACCCTCCCGTTGCCGCATCTGGCCGCGTGGACCGCCCACATAGCCTGCGGGTCGCTGCGCCCGACCCACCGCGCCCCCCGCGGTCGCAAGCCCTGCGGTGTCCTGCGCGTGTCCTGGACGGGCAGTCAGAACTCACCCCGTTCCTGCCTGCTCACAGTCACCGTCGAATTCTGCCCCTCCGGCGAGCACCGTGTCCTGGCGCAAGTCCCCTACCGCGAAGCCGCCGAGCGGTTTCGTGTCTGGTTGGCCGAGACGGCCCCTGGCGTGGCCGCCGCGGCCGGTCCTGACCGCCTGGACGGCCTCCCTGCCCACTCCCGGCCTGTCATCGCGGACACCAGCGGCGAGGGCCTGGCCCTGTTCTGAGCCAGCACCGGGAGACCTGACACCTCAACGTCACCTCGCAGCTCCTGGCCTTCCGCACGGTCACCCGCACACGCGCGCGAGTCATCCGGCTGCCAAACCCTCGAACTCCACTCCGGCATGGGGCCGGACGAGGCGGCGCGGGCGGTACTGCTGAACCACGGTCCGAGTTCTGAGGGATGGTGACTGAATCCTCGGAGCTGGTGGTTGATCCGCTGGTCCTGACCGTCGCAGGGGGGGGCGCCATCCGGCAGGCGGTCGGGGCCTCCTCGGCGGTCGGCGTGACGGACTCCCGCGGTGACGCCGAAGCCGTCGGTGAGGGTGTGCCGCTTTCGGTGCTCGCCGTGTCCGCCGTGGGGGATGTGAGGCCTGTCGGCTCGGTGGTGCCGGCCCCGGCACCACCGAGCAACCGACCGTCCGCAGAGCGACCGTCAGAACCACGGCCAGCCACAGCGTGGCCGGCCGCATGCCCCGGACTTCTCTGGACACCGAGGAATCCTCACATTCCGCGGGGCGGTCCAAACGCCGGACGGCGCCGTCCGCCAGGACCGTGCGGGACGGTGAACTGAAGGAAAGCTCGGCATCACCGGAGCGGTCCGCGGCAAATGCGTGATCACAACGCTTCCCGGCGGTCAGACCGACCGGGCCCCCGACCTCGTGGACCGGGACTTCGTCGCCGGCGCCCCGAACCGCAGCTGGGTCGCGGACTTCACCCACGTGAGGACCTGGGCAGGTGTCGTCTCGTCGCCTTTGTCGTGGACACATTCTCCCACCGGATCGTCGGCTGGTCCGCTGCCACCGTGAAGGAGACGGTCTTCGTACTGGGTGCCCTGGAGATGGCGATCTGGCAACGCGATCGCGACCAACGCCCTGATGGAGAGCACGATCGGCCTGTTCAAC
>NZ_JAVACL010000074.1:0-20048 GCF_032658145.1 Streptomyces sp. MK7
AACGTCCGCTCTAACGTGCACGTCAGAGCAGTCTTGAGATGCATTCAGCCCCGGCGTGAACGCCGGGACTTTCTGCAAGAATCCCGGTAAGTGCTTGGCGGTTCGGCATGATGGCCGGGTGGCGAGGACGGGACGGCCGAAGGCCGAGCTGGCGCTGACCGATGACGAGCGTGAGATGTTGAACCGCCGGGCCAGGCGTCGGACCTCTTCGCAGGCGCTGGCCCTGCGCTGCCGGATCGTGCTGGAGTGCGCAACCGGCGCTTCCAACAGAGACGTTGCCGCCCTGCTCGGCGTCGAGGAGCACACGGTGAGCAGGTGGCGGGCCCTTCCAGGATGCGGACCACACCCTGGACCTCGGCCGCAACATGCACCAGGCCATCAATGAAGGCCACATCGACCGAGACCGTGGTCATAGCTGGTTCGCCGGCCTTTCCCAGGGGCCGTTCTTGCTTCATTCACCTGCTTCTTGCGAGGAGGCTCCGGCGTTCTCGCCGGTGAGGAATCGCATCCTGTGACAGCGGCGCGGAGCGCCGCCGTATCCGGCTTCCCAGGGCGCGGAGCGCCCTGACGGCTTGCCCGGCGGAGCCGGGCGAGGGTCAACATGCCTGGTGGTGTTCGCTGTTCTGGGTGATCTGGTCGGGAGAGGGGTGCGACTGTTCGGGTGTCGTGTGTACGGTCGCATGGCGGTGCCGGTGATCGGGGGCAAGGACCAGGGGGCGGGTGTGACGGCGGTGCGGGAGGCCGAGGGGTCCGGGCACGCCCGGTACACGTACCGGTTGCGGGTGTCGGCCACGGCGAGGGCGGGGCTGGAGGCGGAGTGGGGCCGGTGCCGGTGGCTGTGGAACGAGTGTGTGGCCCGCTCGCAGAGGGCCCACCGGGAGGGTGAGGCGTGTGGTCCGGCCCGGCTGGACAGGATGCTCACCCAGGCCCGCGCGGTGACACCGTGGCTGGCGGCGGGCTCCTCGCTGGTGCAGCAGCAGACCGTCCGTGACTTCGCCGCCTCCCGCACGAAGGCGTTGAAGGACATCGAGGACCGGCTGCCGTTGAAACGGCGGGTGGGCCTGCCCCGGCGCAAGAAGAGGCGCGAGGCGCAGCCCACGCTGAACTACACCCGGCGCGGCTTCCGGCTCAAAGGCGGCCGTCTGTGTCTGGCGGGTGGGACCGTGCTGAGGGTGGTGTGGTCCCGTGCTCTGCCCGCCGCGCCGTCCTCGGTGCGGGTCTACCGCGACCGTCTCGGCGCCTGGCACTGCTCCTTCGTCGTCCCCGCCCCTCCCGCTACGACCGGATGATGGCCCGCCGCAGACCGAAGAGGGGCCGGCCCGCGTCGAAGGGCTACCGGGAGGCGAAGAAGTGGCGGGCGAGAACGTACGCGAAGATCGCCCGGCAGCGGCAGGACACCGCCCGCAAGTGGGCGAAGAAGGTCGTGCGCGACCATGACGTGATCGCGGTGGAGGGCTTCCGGCCGAAGTTCCTCGCACGGTCGTCGATGGCGCGCAAGGCGGCGGACGCCGCGATCGGCGCCACCAAGCAGGCCCTGGTCGAGATGGGCCGCAAACACGCGCGGGACGTCCGTCTGGTGCATCCCGCGCACACCACCATGGACTGCGCACGGTGCGGAGCGAGAACCAAGCACGCACTGCCGCTGTCCGAACGCACCTACACCTGCACCGCGTGCGGAGCCGTGTCCCCTCGGGACAAGAACTCCGCCCGCGTGATGCTCATCCGGGCGGGTCTGAACCCGGCTGGCGTCGCGGGCGTAAGACCTCGCGGAGCGCCGCTCCGCGAGGCTGCCTGAGCCAGGAATCCCCTTCCCTTCAGGGAGGGGAGCATTCAATCTCGTCAGCGTGATCTGCTCCCGTTGATTCAGCCGTCGATGACGTCCGACAGCTTGCCGCCGTCGGCCAGGAGGTTGTTGCGGCCTGCATTGATGTAGGGAACAAGGACGCGAAGTCCGGTGAACGGGCGGCGGCACCGTGGGTCGTGTCTACCGGCTTTCCGTCAGCCGGGATCCCGCCGGAGTGCGGCGATAGAGCACCGCCCGTCCGGACCGGGCGCGGGTGACGAGGCCCGCCCGGTGCAGCACGCCCAGGTGGTACGACACCGTCGCGGGACTGAGGAAATGGCGTGCCGCGAGTTGCGCGGTGGAAGCCGGTCGCGCCAGCGCCGCGAGCAGCCCGGCGCGGGTCGGTCCGAGCAGCCGGGCCAGCTCGGTGGAGGAAGTCGTCGGCGCGGTGGCCGTGCCCCGCACCGGATAGGCCACCATCGGGGGCCTCTGCCCGTCCCGCACCGGGTCCACGGCCACGCCCGGCCCCGCCGCCACCAGCGACGGCACCACGATCACCAGGGGCACGACCAGCTCCACCGTGAACCGGCTGTCGACGCGCAGCGTGCCGTCGGACCACCGGATGCCGGGATGCAGCGAGTTGAAGAGCGCGGCTGCGCCGCGCCGGGCCAGCACACCGGCGCACCGGTCGACCTCCGACTCGAGGACGGCTTTCGCGTCCTCCCAGTACGGGGCGAAGGCCAGGTCCCAGTAGCGCCGCAGTTCCTTCGCGGCCTGCCGGGCGACGTACCCGCCGCCCAGGGCCATCGCCCGTCGCACCTGCGGCGGCAGCTCCGACCCCGCCAGGCCGTTGCGCGGGCGGCCGTTGCGCAGCGCTTCCAGCTCGCCCACGATTCGCTCCGGCGGGGTGGACCGGACCCGCTCCAGCTCCTCCTCGACGGAGGGCGAGGGCCCGGACGGATGCGGACTGAGGAAATCCGGCACATAACCGCCGCCGTCCAGGGCCAGCTCCGACAGCAGAGGCAGCCGCGCACGGCGCAGCACGCGCCGGGCGCGCGCGACCCACGGGTCGACGTCCGAGTCCGGGCGCAAACCCCATGGCAGCAGCGTCGCCGCGACCTCGTGCAACGGCGACAGCGCGAAGCGGGAGCGGGCCAGCCCGCCGGCGTCCACGGTGAGCTCGATCATGGCCCCCCCGGCTGCCCCCTGTCCCGTGTCCCTTCGAACCTGCTCGAATCGTGGCACGAAAACTCGCCCAGCGGGCCCGCTCGGCGCACTCTGGTCGCCGTCGGGGACGAGGGGGCGCGCAGGCGCGTGAGGACCGGGGGGATGCCGGGGATGCGGGGAGCACAGAGGGCCGAGAAGGCACGGGGGATGCGCAGGCCCAGAGCGCTGGCGACGGTCGCCCTGGCCGGCATGCTGGTGCTGTCGGGGACGTGCACGTCGACGGCGCAGGACCGGCCGGCCGCGGCGTCGGCCGGAGACGGCGGGGGACTCTCCGGCGTCGCGGCCTGCCCCGGCCTGGAAGGTTTCAGCTGCGGCACGCTGACGGTCCCGCTCGACCACAGCGGCAGCGTCCAGGGCCGGCTGGACCTGAGGGTCGCGACGGCGGACAACGTGCGGGCCCCCAAGGGCGTACTGCTGTTCCTGACGGGCGGTCCGGGGCAGCCGGGCGTGCCGTTCGTGGAAGGACTGAGCAAGAAGCTGACGCCCTTGCTGAAGGACTACCGCCTCGTCATGATCGACCAGCGCGGCACCGGCGCAGGCGCGCTGCAATGCCCGCAGCTGCAGCAGGAGATGGGGTCGTCCGATCTCACACCGCCCACCGCGCGGGCGGTGACGGACTGCGCCGCGGCCATCGGCCCCGACCGCCGCTTCTACAGCACGAGTGACACGGTCGCCGACCTGGAACTGCTGCGCCAGGCGCTGGGCGTACGGAAGATGACGCTCGACGGTGTCTCCTACGGCACGTACACCGCCGAACAGTACGCCCTGGCGTATCCGCAGCACGTGGCTCGGCTGGTACTGGACTCGGTGGTGCCGCAGACCGGCTACGACCCGATGGACCGCGCCGCCATGCGAGCGGCGCCGCGCGTGCTGACGGCGGCATGCGAGGCGATCGGCTGCCGTACGGACCCGGCGGCGGACCTGGCCGAAGTGGTGGCCACGTACGACAACGGCGTCGATGTCCTGGACGCGCTGACCACCTGGGAGTTCGTGGACCCGGACTACGCGGCGGTGATCGACGCCCTGCACCAGGCAGCGGGCGGCGACCCCGCAGCCCTGCGGGGCCTGATCGCGGGCGTACGGCAGGGAAGCGCGGCGACCGCGGAAGAGCTGAGCCAGGGGCTGCACGCCTCGACCCTGTGCCTGGACGGCCGCTATCCGTGGGGCAGGTCCGACACACCGGTGACGGGTCGCCGGGAGGCGCTGGAGAAAGCGGCCGCGGACCTGACCCCAGCCGACTACGGCCCCTTCGACGCGGCCACGGCGACGGGCCTCGGCTCGATGCTCAGCTGTCTGCACTGGCCGCGCACACCGGTGCCGCCGCTGCCGCCGGAGCACCGCCGGCTTCCGGGCGTACCGGTACTGCTGCTCGGCGGGGACCGGGACCTGTCGACGCCGGTGGAATGGCTGTACGACCAGAAGAAGCTGACACCGCGAGCCCGGGTCGTGGTGGTGCCGGGCGCCGCACACTCGGTGCAGAGCAGGGCGGCCAGTGACAAAGGCCGTCAGGCGGTGTTCGACTTCCTCTTGAGGCGCTGACACGCCGTCAAGGGGTCTTCAGCAGTGGTCCCACCACCACGAGATGCTCGGGTAGGGCAGAGGGCTGGTGTCCGTGGTCGACAGTGAGGGTGCCCAGCAGGCGGGGGTCTTGATGACGTCTTCCAGTGCCATGCGTTGTGCGGGGGACGGGTTGTAGCGCGGCGCGCACAGGTTGGCTTCGGTGTTGGCGATGATGAACTGACCGAGCCGCTCGATGAGGTACCGCACAGGCGGCTCGGCCGAGGGCAGCAGGCGCTCGCGCAGGCGGAGGAAGAGGAGCATCAGGCGGCACGGTCCCGGCGCAGGGCGTGGACGACCAGGGAAGGCTCGGTCGCAGGCGGGCGCAGCAGGGCCACGTCGATCGCGCCGCTGCGCAGCGCCTCCACCTGGTGCCTGCCCTGTTGCGCGACCGACGCCGCCTCGGTGCTCTCGCCGTCACCACCCTGGTCTTCGGCTCCCAGATCGCGACGTTCTTCCTGGTCGTGCAGTACGTCCAGCGGGTGCTGCACTTCGGCCCCATCGCCGCCGGGGCCGCGTTCTTGCCGATGACGCCGGGCATCTTCGCCATGGCACGCATCGCCTCCCAGCTGGTGGCCCGCTTCGGACAGACCCCGCTGCTGATCACCGGTACCCTCGGCCTGACCGCGAGCTACGTCTGGCTCAGCAACATCGACACGACCAGCGGCTACGTCACCGCGGTCCTCGGCCCCCTGCTGATCAACGGCATCTCTGCCGGACTGACCTTCATGCCGGCCGCCTCCCCGGTGATGGGCGGGGTCGCGCCGCAGCACGCCGGATCGGCCTCCGGCCTGCTCCAGACGGTCCAGCAGCTGGGCGGCGCCATCGGACTCGCCGTCATCGTCTCGGTCTACGCCGCCGGGGCTGTCCCCGGCCAGTTCGTCCCCGGCGCCCGCGCCTCGTTCATCACCACTGCGGCATTCACACTGCTGGCCTCCGCCCTGGCAGCGCTCGTCCTGTGCTCCCGTCGGCAGGTCCACGCCAAGACCAACTGAAGCACTACCGGACGAGCCGGTTCCCCACCCTCGTGGGGAGCCGGCTCGTCCGCCGTTCACCCGCCCGCGGCACGGGCGGCCAGATCAGTGCTCGTGACGGACGGGTGCCCACGCATCCCTCAGGATCATCTCGTGTCCGTTTGCTGCGTATCCGGGGACCAGTGGCGCACAGGACCGGTGCAGGTTGCAGTCCTTCGGGCAACAGAGGGTCGTGCCGCCACAGCCGGCCCTTGGCTGGGGCTTCCGGCGACCGGCCCGGCCGCGACGGGCCGGTCGCAGACGGCGCAGGGGACTCGGAGCATCTTCACGCCACCCGGTGTGAACGGATTGCCCTGCCTCAGTCAGCCCGCACTGTCCTCGCACCCGCTCAACGCGCGATAGGTCGGCAGGCCGGTGACGTGGCCGGGCACGCCGCTCTCGGTTTCCAGCGGGTCGGGTTTTGGATGAGGCGCCCTTTCTTACGCGCCCCGCCGCTGCGGGCCTGGCGCCCTCGTCGGTGTCGGCACGACGCAGCCACTTCGACAGCGTGATCGGGTGAACGCCGAAGTCGGCGGCGATCTGTTCCAGCGTGACGCCGGGCTCGCGGTTGCGTGCGCCCCGCACAACATCCTCGCGGAACTCCTTCGGATACGGCTTGGGCACTGCGACATCCTTCCAGGCCGGGGAAGGCGGTGTTCGCCGGAGCATGGATCCGCGTGGTCCCGCCACGTTTCACCTCGTGAGCGATGCTCGGCGACTCCCGATCAAAAGCCCTGACCCGGTGATTTCCGGCGGCGGGACGGGCGTGTGGAGGGAGGCCGCGGAAGCACCTGTCGACAAATGTGCCACTTGGCGCGATCCTGAGATCTCAGATCTACCCAGCGAGCCGATAGTCAGATCTAGCCGAAGCGGGAGAAACCACCGTGCTTCCATGGAGCTGCGACACCTTCGTGGCCATGGCCGACAGCGTGCCCGGAGGGCACGTCCTGCTGGCCAAGAACAGCGACCGCCCCGTGTCCGACACACAACCACTGCGCTTCCTGCCGCGCCGCACCGCACCGGCGGGTGCCACCCTGGGGCTGGCCCACGTCGAGATTGACGACGTCGAGGAGTCCTACGCGCACCTGGGCGGTTCGCCCTACTGGTGCTGGGGGCACGAAGAGGGCCTCAACGAATGGGGTGTGGCCATCGGCAATGAGGCCCTGTTCACCAGGGACTGGGCGGCCACGGTCTCCGCGGTCAAGGGCGGCGCCGCCCGGGACGGCGGCATCCTCGGCATGGAACTTGTGCGCCTGGGTCTGGAGCGGGGCCGCACGGCACGGGAGGCCCTCGACGTCATCTGCTCGCTGGTGGAGCGCTACGGACAGTGGGGCTCCGGTGTCGTGGGGCAGCCGCCGGTCACGGGCGGCTATGACAACTCCTTCCTCATCGCCGACGCCCAGGAAGCGTGGGTGCTGGAGACCAGCGGTCACCGCTGGGTCGCCAAACGGGTCACCGCGGGGACGTACGCCATCTCCAACCAGCCGACCATCCGCACCCAGTGGGACCGCGCCAGCGGCGACCTTGTCGAGCACGCGGTGGATTCCGGCTGGTGGGAGTCCGCGCCGGGGCGACCCTTCGACTTCGCTCGGGCCTACGTCGACCCTGGAACGCCACTGCAGTTGTCGCATATCCGGCTGCAGCGCTCACGCCAACTGCTCGGCGAGGCGGTGGATGCCGGTGGGGTGGGGCTCGGCCAGGCCCAGCGGGTGCTGCGCGACCACTACGAGGACACCTTCCTGGGCGGCCCGTACTTCAGCGCGGCGCTGCCCGACTTCCTGAGCCTGTGCATGCACTCCCACCCGTCGGACTTCACCTGGGGCGACACGGCCGGCTCGGCGGTGTTCGTGCTGCCGAAGAGCGGGGAGGGGCTGACTCACCTTTGGTGGACGCCGCTGACGCCCTGCACCGGTGTGTACGTGCCGGTGTTCGTGGACGCCGGGAGGGTGCCCGCAATCTTTTCCGCGGCGGGGACGGCCGGCGTCCGGGAGTGTCCTGCCGAGCAGGCGCCGGTGGACACGTATGACGAAGGGTCCTACTGGTGGCGGTTCCGTCGGCTGCTCGACCTGGTCAAGGGCGGCGAGCAGGCGTGGAGCTTCAACGAGAACCAGCCCATCGTGCGGCGGGCGTTCGACGCCCTGGAACGGCAGTGGGCGGCCGAACTCCCGCAGGTGGAGAAGGACGCGCTTGTGTTGCGTGAGCAAAGCGGTCACACGGCGATGGCGGACTTCCTGGCCGACTACACCGAGTCCTGTGCGCAGCAGGCACTGGAGGTCCTCGACCACCTCGTCGCGCAGCTGTCCGGCTGAAAGGCGTCCCGCCAGAAGCCTTGACAAGCCGATGTGACGTACCCATCCTACCGACCTAGAGGTCGAATCTGAGATCTCAAGAATCATTTGAAGGGGCCATGGACCGTCCAGAAACCGTTCACATCCGCAGCAATGGGCAGGTCACCCTTCCCATGCCGGTGCGCCGTGCGGCCGAGCTGCACGAGGGTGACGTGATCGAGGTCGTCCTCCAGGGTGATGGAACGATTCTGCTGCGCCCGGTCGCAGTCCTCGACCGCTTGCAGGCGGACCTGGTCTACCGGGTCGGGGACCGGTCCGACCCGGAGCTCACCGAGGACGACACAAGGGAACGGGCCCGCGAGCTGGTCCGACGCCGCAGGCTTCCGGTCACCACCGGGCGCGCGCTCGACGCGCTGGTGGAGCGCTACCAGCGCGGTGACCTGACCCAGCGGGCGTTCATCGGCGAGTCACTGATGCTGGGCCTGCCCTCGGCGTCGATCACGGCGCTGCTGGCCGGCACCGAGCCCGCCCCTGCCGACGCACCTCCCAGGCCCTCCGTGGCCGAGGAGGCACCGCAGGCGGTCGTGCGGATCGCCCAGGCGTACCACTCGCTGCTGTATCTGCCGCTGTACATCGCCCATGACGTCGGTTTCTTCGCGGACGAAGGAGTACGGGTCGAGATCACCACCGCCGGCGGCGGCACCGAGGCCTGGTCCGCGGTGGAGGCGGGCATCGCCGACTACTCGGTCCATGATCCGGTGTTCACCGTCCGCGCTTTCGAACAAGGGATCGGGGACGCGGTCGTGGTCGGCAGCATCTGCAACGGGCAGGCCATCCTGGCGCTGGCCGCGGACCCGGCCGTGGAGGCCACCGACGACCCGCGTGTCTTCAGCACGCGCACCATCGCCGGGCGCACCGTCGCCACCCAGCCCCAGCCCGACTCGCAGTGGGCCCTGCTGCGCTACCTTCAGTTCCTTTACCAGGCGGGCCCCGAGTCTTCCTACCGCGGCCTCCAGGTGCCGATCGGCACCGAACCGGCTCGCGTCCTGGCCGGGCAGGCCGACATCTGCCTCGCCTTTCCGCCGCAGGCGGACGTGGCCATGTCGCAGGGCCTACGCGAGGTCTTCGACTTCTCCACCTATTTCGGCCCGTATCTGCTGTCGGCTCTTGCTACCCGGCGTGGCAACGTGCAGGACAAGCCCGCACAGCACAAAGCGGTGATCGCCGCGCTGGAAAAAGCGTGCCAGTACGCCCATGCTTTCCCGGACGAAGCGGTCCGGGTGGCTCAACTGGAATTCCCCGGTGTCGACTCGAAGGTGATCGAGAGCGCCACACGGCGCTGTCTGCGGCGCAACTTCCTGCCGCCCCACGTCGCGGTGGACCACGAGGCCTGGAAGGAGAACGGCGTTCTCAACAGGTTCGTCGGCACCATTCAGCAGTACCACTCGTCGGCCGAACTGGTCGACAACGAGATGAGTCTTCACGTCTATCGCACGCTCGGCAATCTCCGCCTCGTGTGGGACGGCCCCCGCCCCATCGGGACACCGGTCGCCGTAGCCGGAGCGTGAACCAGACAGACGTGAGGTGGGACCAGAACGGCATGCCGGATGTCCCTACGGCCACCCATGCCCGAGGAAAGGTGCACCATGAGCGTACTGGCAAAATTCAGAGGACCGACGACATCGATCGACGACCAGATCGAGAGCTTCGCAATCAACCGCGTCCCCGCGAATCTGCGGTGGCCCATACCCGCCATCAGCCTCGTGCTCCTCGGCAACGCCACCGCGATGTTCTTCTTCTCCTTCGGTGCCCAGCAGGCCTTCCTCGTGGGATGGCCCGGGATGCTCGGCCCGATCGCGTACTTCTTCATCGGCTCCGTGCTGATCGGCATGCTCACCATGCGCATGGCGAGCCGGGAAGGCCTGTCGCAGAACCTGCTCAGCCGGGGTCTTGGTTTCGGCAGTCGGGGCGCGGCAGTCACCTCGTTCATCTACGCCATCAACTACGTCTTCTACTTCCTCTTCGAGGGAACGATCGTCTCGCACGCGATCGCGGAGTATTTCAAGGTCGACATCAACTCCATCGCCGGCATCGGCATCTTTGCCGTGGTGGGCCTGGTCACCCTGCTGGTGGTCCGACGCGGCATGCACGCCATGTCGTTCCTCCAGTCCTGGGGCTTCCCGGTGTTCCTGATCCTGCTCGGCTGGGGCCTGTACAAGATGTTCACGGCTCACACCCCGGTCAGCGTGGACGGCTGGCACGCCACCGGGGCCACGGGCAGCGTGGCGATGTGGAGCGCATTCAGCCTCGCCAACGGCCAGATGATCTTCCAGGGCCTGATGGCGACCGACTACGGGCGTTTCGCCTCCCGCAACGTCCGCTACCGCGGCACCGCCACCATCATGCTCGGTGAGCTCATCCCGATGTTCGCCGTGATCTTCCTGGGCGCCTTCATCGGCGTCACGCTGCTGAACGAACTGCACGGACCGAACGCGCAGTCCAACGCCCAGGACCCGGGCTTCATGTTCGTGTACCTCATGGGCGGTGTGGGTGTCGTCTTCGCCGTCATCACCCAGATCCGCATCAACGTCATGAACCTGTACGGGGGTTCCATCGCGCTCTCGTCCGGATTCGACGTCGCCGCCAACTTCCGCCCTGGCCGCCAGTACTGGACGTACCTGGTGTGGATTTTGGGCGTGGTCTTCTACGCATTCAACGTCATCAACCACCTGGGGACGTTCCTGGCTGTCACGGGTGTCCTCACCAACACCTGGGTTCTGATCATCCTCGCCGACTACTTCGTGTGCCGCCGCTGGATGAAGCTCGGCCGGTCGGAGAACATCGAGTTCGAACCGCACGAGGTGCGGTCCTGGAACCCCTGTGGTCTGGCCTCGCTCGGACTGGCGGTGCTGGTCGGCGCGCTGGGCATCGGCGGCGTGTACCCGGTGTACTACGCGTCGTTCATCTCGATGCTGCTCGGCCCCATCCTGCACGTCGCGTTCACTGCGGGGACCAAGGGCCGCTACTACAAGCCCGTCCAGGTGGACGAGGCCTCGGCACAGCCGCAGAGCGCCCTCACGTAGAGGTCGAACACCCGGGCCACGGCTATTCCCGCGGAGACCGGCCCACACGACCACCTGTGCCGCCGGAGTCGGTACGCCCCACGCGGCATCACACCCGGACCAGACGTGCACCGCACCCGGTGCTGTGACAAGCGGCCCCTCCATCTCGCCACGTGGGAATGTCCTCACCCGCAAGAAGGGGATCAACGCCACCGCACTCGCCGCCTGCGTTGGTACCTGCCGGCCGGCGGGGTGGTGGGCGGCCGACTTTCCGCGTGGGCACCAAGTGATCAGCCGGGCCAGCGAGTTGCGTCCTCTCCGCGGTGAGCGGGCGGTGGAGCACGGCCGCGGGCCGTAGGACTCTTCCATCCCTTGTTCGTCATGGAAATACGCACCCGCACTGTGCACATCCGCGGCTTCACCGTCCGGCGTCAGGCGTGCAGCACGACCTTTCCGGCGACGGTGCCGGACTCGGCCAGCCGCATCGCCTCGGCGACGCGGGTGAGGGGCAGCTCGGCGGCGATCCGGGCGGTTATCTCGCCGCGCTTCAGCGCCGCGAACACCTCGGTGAGGTCGGCGTGCAGCCGGGCGCGGAAGCGGCTGGGGCTGAGGGCCCGGCCGGCCCAGACGTTGAAGAAGTAGGCGCGGCGGCCGTTGGGCAGGGCGTCCCACACCCAGATGCGGCCCAGCAGCTTGAGCACAGGCCACTGCTTGGAGCCCTCATCGTCCCGGGTCGAGGCGCTGCCGTAGGAGACGAGCGTGCCGCCGGGCGCGAGAAGACGCCAGGAGCCGATGACGCTGCGGCCGCCGACGTGGTCGAAGACCGCGTCCACGCCGCCCGGGGCGAGCTCACGGACGCGGGCCGGGATGTTCTCGCTGCGATAGTCGACGGGGGTGACGCCCAGGGTGCGGAGCGCCTCGTGGTGGCGGGCGGACGCGGTGCCGATCACCTTCGCTCCCGCGGCGTGGGCGAGCTGGACCAGGACGGACCCCACTCCCCCGTTGGCGCCGTGGACCAGGACGGTCTGCCCGGCGCGGATGCGGGCCTTGCGGTGCAGCATCTGCCAGGCGGTGATGCCGTTGATCACCACGGTCTCCGCCTCCGCAGCGCCGATCCCGTCCGGGACCGGCACCAGGTCGGCGGCGTCGACGACCACGTGGCTGGCCCAGCCGCCGACCTTGAGCAGCGCGGCCACCCGGGTGCCCACCAGGCTGGGAGCGACGCCGTCGCCCGCCGCCATGACGGTGCCGACCAGGTCGTAGCCGGGGACGAACGGGAAGGGCGGCTGGTCGTAGTAGCGGCCGCGGCGCATCTGCTGCTCGGCGAAGGAGACACCGGTCGCCTCCATGCGGACCACGACCTGGCCCGGTCCGGCGGCAGGAACGGCCCCGTGCCGCACCTGCAGCCCCTCCGGCTCGACCTTGCCCGGCAGCACGACCTCGACCATTGCTCCAGCGTTCATGACGACCTCCATCGACCCGACCAGCGCAGTTACTGGCTGACGCTCTAGTTAGAAGTTATAACTGCGATGGAGTGACAGTCAAGAGCGTTCGTAATAGGGTCTAACCAGAGTGTGGCGTCGAGCTCGCCCGGATCCCCAGGAGCCGGTGATCACACGCGGAAGGGATGAGTACATGGCCGTTGCGGGCAAGGAGACACCCCGCGAGCGCTACCGGGCCCAGCTTCGGGCGGAGATCAAGGCACGGGCCTGGGAGCAGATCGCCGCCGCGGGGGCACCGGGGCTGTCCCTGAACGCCATCGCCAAGCAGATGGGCATGAGCGGCCCCGCGCTCTACCGGTACTTCGCCAGCCGGGACGAGCTGATCACCGAACTGATCCGCGACGCCTACCGCAGCCTCGCGGACACCATCGGCACCGCCGCCGGATCGGGTGCGGACCTGGCGGGACTGGGACGCACGCTGCGCGCATGGGCACTGGACGATCGCCAGCGCTACTACCTCATCTACGGCACACCGGTCCCCGGCTACCACGCACCCGACGACGTCACCGCGATCGCATCCGAGATCATGGAAACCCTCCTCGACGCCGCCCAGTCGGCCGGCGCAGCCGCCGAAAGCCCGGACGACGGCCACCCCGACGCCCGCCTGGAGGCCCACCTCGCCCAGCACCGGCAATGGACGGCCGGCCACCCCGCGGAACCGGCCGCCCTGCGCCGCGCCCTGCTCTTCTGGACCCGCCTGCACGGCCTCCTCTCCCTGGAACTGGCAGGCCACTTCACCGGCATGGGCCTCGACCCCGCCGAGCTGTACGACAGCGAACTGCGCCACCTGAGCCAGTAGGCAGCCCCTCCAGGCACAAAGGCTGCGGGCGGGCGGATGAACGAACCGGCCGACTACAGTGGACCGACCAGTCCATTCCGTGGGGGTCGGCATGACCGGGAAGCTGACGGCGAAGGGCAGGGCCACGCGCGGCCGGATCGTCGAGGGAGCCGCCGAGGTCCTGCGGGAGCGCGGTGTCACCGGGGCGACGCTGGACGACATCATGGCGCGCACCCGCACCAGCAAGAGCCAGCTGTTCCACTACTTCCCGGCCGGCAAGGACGAACTGCTGCTGGCGGTCGCCCGGTTCGAGGCCGATCAGGTGATCGAGGACCAGCAGCCCCATCTCGGCCGCCTGGACTCCTGGGAGGCCTGGGAGCGGTGGCGGGACGTGGTCGTCGAGCGTTACGAGGCGCAGGGCGACCATTGCCCGCTCGGGTCGCTGTTCTTTCAGATCGGGCGTTCCACCCCCGGCGCGCGGGCGATCGTGATCGAGCTGATGCGGCGCTGGCAGGAGGGCCTGGCGGCGGGCATCCGAGCCCTGCAGGCCGCCGGCAGGCTGCCCTCGGACGTCGACGTCGACGCGAGGGCCGCGGCCCTGCTGGCCGCGATCCAGGGCGGTGTGTCGATCCTGCTGTCCACGGGCCGGTCGGCCCACCTGCGCGCCGCGCTCGACCAGGGGATCGCCGACCTGCGCCGGACCGGACGCGCCGGGGACTGACCCCTCCCCCCGGCCTCGGCGGGGCAGGCGCCGCCGGTCGGCACCGGGCGTCAGGCGGCGATCACGGCGGCGGTGGTTCGGCCGCCGTCGACGTCGAGCACGATGCCGTGGACGAAGGAGGACTCGTCGGCGGCCAGGTACACAGCCGCCTTCGCGATGGCGTCGGGCGTGCCCATACGGCCCGCGGGGGTGCCTTTCATCATGGTCTCGGCGGGGTGGACCTCGCCGGGAACGGACGGCAGCACGACGCCCGGGGAGATAGCGTTCACCCGCACGCCCCGCGGCCCGAACTCGGCCGCCCAGGCCCGGGTGAGGGTCTCGACGGCGCCCTTGGTGGAGCTGTAGAGGGCACCCATCGGAATGCCCAGCCGCGCGATCCACGACCCCAGGTTGACGATCGCCCCGCCCCCGGCCTCCGCCATGGCCGGCGCGACGGCTGCGGTGAGGAAGAAGGGCGCCTTCACATTGACCGCGTAGACCTCGTCGAAGGTCTTCTCGTCGGTCTCCGCCGTGCTGTCGGCGGGGTAGATGCCGGCGTTGTTGACGAGGACGTCGATCCGGCCGCCGAGGACCCGGCCCGCCTCCTCGGCGAGTGCCCGCGAGGCGGCGGCGCTGCCGTCCAGGTCGGCGCGGACGAAGTCGGCGCGACCGCCGCGTGCGCGGATCCCGTCGACCACCTCCGCGCCGCGCTCGGGGTTGCGGCCCGAGACGACGACATGCGCCCCCTCGGCCGCGATCTCCTCCGCGATCGCCCGCCCGATGTTGCTGGTCGCCCCGGTCACCAGGGCGGTCTTGCCTGCCAGCCGATTCGGCATGGTCACTCCCACAGCAGGTCGTTCCGTGTGGACCCGAGCGGCCGGAGGGCGGGTGCCGCCGCGACCGTCGGGGCCCTGGAGGACCAGGGCAGTGCCACTGTGCGGAAGGAAAAATGGACCGGCAAGTCCAGAAACAGTGCCGGCTCGGTCCTTGCCGAACCGGGCGGTGAGCCTCTGGCGCAGGACAGCGCGCTCGCGGGCGGTGGCGGCAGCCCAGACGCCCTCCGGGGTGAGGCCGGGGTGAGACAGGGCCCATTGCAGGCAGGCGGCGGCAACGGGGCAGCACCGGCAGGCAGCACCATCCGGCGCGCAGCCCGGGTACTACCGGAACGCGGCCTCATCCTGAGAGTGCACGGCCGGGGCACCTTCGTCGCAAACCCGGTGCCACCGGAAGGCGACAGGAAGCCCGACCCGAGCTGACGGGGGAACTTCACTCATTGTCGGATGTGACGTTTTGTTCGGCCCAGATGGTCTTGCCGGTGGGGGTATGGCGGGTGCCCCAGCGGTCGGCGAGTTGGGCGACGAGGAGGAGGCCGCGTCCGCCTTCGTCGTAGAAGCGGGCGCGGCGCATGTGGGGGGTGGTGCTGCTGGTGTCGGAGACTTCGCAGATGAGGGTGGTGTTGTGGTGGATCATGCGGAACTGGACGGGGGGTTTGCCGTAGCGGATGGCGTTGGTGACGAGTTCGCTGACGATGAGTTCGGTGATGAAGCCGGCCTGGGTCAGTCCCCACGTGGAGAGCTGGGCGGTGGCATTTTGGCGGACGCGGGCGACGACGGCGGGGTGGGGCTGCAGGTCCCAGGCGGCGACGCGGTCGGCGCTGAGGGCGCGGGTGCGGGCGATGAGCAGGACGATGTCGTCGTCGGGGCGGTGGGTGAGGGTGGCGGTGAGGACGTGGTCGCAGACGGTGTCGAGGGTGTGGGCGGGGCGGACGAGGCCGGCGAACATCTTGTCGAAGGCTTCGTCGATGTCGTGGTCTCGGCGTTCGAGGAGGCCGTCGGTGTAGAGGGCGAGCAGGCTGCCTTCGGGTAGTTCGGTCTCGGTGGCCTCGAACGGCAGGCCGCCCAGGCCGAGCGGGGGGCCGGCGGGAACGTCGAGGAGGTAGGCGGCGTCGGGAGTGACGACGGCGGGCGGGGGGTGGCCGGCCCGGGCGAGGGTGCAGCGGCGGGTGACGGGGTCGTAGACGGCGTAGAGGCAGGTGACGCCGATGCCGCCGGCGCCTTCGGGGGCGCCTTCGGGGGTGGCTTCGTCGGCGGAGAGGTGGATGACGAGGTCGTCGAGGTGGGTGAGCAGTTCGTCGGGCGGCAGGTCGACGTCGGCCAGGGTGCGTACCGCGGTGCGCAGCCGGCCCATGGTGGCCGAGGCGCGGATGCCGTGGCCGACGACGTCGCCGACGACGAGGGCGACGCGTGCACCTGACAGCGGGATCACGTCGAACCAGTCGCCGCCGACGCCGGCCAGGGGGTCGGCGGGCAGGTAGCGGGAGGCGATCTCGAGGGCGGCCTGCTCGGGCAGGACCCGCGGGAGCAGGCTGCGCTGCAGGGTCATGGCGGTGGTGCGTTCGGGGGTGTGGCGCCGGGCGTTGTGGATGCTCAGGGCGGCCCGGGCGGTGAGCTCCTCGGCCAGCTGCAGGTCCTGGGGGGTGAAGGGGGCGGGGTTGTGGTGGCGGCTGAAGAGGGCGGCGCCCAGGGTGGTGCCTCGGGCGCGCAGCGGCACCACCATGAGCGAGTGTGTGCCCCACTGGCGGAGCCGGGCCGCACCTGGGTCCTCGCCGGCCCACCGGGCAAGGGCGGGGCCGGTCATCTCGTAGAGCGTCCCGCGGTCCTTTCCCAGGCATTCGGCCACCGGGGACAGCGCCGGGAAGGTGCTGGACTCGCCGACGGCGACCGGGGACTCGGGGTTTCCTTCCAGGACCGAGCGCACGGCGGCGCGGCGCATGGTGATCGGCCCGGCCAGGGCGGTGGCGCCCGCTTCCCCACCGCGCGCGGGGAGCAGGTCGACGGCGGCGAAGTCCGCGAGGCGGGGGACGGCGACGTCGGTGAGTTCCTGGGCTGTACGGGCGATGTCCAAGGTGGTGCCGATACGGGTGCCGGCCTCGTTCAGCAGCATCCGCTCCCTCTCCGCGTGCCCCTGGTACGCGGTCAGGCACACGCCCCGCAGCCGGCCCGCTCCGTCGCGCAGCGCGGTGAGCGACACCGGCCGGCCGCTTTCTGGGCCGTCGGCGCGTCCGGCGTGGGCGGCGGGGAGGAAGGCCTCGGTCCACTGCGGCCGGCCGTCCTGGAGCACCCGGCGCATCCGCGCCTGGATCTCCTCGCCCACGGGGTGCGGCGCGATGTCCACCAGGCGCAGCCCACGCATCTCGGCCTCGGTGAGCGAGAGGGCGCGCTCCATGCCGGTGTTCGCCGCGAGGAGCCGCAGATCCGTGCCGAAGACGGCCAGGATGCACGGGGACTGCGCGAACGCCCACTCCTTCAGCTCCCTCGGCGTACCCGGCTCCTCCTCCTGCCCCCGCTCGCCCGGTGTGTCTTGCGGGTGGTTTCCGGGGTACGGCGGCGGGCCGGTCACGGCGCAGAGAAGGAGCCACTCGGTGGCCGCACCGCCGGTGGGGGTGCGGCGGTGGGCGAGCAGGTGCTGTTCGAGGCGGCCGCCGTCCTGGTGGCGCAGCGCTACGGTGCCGTTCCACCGGTCCTCGCCGGCCGCCTGGTGCCCGGCCGCCCGGCGGGCGGCCTCGCCGGTGTCGTCGGCGAGCAGGCGGGTGGCAGGGCGGCCGATGATCTGTGAGGGCTCGTAGCCGAGCAGGCGCCGGGCGCCCTCGTCCCACCCCGTCACGATGCCGTGTTCGTCGACAGTGGCTGTGGCCGTGACGGTGGCGGTGCGGGGCGGCTCGAGCGGGGCGGCCGCCTCGCCCGGCCGTTCACCAGGAGGAGTGGGAGGGTGCTCCATCGGCGCTCATCTCGCCTCGCTCGTTCCTCGACCGCTGTTCCCGGGGGGAACCTCCACGGCCAGGTCCCTACCTACAAGCATGATCCTGCGGGGCAGGAAGTACCAGCACGGTGCTTGGTGAGGTGCCCGGGCCAGGCGGGGCGCGGACCGCCCGCAGTGGGCGGTGCGCTGTGTGCGGGGCCGGGTACCGAGGGTGGTTCCGTAACGTCACCTGCATGAGCGGATAACGAAAATCTCAGGAGATGTGCGGCGGCTGGAACCGGCCTGGGCCTGCCTGTGTCAGTCAGGGGCATCCCCCGTATTCAAGGCATTCGTTTGACGCCCTCTCCTGCCCGAGGCAGGAGATTCTGGTCCGTACCGCTACGCGGTACCACCTCGGGTTCCTGTTTCACAGGCCACTGCCGACCGGTGAGGGTCGGTCTTGCACGGCCTCCGCAGGCCTGACTTCCCGCCCGTCCGGCGGTAGGTCCGACAACTCCGTCGTCGGACAAGGCGATCTCAGCCATGCCGCTGCGCCCCTTCGGGCCGCTACGGGCAGGGTGCCCTACACCTCCACCCTGAAGGGTGGAGCACTGGGCAAGTGTTCGGCAGCCGGCCCGGCGGGCCGTGACCGCGAGGGTGACAGCGATGTGTGTCCTGCCCGCTCCGGGCGGCCCGGGCAGGGCGGCGTCCGCCTCGGCCTCGACGAACGAGAGGGTGGCCGGGTCCTTGACCGAGCTTGGAGGTCCACAGCCCGCCGCGGAAGCGACGGTCGTCACGGACGGCCAGTTCCTCGGACAGCACCAGGTCGGGGAAGCCGAGGTAGCCCGGTTGAGGATCGTGCCGGTGGGTGTGACTTGCCGTTCTTCGAGCGATATGCAATACGTGGAAAGAGACTCTTCAGCGGTCGCCGAGGAACCCCTGCTGGCCGTGCTGGAAGAGGAGCGCCATGTCAGGAGCGCAAGAGGCCGCCGGGCGCGTGATCATCGGACGTTACCGGCTTCTGCGTCGGCTCGGTACCGGCGGCATGGGACGTGTGTGGCTGGCGTACGACCAGGAACTGGCGTGCGAGGTCGCGCTCAAGGAGATCGTTCTGCCGCCGGACGTCCCCGAATGCGAGGTGCGCTGCCGGATCGCGAGGGCCCGCGGTGAGGCCCGGCACGCCGCCCGGCTGCGCAACCATCCGCATGTCGTCACCGTGCACGACATCGTGGAGGAGGGCGGCCTGCCGTGGATCGTCATGGAGTTCGTGCCCGATGCCATGGATCTGGAGGCGGTGGTGCGTGAGCAGGGGCCGCTGCCGCCCGGCGAAGTCGCCCGGATCGGTCTGGCGGTCCTCGACGCCCTGCTGGAGGGACACCGGCTCGGTGTCCTGCACCGGGACGTCAAACCGGCCAATATCCTGCTGACCCATCCGGGGCCCCAGCCCTCCTATCCGACGGAGGGCGGCGGCCAGGTGATGCTCACCGACTACGGCATCGCGCTGGAGCCGAGCTCCGGGGAGGACCGCCTGACCGCCACCATGGAGGTCCTCGGGACGCCGCGCTTCATGGCCCCGGAGCGGGCCAACAGTCAGCCGCCCACCCCTGCCGCCGACCTGTTCTCGCTCGGGGCCACCCTGTACTACGCCCTCGAGGGGGCCGGTCCCTTCGACCGCGACACCGCCCTCGCCACGCTGACCGCCCTGCTGTTCGAGTCCCCGAGCCTGCCGCGCCAGGCGACGGAGCTGACCCCGGTCCTCATCGGGCTGCTGGCCAAGGACCCCGCGGACAGGATGGACGGTGAGGAGGCCGCCCGGCGGCTCGCCTCCATCGCCGACCAGCCCCACCCGTTCCCTTTGCCGCAACCGGCTCCCTCACCGGAGGTGCCGCCGCCCGAGCGGCCCCCCGCCTCGAAGCCGCCGCGCCCCCAGGAACCGGCCCCGCCGACCGTGATCCTGTCGCCGGCCGAGCCGGAGGAGCCGACCGGCCCGCCCCAGGAACCACTGCCGCGCACAGAGGAGCCGGCCGGCCCGCCCCTGGAACCGCTGCCGCGCAAAGGGGACGAGGCCCGGCCGCGGCCCCGCCCGCCGCGGCCCGGAAACCGACGGACCAGGCTCATTGCGGGGGTGGCGCTGGTGGCGCTTGCCGCGGCGGGCGGCGGCATCTACCTGGCACAGTCCCGTTCCTCGGGTCCCACCGCACCGTCCGTGTCCTCGATCCAGGTCGGCAAATCCCCGGGCGGGGTGGCGGTGTCCCCGGACGGACGCCGGGCCTACGCGACCAACTACTTCGGCCCGGCTTCGGTGTCGGTGATCGACACCGCCACCAACCGCACCGTGGGCAACCCCATCGGTGTCGGCTACAAGCCGTACGGGGTGGCGGTGTCCCCGGACGGAGGCCT
>NZ_JAVACL010000075.1:0-19486 GCF_032658145.1 Streptomyces sp. MK7
CCCCGGGCCGCCGCGACGGAGGCCGGTCCGGGCACCTGTTGCCGTGTCGGGTGACCTACGGCACGGCCGGGCGACGTGCCGCCCCCGCGACCTGCGCGGCGCGGGGTGCCTTGTCAACAGCCGGCCGTCAACAGCCGTGCCCCGCACGGACTTTCGCGGCGCCGCCCCCGGGGACGGCCGTCACACCCGGCTTTCACTCCGGCCCGGTCCGGTGGCCGCCCGACTCACCCGGTATGCAAGACGGTCCGGGTCCGGTGGCCGGTCCTCTCACCCGGTGTGCGCGGCGGTCCCGGTCCGGTCGACATCCGGCTCCACCCGGCTCTCGCGACGGTTCCGGTCCGGCGGACTGCCCATGCGCCCGCTCCCGCGACGGCTCCGGTCCGGCGGCCGGCCCACTCACCGAGCTCTCGCGGCGGTCACGGTCCGGTGCGCGGCCCCCTCACCCGGCTCCCGCGACGGTCACAGTCCGGCAGACGGCCCACTCGACCGGCTCCCGCTGCGGTCGTGATCCGGTGAGGGGTCCTCTCATCCGGCGCTCGCGGCGGTCACAGTCCGGCGGACACCCGAACTCACCCAGCTCTCGCGACGATTCCGGTCCGGCGGCCGCCCACCCGCCCGGCGCCG
Organism: Streptomyces sp. MK7; assembly: GCF_032658145.1. Taxonomy (NCBI): domain Bacteria; kingdom Bacillati; phylum Actinomycetota; class Actinomycetes; order Kitasatosporales; family Streptomycetaceae; genus Streptomyces; species Streptomyces sp. MK7. Next base: position 625 of record NZ_JAVACL010000075.1, read on the forward strand.
GCGGCGGTTCAGGTCCGGCAGACGGCCCCCTCGCCCGGTTCTCGCGACGGCCCAGTCCGGCGGACATGCCACGTGCCCTGCTCCAGCGGCGATCCCGGTCCGAGGGGCGGCCCTCTCATCCGGCTTTCACCGAGGCCTCATACGGTGGGGGCATGACGCAGGTGACTCCCCCCGGGTGGTACCCCGACCCGGGGCAGACAAGTGACGGTCCCGCCACCGAGCGCTGGTGGGACGGTAAGGCATGGACGGACCGGACCCGCCCCGCCGGGTCGGGCACCGTATGGGGTCCGCCGGCGCAGCCTCCCGCGGCGGAGCCCGGGTACGCGGGGCAGCCGGGAGAGCAGGGGCAGCCGGTGTATTCCGGCCCTCCGGCGTATTCCGGACCCCCGGGACATCCGGGGTACCCGGTGCATCCGGGGTATCCGGGTCAGCCGCCGGCGCGGCGGCGCGGGGTGCGTACGGGTGTCGCCGTCGTGCTGGCCGCCGCGGTGCTGGCGAGCATCGGGGTCGGGGTGTACGCGCTGAGCAAGGACGACGGCGGCAGCGGGAACCGGGCCGGTTCGCACCAGGGCCCGGGCGGACAGGGCGGCTCCGGCGGCCAGGAGGGGTCCGGCGGCGGAGGCGGGCCGTTCGGCGGCCCCGGCGGGGACGGCGGCCAGGGGGGCTCCGGAGGGTCCGGGGATTCGGGAGGCTCCGGCGGCGGCCGGTCCGAGGCGCCGAAGATACGGAGCGGGTCGGTCACCGACCAGGCCAGCGGCATCAGCCTGCCCATACCCGACGGCTGGTACGGCCAGCAGCTCGGCGTGGGCGCCCAGGTCACCTCGGACGACGCCTACAAGTGCCCCGGCGACTCCAGCGCCAGCTGCACCAAGGGCGGCGCGTACTCGGCACCCGCGCTGCTGCTCGGGACCCGGGGCGGGACGGCCGAGGAGGTCGCCAAGGCCGACATCGCGGCCAACGCCAAGGAGTCCTACGGCGGCAAGTCCTACGGCCGGATCACCTCGCACCAGGTGCTGGCCTCCAAGGAAGTGACCGTGGCCGGCCAGAAGGGTTACCTGGTGCGCTGGAAGGCGGTCACCGAGAAGGGCTCCGACGGATATGTGGAGTCCCTGGCCTTCCCGTCGCCGGCGGACGCCCGCCGGCTGGTCGTGGTCCGCTTCGGCGTGGACGTCTCCGAACAGCAGTCCGTGATCGACGACATCACCCGGGGCATCAAGGTGTCCTCGGGCGGGGGCAGCGGCCAGAACGTGTGATCCGGCCGGATGTTCGCCGGCCGGGTGGGGTCCCTGTCCGCTCAGAGGGACACCACCCGGCCGGGGTTGCGCGCCGCCCCCGTCCCCACGGTGCGGCGCGAGCAGGTCACCGTCCAGTCATCCCGTGGACGGCGGCCTGCGTCATGGGGTGAGGCCGAGCGCGGGCAGCACGGCGGCCTCCACGAACCGGACCAGATAGTCCGGGTCGGCGTACTCCCCCTCCAGCACGGGCCGGATACGCAGGACGCCGAACATCTGCGCGGGCACGTACTCCAGCGCCGGGTTGTCGGCGCGGACCTCTCCGCGTTCGACCCCGCGCCGCAGGATCTCCCGCAGCGCGGCGAGCTCCGGCTCGACCAGCGTCTCGCGCAGGGCCAGCTTCAGCTCCCGGTCCTGCAGCATCGCATGACCGAGGGCCTGCAGAAGCCGGGTGTCGTTGCCCGACCACTCCCCCGCGGCGCGCGCCGCCTGCCGCAGGTCCTCGACGAGCGAGCCCGTGTCGATGCCCGCGAACCTCGTGCGCCGGTTGGCGCGCAGCGCGGCCACCACGAACTGGGGCTTGTTCTTCCACTGCCGGTAGAGCGTGGACTTGCTGCAGCGGGTGCTGGCGGCGACGCCCTCCATGGTGACGGCGTCGTAGCCGCACTCGCGGATCTGTTCGAGGACGGCGTCGAAGAACTCCCGCTCACGCTCGGGCGTGATCTTGGAGCGGCGCGAGGAGGCAACCGTCTCCGGTCCGTCCGCGGCCTGCGACGTCATCGCTCTTCTCCTCGCTCGTGTTCCAGCGGCGCTCCGGCCGCTCTCCAGTGTGGCGCGTCAGGTGTGAGGTATTCCTCGATACACCAGTGTACCGGTACCTGACCGTATCGGTACACTGGCGTATCGGTACGCTACCGTATCGATGATGCGGGCCAGCCGCACACTCACGCACACCGCAAGCGAGGGGGCCGGGCATGACTTCCCGAACCGAGGCCGCCGCAGTGGGTCCCGACCGGCCCGCCCGGCCTCCGCTCGTGCGCGAGCTCCTGCTCGTCACGGGTCTGTTCCTCGTCTACAAGCTGGGCCGGCAGCTCGCCGCCGGCCACAGCGGCGAGGCCTTCCGCAACGCCCACCACGTGTGGGACCTGGAGCGGGCCTTCCACCTGCCCGGCGAGGGCTCGGTCCAGTCCGTGCTGCTGCACGGCGACACCCTCGTGCACCTTGCGAACGCCTACTACGCGACCGTGCACTTCCCGGCCACCGCGGGCCTGCTGGTCTGGCTCTATCTTCGCCGTCCGGCGCACTACGTCTGGACGCGCCGCGGGCTCGCCGCCGTGACGGCCGCGGCCCTGGTGCTGCACCTGACGTTCCCGCTGGCCCCGCCGCGCATGCTGGCGGAGGCCGGCCTGATCGACACCGCGCGCGTGTTCGGGCCGTCGGTGTACGGACCGCCGAAGACCGATCACCTCTCCAACCAGTTCGCGGCGATGCCCTCGCTCCACTTCGGCTGGGCGCTCATGGTGGCGATCGCCCTCATCGTCGCCACCACGTCCCGATGGCGCTGGCTGTGGCTGCTCCACCCACTGCTCACCCTGCTGGTCATCGTGGGCACCGCGAACCACTACTGGCTCGACGCGGTGGCGGCGACCGCGCTGCTCGGCCTCGCCCTCGCGCTGACACCGCTGCCGCACCGCCCGGTGGCCACCGCCGCCGGACGGAGCCGGCCGGCATCCGTACCGGCGGAGCAGAACACCCTGGTGGGAGCGGCCCGATGAGCGCCGCCGCCCTGCTCGCCGTGGTCCTCTCGCTGTTCTCGGCCGTCGCCTACGCCGCCGCCGCGGTCGCCCAGGAACGGCTGGCCGCGCGCACGGCGGGCTCGGGCACGCTGCGACTGCTGCGCTCGGGCGCGTGGTGGTGGGCCGTGGCGCTGAACGGATCGGCGGCACTGCTGCACGTCGTGGCCCTCAAGTACGGGCCGCTGACCGTGGTCCAGCCGCTCGGCGCGCTCACCCTGGTGGCGGCCGTGCCGATGGGTGCGCGGATGGCGGGGCGGCGGGTCGCGGCGGGCGAGTGGCGCGGCACGGCGCTCACCCTGCTGGGACTGGGCGCGCTGCTCGTGGCGGCGTCCGGTCCCGCGCCCGAACAGGTGCTGAGTCCGGTCGAGGCGCTGACGGTCGCGGGCGCCACCGCCGTCCTCATCGGCGCGCTGTCCCGTCCGGGGGCGCGACCGGGCCTGCGGCACGCGACCGCGTCGGGGGTCGCCTCCGGTGTGGCCTCCGCGCTCACCCAGACCGTGACCGTCGCCGCCACCGACCACTCCGGACCGCTGTTCAGCGCGCGGGTGATCATCGTGGCGCTGCTGGTAGCGGCCTTCGCGACGAGCGGGCTGCTGCTGTCGCAGACCGCCTACCGGGGCGGCCTGGGAGCCCCGCTGGCGGTGGTGACACTGGCGAACCCGGTGGCGGCCGCGGTGATCGGGCTCACCCTGCTCGGGCAGGGGCTGCACGGCGGCGCGAGCGGGGTGCTGCTCGCGCTGTCGGGAGCGGCGCTCGCCTCGTGGGGGGTCGTGGCGCTCACGCGTGCGACCCCGCACTCCGCGCCGGCCGAACGGCCCTACCCGGAACCCGGTGTTGCCCGGCCCGTACAGCCCGTACAGCCCGACGGCCACGAGGCGCACCCCGTGGCCGCTGTCCTGGCTCTGGAGCCGCAGTCGGCGTCCCAGGAGCCGGCGCTGCTGTCCCGGCGGCCCGGCACGCGCCGGTCCGGACCGGGGCACCTCACGCCCCTGTGACCGCCGGACCGCCGCCGCGCCGGGAGCCCACGACCGTACGGCTGCCTGTCAGCCCAGGCCGCGCGAGTCCTGCTTGAGCGCGGTGTCGACGGTGAGCGCCGTCGCCACCACCAGGCTCAGCAGCGGTTCGGGCAGCTGGTAGTGGATCTGCAGGACGTAGTTGTCGGCCGTCGTGAACATCGTCTTGGCCAGGCCCTCCCAGGTCTTGGTGATCCGGGCGACCTCGTTGTCGGCGTGGTCGACGATCGCGAAGTTCCAGGCGCGCCAGTTCTCCGCCTTGATCGCGCCGACCTGCCGGCCATTGGCGTTCATCGCGAAGTTGATCTTGCCGAAGACGTTCTGCTGGACGATCTCGCCGACCTGCGAGCCGTCCGGACGGGAGACGATCACCCGCGACTTGAAGAACTTCGCGGGCCGGGTGAGCAGCAGCTGCGGCTGGCCGTAGCCGTCCCGGATCTCCAGCTTGTGCGTCATGAACTGGTCGAGGCTGGAGACGAACCGCAGGATCTTCTTCAGCGCGCTCTGCCCGACCTCGGTGACCGCGCCGATCTGGTTGCCGTTCTGGTCGAAGACCGTGTACTCGTTGGTCAGCTCGATCAGCTTGGCCTTCTGGTTCACCACGAGCACCGGCTCGCTGAACAGCGTGCCGCCGCCGGCGCCGGCGGGGGCGACGCCGGCCTGCTGCTGCACCTGCTGCTGCACGCGCGCGTCGGGTGCGGGGGCGGCGGGGGCCTGCCCGCCCGCGTGGGTGTGCTCGGTCCACTGCGCGCCGTCCCAGTAACGGAGCGTCTGCGCCGCGCCGTGCGGATCCGGGTACCAACCTGCAGGTGTGTTCGAATGCGTGGTCACCGGGGCACAGTACCGCGAGCCGGCCGGAAAGCAACCGCCGCCCGCCCCGCCTCAGCCGGTGGTCACGATCGCCGGATCGCTCACACCGGGACGCCCGTTCTCGACATGTCCGGCGAAGCGCCGCAGAAACGCCGCGTCCGCCTGGGAGACGACGGTGAGGTCGTACCAGCGCCCGCTCGCCGCGAGGTCGTAGCGGCGCCGCACCGTGGCGCCCGGCCGCACACTCACCGCCTCCGCGCTCCCGCCGTAGCCGCTGGTCACCTTCAGACGGACCGTGCCCGTGCCCTTGTTGGTGAAGGTCAGCTCGACGTCGTCGCCGACGTGCCGTGCGGTGACCTCGGGACCCGCCGCCCTGCCGGGACCCTTGAAGACCCGCAGGAAACCGTTCGGGCCGTGCACGGTCAGGTCGTGGGAGCCCCCGGAGTAGGCCGAGTTCCAGCTGTCGGAGACGGTCCTGCCCGCCTCGGTGGTGTAGGTCCAGGGGCCGTCGGTGCGGTTGCCCGAGGTGACCAGGAAGGCGGCACCGGCCTGCGCGCCGGATGCGAAGGTCAGGGTGAGCTTCCCGGCCGCCGGGTCCGCCGAACCGTCCACCTGCGGCGCGTACTTCAGGGGGCGGGTCGGCCGCCGGCCGCGCTCCTGCCGGGGCAGGGCGCCCTGGGCGGGCGGGGTCGGCACGTAGTCGGGGTGGCGGTCGTGGTCCGGTGGCTCGTAGCCGGAGGTGTCGGGCAGGGAGACCGGGCGGGTGTCCTCGCGGGAGAAGTCGAAGGCGGAGGTCAGGTCGCCGCAGACGGCGCGCCGCCAGGGTGAGATGTTGGGCTCGCGCACGCCGAAGCGGCGCTCCATGAACCGGATGATCGAGGTGTGGTCGAGGGTCTCGGAGCAGACGTACCCGCCCTTGCTCCAGGGCGAGACGACGAGCATCGGCACGCGCTGGCCGAGCCCGTAGGGGCCGGCGACATGACCGGCGTCGCCCTTGAACAGGTCCGGGCCGACGTCGACCGTGGACCGGCCCTGGCCCGCGGAGGCGGGCGGGAAGGGCGGGATCAGGTGGTCGAAGAAGCCGTCGTTCTCGTCGTAGGTGATGAACAGGGCGGTCTTCGCCCACACCTCCGGGACGCTGGTCAGCGCGTCGATGACCTGGGAGATGTACCAGGCGCCGTAGTTGGCGGGCCAGTTGGGGTGCTCGGTGAAGGCCTCGGGGGCGACGATCCAGGATATCTGCGGCAGCCTGCCGCCCCTGACGTCGGCCTTCAGCTGGTCGAAGAAGCCCTCGCCCTTGCGCGCGTCGGTGCCGGTGCGGGCCTTGTCGTAGAGGGGGTCGCCGGGCTGGGCGTCGCGGTACCGGTCGAAGTACAGCAGGGAGTTGTCGCCGTAGTTGCCGCGGTAGGCGTCCTGGATCCAGCCCCAGCTCCCGGCCGCGTCGAGGCCGTCGCCGACGTCCTGGTAGATCTTCCAGGACACGCCCGCCTGCTCCAGGCGCTCGGGGTATGTCGTCCAGCCGTACCCCGCCTCGTCGTTGCCGAGGACGGGGCCGCCGCCCTGGCCGTCGTTGCCGCTGTAGCCCGACCACATGTAGTAGCGGTTGGGGTCGGTCGAGCCGATGAACGAGCAGTGGTACGCGTCGCAGATGGTGAAGGAGTCGGCGAGCGCGTAGTGGAACGGGATGTCGTCGCGGGTCAGGTACGCCATCGTCGTGGTGCCCTTGGACGGGACCCACTTGTCGTAGCGGCCCTGGGCGAAGGCGGCGTGTCCGTCGTTCCAGCCGTGCGGGAGGTCCTGGATGAACGCCAGGCCCAGGTCGTCGGCGTCGGGGTGGAAGGGCAGGATCTCCTTGCCGCCACCGTCCGCCTGGTGCCAGACGCTCTTTCCGTTCGGCCAGGTGACCGGGCGCGGGTCGCCGAAGCCGCGGACGCCTGAGAGGGTGCCGAAGTAGTGGTCGAAGGAGCGGTTCTCCTGCATGAGGACGACGATGTGCTCGACGTCCTCGATCGACCCCGTGCGGCGGTTCGCCGGCAGGGCGGCGGCACGCTGGATGCTGCCGGCGAGGGCGGTGAACGCCGTGGTGGCGCCCGCGATCCCCAGGAAGCGGCGCCGGTTGACTTCGGACATGGGTGAGGGCATGGGCGGGTCCTCTCATCCTGACGTGCGGATGGCCGGAACGGACGGAATGCGCGCGCAGCGAGTGTTCCAAGAGCACCGAACGTGAGGGAAGGGTGCGATGTCGCCCATGTGAAAGGAGCAAGTACGCGAGGCGTCGCGTCCTGCACGGGCCGCATCACGGGCATCCGGGCCGGCACGCGTTCCAGGACGCCGCCCGCGAACACGTCGTACAGAGGCAGGGTTTCCAGGTGGACGTAGCCGATGCGGCAGTCGCAGACGGCCAGCGGGCACGGACGCGGACGCAGCGCCGTCCGGTACGAGCCGTCGTAGAGGTTGCCCAGCTCGGCGCGGTCGAAGTGGCAGCGGCGGACGGTGCCGTCACCGACGACGGACACGACGGGCTCACCGGTGCGGCAGGGCCCCTTGCGTTCGCCCTTGAGGGAGGCGAAGAAATTCTTGTAGGCCGTCTCGGCATCGCGCAGGCACTGCTGGAGCACGACCACGGAGACCTCGCCCAGCCAGGAGCGGGCCTCGGTCTGCTTGGCCTGAGTGATCAGGCGCGTGGACAGCTCCCCGGCTTTCGGGAACGGGCCTCCCGCCGCGCGTGCGTCCTCCCGGGCGCGCACGGCGTCATCGAACACGACGCGGGCGCCCGAATGCCCGTGCCGGCGCTCTGCGTTGGGCGTGATCCGGGTACAGGCAAAAGCTGTACCGAAGCTGCGTGGCTGCGCGAAAACTTGTACCAACAGCCACTGACGACGACCGTTGGTGGGGCCGGAGTCCGGAGAACGTGCGGTGGTGGAGCCAGGCCGTTGCCGCCGGGGCTACACCCGGCTCGCGGTCGCCGTGTCCGCCGACAGCCGCTGGGCGACGTAGATGGGCACGACGGAGAGCAGGACGAGGACGGCGGCCACGACGTTGACCACCGGGGCCTGCTGCGGCCGGGTCATGTTGTCGAAGATCCAGATGGGCAGCGTCTCGACGCCGGGCCCGGCGGTGAAGGTGGTGACCACGATCTCGTCGAAGGACAGGGCGAAGGCGAGCAGGGCCCCCGCGAACAGTGCCGAGCGCACCAGCGGGAAGGTGACGTCGGCGAAGGCGCGGAAGGTGTCGGCGCCGAGGTCCATGGCCGCCTCCTCGTAGGAGCGGGAGGTGCGGCGCAGCCGGGCGACGACGTTGTTGAAGACGACGACGATGCAGAAGGTGGCGTGCCCGACGACCACGGTGAACAGCCCGAGTCCGACCCCGAGCGGCCGGAGCACCGTGGAGAACGCGGAGTTGAGGGCGATGCCGGTGACGATCCCGGGCAGGGCGATGGGCAGAACGACCACGAAGGAGACGGTGCCGCGGCCGAAGAAGCGGTGCCGGGCGACGGCGAAGGCGATCAGCGTGCCGAGGACCAGGGCGATGGCGGTGGCGCCGAGGCCCGCCCGCACCGAGGTCCACAGGGCGGCGCGGGCCCCGGAGTTGTGCCAGGCCACCGACCACCAGTGCGCGGTCAGCCCGGGCGGTGGCCAGCTGGCGCTCCGGTCCGGGTTCAGCGAGTTGACGAGGACCAGCAGCAGCGGCACGTAGATCACCGCGAAGCCGAACCCGGCGGCGAGGCGCAGCGCGATGCGCGCGGAACGGGAGAGGTGCACGGCGGGCTCCTAGAGACTGCTCAGGGCGCCGGTGCGGCGCATCGCGAGCAGATACAGGACGACGACCACCACCGGGACCGTGCCGAGGGCGGCGGCCATGGGGAGGTTGAGTTCGATGTTGGAGTAGACGAGGTTGCCGATCAGCTGGGTCTTGCCGCCGACGATCTGCACGGTGATGTAGTCGCCCAGGCTGAGCGAGAAGGTGAAGATCGATCCGGCGGCGAGCGAGGGCAGCACCATCGGCAGCACGACCGAGCGGAAGGTGCGTCCGGGACGCGCCCCGAGGTCGGCGGACGCGTCGAGCAGTCCGGCGGGCAGCTGCTCCAGCGCGGTGTGGATCGGCAGGATCATGTACGGCAGCCAGAGGTACGTCAGGGTGAGGACGGCGGCCGGCAGGCCGAAGCCGGGGCCGCTCAGCCCGAACGGCTTCAGCATCCAGTCGGCGAGCCCGCCCTGGGAGAGGATCAGCCGCCAGGCGTAGACCTTGACCAGGTAGCTCGCCCACAGCGGGGTGAGGATCGCGACCACGAGCAGCGGGCGCCGGCTCGGCTTGGCGACGCGCGCGGTGTAGAACGCGAGCGGGAAGGCGATCACCGCGCACAGGGCGGTGACGGCGAGCGCCACGCCGATGCTGCGCAGGATCACCTGGCGGTAGACCGGCGTGGTGAACAGCTCGTGGAAGTTGTCGGTGGACCAGACCCTCACCACTTCGGAGGTGAAGGAGTCCGTCGTCCAGAACGCCGAGACGAACAGCACGGTCAGCGAGCCGAGGTAGAGCACGGCCAGCCACAGCAGCGGCGCGGTCAGCAGCAGGGACAGCCGGAGGCGGGGGCGCCGGTGCAGCGCCCCCGCGGTCCGTGTCAGCAGGCTCATGCTCAGCCCTTGATCTCGGTCCAGGCCTGCACCCACTTGGCGTACGGCACGCACTTGACGTCCGTGCGGCCGTCCAGGCACTGCTCGATGGGTGTGTTCCAGAAGGCGATGCGCTTCCAGTAGTCCTCGTCGGCGGCGTGGTAGGTGGCGCAGAAGTTCTTGTCGCTGGTTTCCGCGCAGGCCTTGGAGTTGGCGGGGGCCTCGCCGAAGTACTCGGCGACCTGGGCGTTGACCTTCGGCGAGATGATCCAGTTCATCCACTGGTAGGCGCAGTTGGGGTGCTTGGCCTTGGCGTAGATCATCCAGGTGTCGGACCAGCCGGTGGAGCCCTCCTTCGGTACGAACGCCTTGACCTTGGCACCCTCGGAGGCGGCGAGGTTGGCGATGACCTGCCAGGTGGTGCCGACCACGGAGTCGCCGCTCTTGAAGGCGGAGACCTCCTTGAGGTAGTCGCTCCAGTACTCGCCGACGTCCGCGTTCTGCTTCTTCAGCAGGGCGACGGCCGCGTCGAACTGCTTCTGGTCCAGCGCATAGGGGTCCTTGATCTTCAACTCGGGCCTGGCGGCCTTGAGATACAGCGCCGCGTCGGCGATGTAGATCGGGGAGTCGTACGCGGTGACGTGGCCCTTGTACGCGTCGGCGTCGTCGAAGACCGCGGACCAGGATGTGGGCGCGGGCGTGACCTTCTGCGTGTTGTACATCAGCAGGTTGGCGCCGCGGCCGTGCGGGATGCCGTACATCGTGCCCTTGACGGAGTTCCACCTGCCGTTCTTCAGGCCGCTGAAGACGTCCTTGTAGTTCGGTACCAGCTCGGTGTTGACCGGGGCCGCGTCGCCGGAGGCGATCAGGCGCAGGGAGGCGTCGCCGGAGGCGGAGACGGCGTCGTACTCGCCGGTCTTCATCAGCTTGACCATCTCGTCGGAGCTGGCGGCGACCTTGGAGTGGACCTGGCAGCCGGTCTGCTTCTGGAAGTCGGTGACCCAGTCGACCTTGGGATCGTTGGAGCCGTTCTCGACGTAGCCGGCCCAGGCGATCAGGTTGACCTGGCCCTCGGACCTGCCGAGCTTCGTCGGTGCCTTGAGGTCGGGTGGGTTGAGTCCGGTGGCGGAGGAGCCGCCGCCGGAGGAGCCGCAGGCGGTGGCGGCGAGGAGGAGTGCGGTGGCGGCGGCCGCTGCCTGGAGGGTTCGGGTGAGACGCACGACGTTCTCCATACGTTGGGGGGATCAGTCGGGAACGTGGACGGTGTGGCGGCGGTGCCAGGTGAGGCGGACCCGGGCGCCGCGGTAGGCGGCGACGTCCTCGGCGGAGGTCTCCAGGTTCTGCTGGAGCGCGGTGAGGCGGCCGCCGGCGTCGAGGTCGACCAGGAAGCGGGTGGTGTCGCCGAGGTAGACGACCTCGGCGACGGTGCCCGTGGCGGTGGCGTGCTCGGGTTCGTCGACGATGGCGGCCTCCTTCAGGACCCGGATCTTCTCCGGCCGGATGCTGTGGGTGCCGCCGGTGCCGAGGACGCGCCGGGCGGCATCGTCCCGGAGCAGGTTGGAGGTGCCGACGAAGGAGGCGACGAACGAGGTGGCGGGGCGTTCGTAGATCTCGGCGGGGGTGCCGACCTGTTCCAGGCGGCCCTGGTGGAAGACGGCGATGCGGTCGCTCATCGCCAGGGCCTCCTCCTGGTCGTGGGTGACGAAGACGAAGGTGATGCCGACCTCGCGCTGGAGCGCCTTGAGTTCCAGCTGCATCTGTTCGCGCAGTTTGAGGTCGAGGGCGCCGAGCGGCTCGTCGAGCAGGAGCAGGCGGGGGCGGCCCACGAGGGCTCGGGCGAGGGCGACCCGTTGCCGCTGTCCGCCGGAGAGCTGGGCGGGGCGGCGCCTTCCGTGTCCGTCGAGGCGGACCTCGGCGAGCGCCTTGCGGGCCCGCACCAGCCGTTCGGCCTTGGGCACCTTGCGGATCTTCAGGGCGTAGGCGACGTTCTGCTCGACGGTCATGTGCGGGAAGAGGGCGTAGTCCTGGAAGACGGTGTGGACGTCCCGTTCGAAGGGCGCGAGCCCGGTGACGTCCTGCCCGGCGAGTTCGACGCGGCCCTCGGTGGGGGTCTCGAAGCCGGCGATCAGCCGCAGAACGGTGGTCTTGCCGGAACCGGAGGGGCCGAGCATGGAGAAGAACTCCCCGTCCCGGATCTCCAGATCGACCCCGGCCACCGCGGTCGTCTCCCCGAACCTCTTGCGCAGAGCCTGCAGCCGGACCGCAATCCCCTCCATGCGGGAACCTTTCTGGCGCTCATGAACGTTGCTCGGAAACATATGAAGTCATAGTTCAAGATTCAAGACCGCCTCGGGGCAAAGCTTGGGTCAACGGGCAGGGTGGTGGCCGTGAAGCAACGACACGTCGGGAGCGGGGCCGGGGGCAGGAGCGGCGGCGGCGCGGGCGGCCTGCGGGTGGGCATGGGCGAGCGGGGCGGCCCTGGCGAAGTCGGCGCCCGAAGGGCCGTGTTCGCCCCGGTGGAGAGGCGGGCGCGGGTGGACGCGGTGGTCCGCCGGATCGGTGACGCCATCGAGCTCGGTCTGCTCGCCGACGGGGAGCAGCTGCCCGGCGAGAGCGAACTGGCCGGGCAGCTCGGGGTGTCCACGGTGACCCTGCGGGAGGCGCTGATGGCGCTGCGGCAGCAGGGGCTGGTGACCACCCGGCGCGGACGCGGCGGCGGCAGTTTCGTCTCGCTGCCCGGGCGCCCCGGTCGGACCCGGCTGAAGACCCGGCTGCGCGGCTGGAGCACCGAGGAGCTGCGCGACCTCGGCGACCACTGGGCCGCGCTGTCGGGCGCGGCGGCCCGGCTCGCGGCGGACCGCACGGAACCGGAGGATCTGCGTCAACTCAACCGCTCGATCGACGAGTTCACGGGCGCGGCCGACGCGGCGGCGCGCAGCCGCTTCTACGGACGCTTCCACGTGGAGCTGGCGGCGGCCGCGCAGTCGGCCCGGCTCACTCGGGAACAGGTCGCGTTGCAGACCGAGGTGGGCGCGCTGCTGTGCCTGGTGCTGGGGGACGACGAATATCGTGAAGAAGTCGCAGACCGGCACCGCGCCGTCGTCTGCGCCGTGCAGGATGGGGCCCGTGATTCGGCCCGTACGCTGGCCGAGCGGTGCGTGGAGGAGTCGGCGGCCCGGCTCGTCGCCCTGCGGCTCTCGCTGTAGGGCCTGTCGCGAAAGCTCCGACGTCCGCCCGGAAGGGTGGGGGCGGGCGGGACTTTCGGCGACGGAGGCCCTGGCCGCACCGCGCCCGGTCCTGTCCGCTGGAGGGCGCCATGAGCACGATCCCGGCACTCGCCGGAGCGCCGGCCGCGACGCGCGGCGCGGGTGCGGCCGAGCGCGCCGCCGAAGGCGTCGCCGCCCGGGTGGGCCGCGCCCTGGAGGCGGTCTTCGAATCGGTCGCCGAGACCGCGGCCGAGACCGCGGCGCTGCTGACACGGGTGGCCACCGAGGGGCGCCGGCCGGCGACCGCCGATCTGGCCGCGCTGCGGCCGGGGCTGCATCTGCGGCTGGCACGGCAGGAGTTGGTCTCCGGGGTCGGCTTCATCGCCGCGCCGGGTCTGCTGAGCGACGTACCGGCGTGGCTGGAGTGGTGGCAGAGCACCGGTGAGGGTGACGTACGGCCGCTGCTGCTCGACCTCGATCCGGCGCGGTCGGCGTACGCGGACTACACGCACTGGGACTGGTTCGCGCTGCCCCGCGACACCGGGCGACGGGCGGTGGCCGGGCCCTACGTCGACTATCTGTGCTCCGACGAGTACAGCCTGACGCTGTCGGCGCCGGTCGAGGTGGCGGGCCGCTTCGCCGGAGTGGCCGCGGCCGACGTGTACCTGCGCCACTTCGAGACGGCGGTGCTGCCTCTGCTGCGGGAGTTGCCCGGGCCCGCGTACCTGGTGAACGCCCGGGGCCGGGTGGCCGCCTCCGCCGACCCGGCACATTTGGCCGGATCCCTCGCCCGGGGGCCGGACTTCGCCGCGGCCCTGGAGCGGGTGTGCCCCGCCGCCCGGGGTGAGGTGGGGCTGGTGCCGTGCCGTCCTGTGCCCCTGGTTCTCGTGGTGGGCGCAGTCCCCGGGTCCGCGGCGAGCGGGGAGGCGGAGACGGAGGCAGCGGGCCGGGGGGCGAGCCCGGCGCCGTCGGCGACCTGAACGCCGACGGTGCCGGCTCAGGACTCGGGCGTGGGCACCACGCTGAGGTGCCCCGCCGCGCGGCGGGTGCTGCGCGGCCGGCGCGGGGCCGGGGCGGGGCGGCGTGGATCGCGCAGCACCAGGGTGAGCCGGGTGTAGCCCAGTTCCCGCAGTGTGTCCGGGGCCTCCTCGACGATCCGGCAGTCGGTGGCGCCCCAGCGCGGGTCGGGGTGCAGCAGCGGCCGGACCGCGCCGTCGGACCGGGCGGCCGCCTCGCCGACCGTGCGGATCCAGTGCGGCAGCCCCTGCCGGTAGGCGGCCTCCATGATCGGGTCCTGGGCGATGTCCCGGCGGATGGCCTGGAGGCCGTGGTCGGGGCCGCAGCGCTCCATGGTGGCCGCGAAGTTCGCCAGCATCGGCAGGCACCAGCGGCACTCGTGGTCGCCGAGGACCGTGCCCGCGTCCGGGTGGAAGAGCACGAAGCGCAGGAAGTTGTCGCTCGGCATGGCCGTCGGATGCGGGCCCACGCCCCTGAAGAGCGAGGTGAAGGCGCCGTTGGTCAGGACGACGTCCCAGCGGTGGTCGACGACGAGGGAGGGAAAGGGGACGGCCTCCAGAAGCGTGGCGTAGTCCTGCAGGTAGGCCTGCGCCTCGGGACTGACGGGGACGGGCCGCGGCGCCGGCCGCTGCCCTCCTGCCTGAAATGCCATCGGGAGGTCACCCCTCTTGCCTCTGCGGCCTTCACGCGGCGACCCGATCCTGCTGGTCGGACGCGAGCCGTGTCAACTATCGTGGCATTTCATGCCGGTTGACGGCTGAAATTGGCCACAGTTGTGGCGAGACCTGGATGCGAGTTCGAACGACGGGCTACTCTCCGGGAAGTTCACGGCACCCCGCCTTGTGAGAAGCCTGTGAGAGACGTAGGAGATCTGTCGGTGACGGACGGCATCGAGGATCCGGGCGCCACGGCGTCGGCTGTGCTGCCGGCGGTCGTCGCACGCGTCACCGCGCTCGCCGACCGGCTCGGCGTTCCCCAGGCGGAGGTCTTCGACGTCGGCCGCCTGTCCGTGGCCTGCGGCGTGCCCGAGCCCGTGGTCAGGGCCCTGCTCAGCGGGCGGCCCGCGGGCGAGCCGGATGTGCAGGCCCGGTTCCTGCAGCGGCTGGACCTGCTGCGCCGCACCCGGCTCAAACCGAACGGGCGCCGCTACACCCAGCAGGAGATCGCGGACGGCGCGGGCATGTCCCGGCAGCAGGCCGGCGCCCTCATCAACGGCGACCGGCGCCCCACCATGGAGCACTGCGACGCCATCCAGCGCTTCTTCCGCGTGCACGCCGGGTTCCTCACCGCCGAGGACCCCGAGGCACTCGCGGGCGCCCTGCAGCGCACCGAGCAGGAGCTGCTGCAACGGCTCGCCGACCGGGAGCGGGAGGCGGAGGCGGCCGCGGACGACCCGCTGGAGCGGCTGCTGCGGAACCACGGGGTGCGCGGCATCGCCTGGCGCGCGGCGCAATTGCCCACCGACCAGCACCGGGACAAGGTGGCCGAGTGGCTGGACATGCTGCTGGAGAGCGTCAAGCGGCCCGAGTCGTGATGCGGTGATGCGGTGATGCCGTAGGCGGTGCAACTGCGGGGACCGTCGGCGGCGTCCCGGCCTCGCGGCGCGGTCCACCCGGCAGCCGTGGTCCCTGTTTCCGCCCGCCCATGCCCTCCTGGATGCCCTCCTGCCCGCGCCGGGCGGGCGAACCGGGGCGGAGCGCGGGGGCGTTGTCAGTGGTGGACGGCAAGCTGGAGGGTGTGCCGCCGCTGTGCGGGGGCGCCCGCGCCGTCCGGGCAACCGGGCGCGCGACCGTGTGACGCCGAAACCGGGGAGAGCGACCCATGCCCACCGCCGTGCTGACCGACCGTGAGCGCGCCGCCGTCCAGGCCTACCTGCGGCTGCTGCACACCGTGCGCGCCGCCCTCGACGGCCCCCCGGCCTCCGGCCGGCCACCGCTCGTCCCGCCGTCCGTCCTCGCCGAGGCGGACCAGGCCCTGACCCGGGCCGGCCTGACGGGCAACGAGAAGGCGTTCTTCCAGCTCCTGCACGACTGCAACCCACGGGCATGACGTCAGCGCCCGGCCGGGCGCCACCGTACGGGACGAGAACGCCGCACGCCTCCGGCCGGGCACACCCCGCTTCCCCCGTGCCGTGCGCCGGGGCATCCCGCCGGTCAGCGGTGTGGGACCGTCACCGCTGTGGCCAGCAGGTCCGGGCCGGTGGTCCAGTGGCCGTCGAAGTGGGGGAGGCGGTGGCCGGCCAGCAGGGGGCCCGGGACGAGGAGTTCGGCGCGGAAGCGGCCGGTGCGGGGAGCGTCCGGATCCGGGACGATCTCGATGTCCGCGCCCGTGAAGTCGAGCCACTGGCCGGTCAGCGGGAACCACGCCTTGTAGACGGACTCCTTCGCGCTGAACAGCAGCCGGTCCCAGTGGATGCCGGGGTGCCGCTCCGCCAGGTCGGCGAGCCGGCGTCGCTCGGCCGGCAGGGCGACGGCGTCCAGGACCTCTTCGGGAAGCCGCGCATGGGGTTCGGCGTCGATGCCGAGCGAGGCGAGGTCGTCGGTCCGCACCAGCGCGGCGGCGCAGTAGCCGTCGCAGTGGGTCATGCTGCCGACCAGGCCCTCCGGCCAGCGCGGGGCACCCCACTCGCCGGGCAGGACGGGCTGCGGCGGCACGCCTAGCTTCTCCATGGCACGCCGGGCGCAACCCCGCACCGCGGCGAACTCGCGGCGGCGCTTGTCCACCGCCCGCGCCATGACCGCCTGCTCCTCCGGATACAGCGGGGCGTCGCCGCTCCCGTCGTCGCCGTACGCCTCCACGGCCACCACGGTGTCCGGGAGCAGCTCATCGATCACCGGTACCGTCCTCCATGGGCAGTATGCTGCGCGGTCTGCCCGGCGGCTGCGCGCGCCGCCGCCACTCGCGGGGGTATCCCACCGACACCTCCTCGAAGCGGACACCCTCATGCCGGGTGGTCCGCGGGATGTGGAGATGGCCGTAGACCATGGCGGTCACGCGGAACCTGCGGTGCCAGTCGGCGGTCAGCGTGGTGCCGCACCACATGGCGAACTCCGGGTACCACAGCACGTCCGTCGGGTGCCGGTGCAACGGGTAGTGGTTGACGAGCACGGTGGGCAGGTCGTCCGGGAGTTCGGCGAGCCTGCGCTCGGTCTCGGCGACCCGGGCCCGGCACCACGCCTCGCGGCTGGGGTACGGGTCGGGGTGCAGCAGGTACTCGTCGTTGCAGACGATGCCCGTGCGGCGCGCGTAGGCGAGCCCCTCCTCCCGGGTGGCGCAGCCGGGCGGCAGGAAGGAGTAGTCGTAGAGCAGGAAGAGCGGCGCCACCGCCACGGGGCCGCCGGGGCCGTTCCAGACCGGGTAGGGGTCCTCGGGCGTGGTCACGCCCAGTTCGCGGCACAGCTCGACCAGGTGCTCGTAGCGGGCGACGCCGCGCAGCGCGACCGTGTCGCGCGAGTGTGTCCACAGCTCGTGGTTGCCGGGGACCCACAGGACCTTACGGAAGCGGCTCGCCAGGGTCTTCAGGGCCCAGCGGATGTCGGTGACGGTCTCGGCGACGTCCCCCGCCACGATCAGCCAGTCGTCGTCCGAGTCGGGTGCCAGCCGCTCGACCAGGGCGCGGTTCTCGCTGTAGCCGATGTGCAGGTCGCTGATGGCGAGCAGCCGTCCGGTCCCGCCGTCCGTCCCCGTCACCTCTTGCCCCCTGTCGCACCCACGTTGGTCACCACCAGAACACACTCCGCACCACCGGGACAAGGACATCCCGGGCCCACCGCCGCCACGTGTCCGGATCCGTCACATGCGCGTGACACGCCACGGCCGGGAAAGGCCCTATGATCGCCACAACACCACCGCCGACAGGCTTCCCTCCCGCCGGGCGGTTCGGTGTCCCTCCTTCCCCTCTGGCCGGGCACGGCCTGCTTCGCCCTGCCCGCGAACCCGAAAGGCGGCCCGCATGATCTCTCGCGTACGCGTCTGGCTCAACCGCACGTACGCGGAGAACGTGTTCTTCATCGATCAGCTGCGCAGAAATCCCTGCGACCGGGCCGTCGAGATCCATGCCACGCACGGCGACCCGGACTCCCCCGTGCTGGCCGCCGCCGACACCGCCGAGCTCGAACCGGAGGGCCTGTCCCCGGCCGCGTACGCCGAGTACGCCCTCGACCAGTGTGCGCGACGCGGCATCGACGTGTTCGTGCCCCGGCTGCACCAGGCCGCGATCGTGGCGCACCGCGCCGAGTTCGAGGCGGCCGGTACGGCGCTGCTGGCCCCGACCCCGCAGGCGGTGGCCGTCTTCGAGGACAAGGCGACGGCGTACGAGGCGGTCGGGGCGATCGGCGTGCCGGTGCCGCCCTGGCGGCGGGTGCGCACCGCCGACGAACTCCTCGCCGCAGTGGAGGAGTTGGAGGCAGCCGGGCACCAGGTGTGCTTCAAGCCGACGTCCGGCGCCGGCGGGACGGGCTTCCGCGTCATCACCCGGGCCCCGTTCTCGCTCACGCATCTGAGCGGTTTCCCGAGCCCCTACGTCCCTCTCGACCTGGTCCTGAAGGCCCTGGCGCGGGCGGAGGAACCGGTCGACTGGCTGGTGATGCCGCGCCTGGAACAGCCGGAGGTGTCGGTCGACTGCCTGACGGGCCCGGACGACCGGATCCGTATGGCCCTGGGGCGCACCAAGAACGGCCGGCGCCGCGGTTTCACCCTGCACGAGCAGTGGCTGGAACCGGCCCGGCGCATCGCCGAGGGGTTCGGGCTGCACTATCTGTCCAACATCCAGTTCCGGATGTACGGCGAGCTGCCGGTGCTGATGGACGTCAACACGCGTCCGGCGGGCGGACTGCACCAGCTGTCGCTGTGCGGGGTCAACGCCCCCTGGGCGGCCGTGCGGTTGGCGCTGGGCGAGGACCCCGGCGAGCTTCTGCCCCCGTTCCTGGGGCAGGACTACACGGTGGTGTCCGGGCCGCGTCCGCTGCGGCCGGTGACGCTTCCGCGGCAGCGGACGGAGGAGGCGGGGCCGCTGCTGCCGGGAGTACCGGCGCCGGGCGAAGCCGTCACGGCGGCGGAGGCCCTGCCGCTCCAGGGCGTGTTTCGAAAGTAGCGTCGTCCGCCCGAAGGGCGGGGCCCGCGGCGTCTGGTGCTGGGGGCGCCTCCCACGCCGTTGAGGCAGTGGGGGAGCATCGC
>NZ_JAVACL010000076.1:0-18856 GCF_032658145.1 Streptomyces sp. MK7
CGGTGACGTGGAGGTCGCTCTGTATGTCGCCCAGGGCCGAGATGGTGGACGTGACGTCGACGAAGGTCATCATGACGCCGAGGCAGACCACCAGCAGGCCGAGCCGACGGGACAGCCCGCCGCCGGCGGCCGTGGTGCGGGAAACCTACTTCTGTTCTGCGATCAGGTGCCCCGGCGGCGTCCCGTCCCTTGCACCGTTCTACGAGCCGTTAGGCTCGCCGCCGTTTTCCGGAGCTGGCGGAGAGGTCGCATGGCTTCGGTCAAGAGTCCGATCCCTCATGTATCCCGTCCAGAAAAGACACTGGTTCGTTGGGCGCGTCCCGCCTTACGGTGACGCCATGAGCGATCACTCAAAAGCGCCTGTCGCGCCCGTCGAGGCGTATGAACCCCCCTACTACGTGGCCGTCTTCACTACCGTGCGAACCCAGGACCAGAACGGCTACGGCGAGACCAACGCACGCATGGAGGACCTGGTGAAGGACGTCCCCGGGTTCCTGGGGATGGACCACGCGCAGACTCCTGGCGGGCTGGGCATCACTGTCGGGTACTTCCGTGACGCCGAGGCCCTCGCGGAGTGGCGGAGCAACGCCGAGCACCGCGCGGCACAACAGCGTGGGCAAGCCCAGTGGTACCAGAGCTACACGCTGCATGTGGCGAAAGTGGAGCGGAGCCACGGGTTCACGCGAGCGTAGGTCCCGCAGAGCCCGACAGCAGGCTGACCGATCCAAGTCACCTCCTGGTCCGCCAGGCGCCGTCCCGCCAGGCTGTCAGGGTGGCAGAACGAGTACACGTCCGCGAGATCGATGACGACGAGGGACAGCGCCTGCTGCGGATCATCCGCAGGGGCACCGGCTCGGTGGTGACCTGGCGGCGGGCCCAGTTGGTGCTGCTGTCCGCCCAGGGTATGCCGGTGGCGAAGATCGCCGAAGTGACGTTCACCAGCGCGGACCGGGTACGGGACGTGATCCACAACTTCAACACCGGCGGATTCGACTCGCTCTACCCCAAGTACAAAGGTGGCCGACCGAAGATCTTCACCCTGCCGGAAGGCCGGGAGATCAAGAAGATCGCCAAGTTCAAGCCGGCCGAACACGGCCTGCCGTTCTCGACCTGGAGCCTGGCAAAGCTGGCCGACTTACTGGTCGCCGAGGGGGGTGGTCGACGACATCAGCCACGAGGGCCTTTGGGTCCTGTTCCGCGAGGAGGGCGTGTCCTTTCAACGCGTGAAGACATGGAAAACCTCCCACGACCCTGACCACGCCGCCAAGAAGGCCCGCGTCGAGCACCTCTACGCGATCGCACGCAATCGCAGAACCAGACCGTCCCAACTTCCGCCACGCCAGATCATCTGTTCGAACCAGGGTCGGTGTTTGGTGCGCCAGGCCTGCCACATTGCTCGGACCAGGTACAAATGCTCCTCTCGTTGGCGGGGCCTCAGTAGGTGTTTTTCAACCTCTAAGCCCCAGGTCAGGTCAGGGTGTGTGACTCACGAGGCAGAAGCCGCCGTTTCGTTTTCGCGTGTCGAGAACGACATATCGAGACGACACTGGAGCGACAATGCGCTCACACAGATCCTAATCGCGTTCGCCGTGCCGCCCGACGCTGCGAACGTGTTCCCTCGCTCGGCCGTAACAACGGTTTTGTCATAGATGACCGAGCGGCTCGGTGGGGGCGCCGGAAGCGCGGGCAGGGAAATGATGAGTACCGAAAGGACCGAGATGGCCGACAATATTCAGATCGCGAACCGCCGGCTCGACGCGAGCAGGAACGAGGCGCTGATCAGCATGGCTCGGATGGGCGCGGATGCATTCGGATACAAAGCGGAGCTGCGGATCGACCGCGGCCTCGCCCAGCTCCTGCGCCTGCGGGTTTCGCAGCTCAACAACTGCACCTACTGCCTCAACCTGCACTACGAGGCGGCGCGCGCGGCGGGCATCCCCCGGGTCAAGATCGACACCCTCACCGCGTGGTGGGAGACCGAGCTTCACTCCGAGGCCGAGCAGGCGGCGCTCCGCTACACCGAGGCGCTCACCCGCGCCGCGGACACCGACCGCGACGTGGCGTTCCAGCGCCTCCACGACGCCCTCGCTGCGCACTTCAGCCCGGAGGAGATGCTCGAGATCGTCGGCGTCGTCGTCAATATGAACGTCTGGACCCGCATCAAGCTTGCCGAGGGTGCGATGCCGGGCCCGGCGGATTGAGGGGCTTCCGCTGCTCCGTTCAGCGACGGGAGTCGATGCCCTACCCGCCGTCCCGGCCGACGCCTGGTGTGACACTCGGTTTACGAGGCCGCGCGGTATCCCGCGCCGTCGGATCTGATTCCGTCGCTTGAACTGGAGGTACAGAACGACTTGGCAGCACAGCCGACCTGACCTGCGGCTTGAGGTTGAAGAACACCTACTCGGTGGCCCAGGCGGCCATCGCTGCGCTCCCTTTGGAGCGCCACGCAGGTCAGCGCAGGCGTCCATGGCTCCGGCCGTCACTTCTAATTTCAACGAGCTCTTGTCATTTCGCCGTAGCTTCGGGAGGAGGGGCCGTATCGTGGTCGGCGCCACCTGAGGGGTTGGCCGACAGCTCCCCGGAGGCGCTTTGGCGTTCAGACCTTGGCCGCTGCCACCCGACGCGGGCGCACGGCGAGTTCCTTGACGGAGCGCGCACCCCAGAACCCCCAGAACTAACTGTAGCTGAGTCAGTTACAGTTGACTTGTGCGTCCGCGCTGCGGAACTCGGCGTCAAGCAGAGCGCCGATGTTGCGTCCGACCTCGCAGGCCCCGCTGGGCGGATGGGTGTGCCGCGAGAAGACCTGCCCCTCCTCGACGGCGGCGTACGCGTCATAGAGCGTGATGTGCCGTGGGGAGTGAGCAAGGGACCAGCCGTCCCCCGACCCTCGGTGGACCAGACCAGGTGAGCGTCTCGCAAGCGGCCGAGGATACGCCGCATGAGGACTGGATTGCGGTCAAGGCTGTCTGCGATCTCCGCGGAAGTCAACGAGCCCCCACGCCGGTGCGCCAGCATCGCAAGCGCGTGAATCGCGACTGCGCTCCTGCTGCTGAGCCCCGCCATCTCCTGCTCCTGCCGCCGTCGTCACCGATTGACTGGAACGAGGCTGGTTGCAGTTGAATCGATGGTGACGGGTGGCGGGTGGTCGCTGCGGTCCGTCAACGGGCCCGGGCCCGGTACGGCTGCGCCGGAGGTTCGGCTCGACACGGGAGCGCCGTCCTGACACGGCTCGGACGGTCGCCGGTCAGTGCGAGTCGGCGGGGACGGGTGAGAGCCGGTAGGCGCCCTGATCGGTGACGACACGGCCGGCTGTGGGCGGTGCGAAGTGGGTGCCCAGGACGAGGGTGTCCGTGTCGGCGAGTGAGTTGAGGAGCGTGCGGCGCGAGGTCTCGGATTGCTGTGGGTCGATGTCGACGCAGGCGCCGATGGCGGGGTGGGCGAGCTGGACGGGGTGGTGGATGCAGTCGCCGGTGATCAGAGCCCTGCGGCCGTGGCTGCTCAGCTCTACGGCGACGTGGCCCGGGGTGTGGCCGGGCGTGGGCAGCAGGCGCAGGCCCGGGACGACGTCGACACCCTCGGCGGGGACGTCGACGAGGTCGAGCAGCCCCGCCCCCTCCACGGGGATCACGGAGTCCCGGAACATCTGCTCGCGCGCCTCCTCCATGTCGTAGCCGACCCAGAACTCTCGCTCGGTGCGGGAGGCCTGGTAACGGGCGTGGGGGAAGGTGGGAACCCAGTCACCGTCCGCCTCCCGCGTGTTCCAGCCGACGTGGTCGGCGTGCAGGTGAGTGAGGATCACGAGGTCGACCGAGTCCGGGGGGAATCCGGCGGCGGTGAGGTCCCGAAGGTAGTCGGTGTCCAGATCGTGCCAGGCGGGGTTGGCCCGTTCTTTGCCGTTGCCGATGCCGGTGTCGACCAGGATGCGCAGGCCGCCAAGGGTGAACGCGAAGCTGTGGCTGTCGATGCGGAGGGTGCCCTTGTCGTCGGCGAAGTGGGGGCGCAGCCAGTCCTGCGCGGCGACGAGGTCGGGGGTGGCGTCGGGCAGCAGCCACGATCCGGTGGCGGGCGGCAGGAGCACCTCGTCGATGCGATGGACGGCGACGTCGCCCACGGTCCAGGAGGGGGCGGCGGTCGGGTCGGTGGTCGGCGTAGTACTCATGATCGTTCTGTCCTTCGAGTCTCGTCACGGAAGGTCGTCGTGTGCGTGGTGGGCTGTCCTGCTGCCCCCCGTCACGGTGAGTGCGGCCAGGGCCGCGACGGCAGCCAGAGCGACTGCGATGGCGTAGGCATGGTCGGCGGTGCGCGGCCCGGAGGGCTGGGTGGCGGCGCCCGCGGCGATGGCGGGCAGGCTCATGGAGAGGTACCCGGGGACGTAGTAGGAGGCCAGGGGTGTGGCGCGGTCCTGCTCGTCGAGTGAGGCGAGTGTCATGCGCAGCCCCTTGGGAGACGGCGCGGAAGGCGGTCCCGGCCAGGGCTGCTCCGCCGTAGACAGCGGGCAGGCCGGCGCCGCGCAGACCGCTCAGCGTAAGGGTACCGGCGGGTACGACGGCGGGGCTACGGCCGCGCCTACGTCCGTGACGCCCTGCTCGGCGACCCGGACGGTGGCAACGCCGGCCAGTGCTCCGCCTACGCCGCCGAGCAGATCGACGTCATCCTCACCCGCGCGACCGAACGCGGGGAGAAGACACCCGACGTCGAGACGGTCATCGACCACGTCGTCGCCCCCCTGATGTACCGCATCCTCTTCCGCCCGGACGGACTCGACGCCGCGTACGCGCGTCGGCTCGTGACAGCGGTCCTCGCCACGACCGGCCGATGACGGGGGAGGGGCAGTGCGGAGTCAGCGGCGGTCGGCCGTCACGTCGACGGAGGCGATGCGCGCCAGAGGATGTCGCTTGCCGGTCAGCATCGCGTCGAACCGCTCGTCGCCGGTGAGGTGGCGGCCGAGGAAGGCGTCGATATAGGCCGCGGCGACCTGGCGTTGGCCGGCTTCGGTCAGCTGGGTCTCATAGGTCGAGTCACCGGGTTCGGTGCACTGGCCGGGGTGGTCGTCGTCGTGGCCGGCGTCGTCGCCGGCGGCAGACCACCTCGCCCGGCAGAGCGTTCACGTCACCAGACAGCCGGTCGGGGCGGCCGCATGGCAGCAGGTGCCCTCGACGTACCTTTTCTGCGCCCAGGACCACGGCACCCCACCGCGACTGCAGCGCGAGTTCGCCCGCCGGGCCGGCAGCGTCGTCGAACTCGATGCCGGCCACCATCCGTTCCTGTCCCAGCCTGCCGCGGTACAAGACCTGTTGCTGAGCCTTTGACGGCAGCCGCGGACGAGCCGGGCCGCCTCGGCAGCTTGCTGCCTGGCGGCCAATCACGGCGACCTGTGCCCGTCCGTCCCTTGGCTGATCGACCCGCTCTGGGACCCATTCGCGGCACTGCTCCGCAGGCCCGGCGGTGGCCGCAAGAAGGTCGCCGCGGTAGGCGGAGCAGCGGGCGGATCTCGCCGAGGCCTCGGTGACGGTGGAGCGCTCGTGCTTGCGGCCCGCCCCGGCGGAGGCCGCACGGGCCCATTCCTTGGTCACACTCGAAGAACCCCTGCGGCCGTCCCCACGGCACGGTCTGTGACCGAGCTCATGGTTGGCGGGCAGGACGGACGTTTTCCTCCAGGAACGCCGAAACCGCCTCGGTGAAAGCCTCCGGCGCTGCGTGGTGGATCAGGTGACCCACCGGGATGGTGACCACTCGCCCGCCGGGGATGCGGCGGGCCAGCTCGGCGACGCCGTCCTGGGGAACATGGCTGTGTGGGCCGCCGGCGAGCACGAGGGTCTCGGCGGTGATCTGGCCGAGTCGCTCCAGCCACCTGGGATCGGGCCGGTCGATCTGCCGCCTGACGGCCAGCACCATCTCCCAGTCGAAGGTCAGGGCGCCGTCCGGCCTGGCCGGGGTGCTCGCCTCCCGGGGACGGGGGACTGGTACATCCTCCAGGACGAGCCGACTCACCCGCTGCGGATGGTCCTCCGCGAGCAGGTAGGCCACGATTCCGCCCATGGAGTGCCCGATCAGATCCACCGGTCCAAGTCCCAGTGCGTCCAGGAACCGGAGCACATCGGCTTGCATGAGTTCGAGTGAGTAGGCCCCCGGCCAGTCGCTTCGGCCGTGGCCACGGAGATCGAGGGCGTACACTCTTCGACTCCGGGCGAGGGCGGGCACAACCGCCGCCCAGTCGGTGGCATCCTCGCCCAGCGCGTGCAACAGGACGAGCGGCGTGGCATCCGGAGGACCCGCCATCTGATAAGCCAGCCGAACCTCGCCAACGTCGACCGAGCGTTGATCAACCATGTCCGGAGGATATGCGGACGGGTCCTGCCGGAGATTGATGTTCACCGGCAGCCGAACCACCATCGCCAGTCAGCAGCTCGGGTTCTCAGCGACACGTTTCTGGCCCCGACCTTCAGTAGCCGACAACGCCGTAAGCGGTGGGCCAAACACGCTGTGCGGTTCCCTGTCCTTCGGGTGGTGTCGCTGGGCGTGTCGGGATGGGTGCGGTGGGCTGCGGCAAGCCTGCGTGAGCAACGGGTCTGCCCGCAGTGCGGCGAGGAGTTCACCACTGACCTGAGCGGAAGCGCAAGTTCTGCTCGGCCGAGTGCCGGACCGCGTCCCGCCGCGGCGAGGCCCACATGGAGACCCGGACCTGCCCCGTCTGCGACAACCCGTTCCAGGCCGGGAAGACCGTCCGCACCGTCTCCTGCCCGATGGTCTGCCTCAAGGCCGAGCACCGCCGCGACCAGGCCCTGGACGAGGAAGGGCCCGTCGGCTCGGGCGGACACCACCGCCCGCACCTCCGACCTGGACCGGACTTCCCCTTCCCCCACCGGTCCGCCCAGCCTCGCGGCAGCAACCCACCATGGTCCGCGACGCGCTGGAGCCGACCACGACCCGGAACTGCCCGCACTGCCGGCAGCCGGTCACTATCGTCGCGCTGCGGCCACGTCAGAAGCCGCCCGGCCCACGACATTGTGCCGCTGCCGGCCCCGGATGGCGCGGGAGTTCGGGATCGTGGGCGATGCGCGGTGGGCAGGGAGCGAACTCGAAAGCGCGCACGCGGTCAGGAGCCCGTCGGCGTCAGGTCCTGCAAGCCCACCACCCGCAGCAACTGCAAGCGCTCGTACGACTCCGTGCCCGGGCGGGCCGTGTGGATGACGAGCTGCTGGTTGTGGTCGGAGTTGACGAGGACCTCGCAGTCGAGTTCGAGGATGCCGATCGCAGGGTGCCGGAAGCGTTTCGTGGCGGCGCGGCGTACGGCGACCTCGTGTTCGTTCCAGAGGTTGGCGAACTCCTCGCTCGCGGCGCGTAGTTCGGCGATGAGGGAGGCGGGTTCGGGGTCCGTGGGGCGGGCCGAGGCCACCGCTCGCAGGCCGGCGACCTGCTCACGGGCGCGCTCCGGGCGGTCCTCGGGCGGGAACAGCTCCTGGGCCGCCGGGTCCAGGAAGAAGCGGCGGATCATGTTGCGTCCTCGGGGCGGGCGGGCGAGGACGTCTCCGCTCAGCGCCCGTGACAACGCGTTCTGGGCCAGGACCTCGCCGCAGTCGGTCGCCACCATCGCCGGGGTGTCGTGCAGCCGGTCCAGCACCAGGAGCAGGCCCGGGCGCACGTGGGTGCTGGTCGCCTCCCGGCGCGGTGGCTCCTCACCAGTGAGGTGGAAGAGGTGGTCGCGTCCGTCCTCCGTCAGGCGCAGGGCGCGGGCCAGCGCGGTGAGCATCTGGCGGGAGGGGCGCGGGCCCCGGGACTGTTCCAGCCGCGTGTAGTAGTCCACGGACATGCCGGCCAGCTGGGCCACCTCCTCGCGGCGCAGCCCCGGCGTACGGCGCCGGGCTCCGGCCGTGAGGCCCACGTCGGAGGGGTCCAGGCGGGCGCGAGCGCGGCGCAGGAAGTCGGCGAGTTCGGCTCGGTTCACCTCTCCAGGGTGCGGGACGCCGGCCGACTTTATCCAGGGACTCCCGATCCCCTGATGAAGAGGTCTCTCCCCCTCGTCCCCGCGTCGGCCGAGGCTGGTCGTCAACGACAGGCGACACAGTGCGTGAGGAGCACATCATGCTGACTTTGGTGACCGGTACGACGGGACAGGTCGGACGCCGCTTCGTGCCGAGGCTGCTGGCCCAGCGGCAGCCGGGCGAGCAGGTGCGAGTGCTGGTACGGGACGCGGCCCGCGGCGAGCGCTTCGCCGAGCTGGGCGCCCAGGTCGCCGTAGGAGACATGCGCGACGAGGAGACACTCGGCAAGGCGCTCGCCGGCGTGGACGCCGTCGTGAACGTCGCCGCCTCCTTCCGCGGGGTGCCGGACGAGGAGGCGTGGGCCGTCAACCGGGACGCCGCGGTGGCCCTGGGCCGCGCCGCGCAGGCCTTGGGCGTGGAGCGGTTCGTGCAGGTCAGCACGAACAATGTGTACGGCGTCGGACGCGGCCGCCCGCTGACCGAGGAGGACGAGAGCCGGCCGGGCGGTGAGATGTGGGGCGCCTACCCCGAGTCCAAGGCCGAAGCGGAGCGCGAACTGCTCGCGCTCAAGGGCCTGGACGTACGCATCGGACGGCTCCCCTTCGTCTACGGCGAGGGCGACCCGCATCTCGCCAACTCCTTGCACTGGGCCGCCCGTTGGGCGCCGCACCAGCGTCTGCAGATGGCCCACCACGCGGACGTCGCCCAGGGCCTGATGCGTCTGCTGTACGCGCCGGGCATCGCCGGCCGGATCTACAACATCGCCGATGACGCCCCCGTCACGACGGTCGAGCTGTACCAGCTCAACGGCGTCGAGGTGCCCGCCGGGCTCCACGAGCTCACGGACCCCGACCCGTGGTTCGGGATCATGTCCAACCAGCGGATCCGCCGGGAGCTCGGCTTCCGGCCGATCTACCCGAGCGTCTGGACGGCCCGGGACGCCGGAGCCCTGTGACGGTCACTGCGCCCCGCCAGTCCACCCCGCGGACCCGCCCCACCAACACCGCCCCCGCCGCCGCGATCACGGCCACCACGGCCACCACCAGGTGCAGCACCCGGTAGCGACAGGTCCGTCACGATCGGCGCGGCAAGGGCGGGCGTCCACGACCCGCGGCAGCGCGTTCGCCACGTTGATCACGCCGAGGTCTGCTGGTGACACGTAGCGCGCCGTATCGGTAGCAACCACTGTGCTTCGCCCGACTGAAGCCACAGTCAAGAGGATGCCGGTGGTGACACCTATCGTGCTTCGGCTCAATGCTCGTGCCCGTCGAGCGCGTGGGCGGCCGGCGCAGCCGCTCCGGTTCCGACACCCGTCGGCGCTCCGACACCCTTCACGCCCTTGCCCGTGATCCTCTCCGCCCAGACCTGCTGCGCGCAGATCTGGGCGGTGGAGTCGGCCAGGTGGGCCTTCACCTTGGCGTCAAGCCAGACCTTCGCGATGCCCCCCAGGAAGGCCGGCTTCGCCGAGCGGGCCGCTGCGCCGGAATCGCCGGTGAGCGCGGACCAGAACGCTGGGGCCTGTGTGCGCGTCTGCGCGACGGCAGCACCCTGGATGCTGTCCAATCGTCGGACGAGGTCGGAACCGGCCACCTTCGGCCGGGTCCGGGACCTGGCGGCAGCATCGGTGTACTTGATGATGAGCGGCAGCCGGGAGGCGTGTGCGTCGTCGTAGCCGTCGGCGATCAGCTCGGTCACGTCGAACAACTGCTTGTCCAGCTTTCCGGCGCCGACGTAGGGCAGGACGGCGTCCGGATACACATAGGTGGCGCCGTCGATGACGGCGTGGTGGAAGCCCGCGGCGGCGCCGTTCGCCGGTTCGAAGGACCGGACGACGGCGCCGTCGTCCGTGGTACCGATGGTCACCTTGTCACCGGTGATCAGCGTGACGGTGTGTACGTCGCCGCCAGGTGAGCGCCGTGCCGCTTCGGCGGGCACGGACGTGACGGGGTGCGCGGGCGCGGCGGCTGTGGCTGGTATGACCCCCAGCGACAGGGCGGCGACCACGCCGAGGGCCGGCAACCCCGGTCTGGAACGGGCTTTTCGGACAAGGAAAACCTCAAAGGAATCGAAGAACGGTGGCCGGCTTGGAGCATGGGGGACACCTTCGGTCTCCGGCAACGGATGTCGCCGGCGCACCCGTGCCATGGCGCAACTGCGCTACCTTCGGCCTTGGTTCATGACAAGGACGCGGGCGGTCGGCACGGTCGGCTCACAGCGTGCGTCGAGACGGCAGACGACGGTGACCGGGGCCAGTGCTGCGGTGGGGATGACACCGGGGGCGGGTTGGGTGCCTCACCTGAGGGCGGACTGGATCGCAACGTCGCTCCGCACCGCTCACGCCACCGCGGGCGCCGGCGACGACGTTCCCCCGGCAGCGGCCCCGCCGATGTCGAGGGGTGACGCCCTCTTCGGGGGTCGTTCGGTCAGCTGGAGGGGACGGCAGCCGCAGACTCTCGGCTCACAGCCATCCGCGGCGTGCGGCCTGCCAGGCGAGTTGCATGCGTGTTGCCGCGCCGGCGCGCTCCATCATGCTCTGGATCCGGCGCTGGACGGTCCGGCGGCTCAGCCCCATCTGCGAGGCGATCGCCTTGTCGGCGACCCCGGCCACCAGCAGGGCGAGCAGCTTGCGGTCGGTGGGGGAGAGCACATCGGGCTGCCCGACTGCGTCCGTCCCTTCGATGGCGCCGGCGTCGTCGACGTTCAGGGGGACGGCGTCCTCCCAGTAGCGCTCGAACAGGGCCATCAGGGCAGCGAGCAGATTGCTGTCCCTGACCAGTGCGGTGGTCGGCTCCTCGGGGCTGCCGTGCGGCCCACCGGCCACGAGGGGGAAGATGGCGACGGAGCGGTCGGCGATCGCCAGGCGCAGCGGCAGGTTCGGCACGGCCCGGGCGACCTCGCCGGCCCGTACGCCCGCCACCACGTTGTCCACGGCTCCTTCGTCGTCGAAGAACGCCTTCTCGTACAGCACTCGGTAGCGCACGCCCCGGGCCAGCGCCTCGAACTCCTCGGCATTGCTGCCGGACGGCATGGCCACGTACTGGGCCTTGCAGAACCAGAGCATTTCGGCCTGCGCGCTGGTCTGGATTTGCCTCAGGTGCTGGCGCAGGGCTTCCGCCCCGGTGATGACCTCGAGCAACTGGCCGGCGTCGTGCCTGCGAATCGTGTCCCGGTAGGACTCGACCAGACGGGCGGCCTCGATCCGGGCCAGCTCCAGAGCGTCGGCGCTGCGCTTGAGCCGGGGCAGCAGCGCCACGTCCGGGGGAGTGGCTCGGTACGCCCGGGGAGTGCCGTCCGTATGACTTGCCAGGCCCTTGGAGGTCAGCGAGTCGAGGATACGCGCGGCGTCCGCGTGGGACAGACCGGCACGCTGGGCCAGGTCTGCCGGGGTGGCCTGGCCGTACGCGACGAGCAGCCCGTAGAGGGACTCCTCCTCGCCGGAGACGCCGGCGACCTCCAGCACCACTGACGTCCTCCCGGGGTCGTGCGTTCGACGGTTGAATACCGTACTACATGGGAGGCATGGAGCAGGGGGGGCGCACGTCGGAACACGCGCCCCCCGAGGGCTCACCTACCGCTGCAGGGCGTAGGCGCGCTGCACCGTCTGGCAGACCGTGTTCCCGGCGGCGTCGCGGGCCGTGACGCGCAGGGTCACCCAGGCGCCGGCGGCAGCCTTCGAGGGCCCGTCGACCCTGGCCTGGAAGGCGTTGCGGCCGCGGTCGGTCACCTTGGCCGTGCTCCAGGTGCGGCCGTCGTCGTAGGAGGCCTCGACCTGAACGGTCACTCCGCTCGGGGCGGGCAGCCCGTCCTGGGCGCGGACCCGGACGCCGATGGCGTGTGTGTGGCCGGCATGCAGCACGTTGTGCGCGTCGACCGGCACCGCGTAGTCCAGTTGGAGTAGAGACAACGGCGTGGCCGTGTCCGTCCGGGCCGACCGGAAGGACCACGAGGTGCTGGTGGCGACGGAGTCCTTCCAGTCCGGCGAGTTCCGCGACGTGGTCAGGTCCAGCCGGTACTGAGCGGCATCGGCGGGCACTTCCATGTCCGCCCAGGCACTGTCCAAGTCGGTGAGCTCGCGGCCGTCACGGTAGAGCACGGCGCTCGTGGCGTCGCCGGCCCTGTCGGCGCTCGACGTGCCGACACCGCCGCCGTCGCCTGCCTCGGCCCGCGACCAGTGTCCGGACTGCGAGTCCGTGAACTCCGGGATCCTCAGCCTCAGCACGTTGCCCACGCGCACCGTGGGAGTGGTGGTGCCGATCGGGATGGACGGCCGTACGACGGCGCCCTGCCAGGTCTCGGCGGGCTGCGCCCCGGCCCGGTACGCCCGGGGGACATCGCGCATGCCGACGGCGAGCGGCATGTCGACGTCGAACGTCGTAGTGTGGTGCACCAGGTGCTGCCACGTGGTGTCCCCGGCACTGATGTACTCGGTCCGGGTGAAGCCGGTGGGAACGAACCGGGTGTACTGCAGCCAGGCCGTGTTCTGGTACGGCCGCCAGCCGAAGCGCTGTTCGCTCGCCCAGCCGCTACCGCCGTTGTCCGCGTACGTGCTCCGCACCACCGCGCTGTCGCGCTCGGAGACGGTGTACACGACATGTTCGGGAATCTGCTGCGCGGACACCTGCATCACGTCGTACAGGTACGGGCTGCGGGCGGTGCCCGAGAACGTGACCGAGGCGGAGTGGTTCGCGATCCGCGCCAGGAGATCGGCACCCGCGCGGGAGCCGATACGCACCGTCGGTACGGCCCAGCGCTCGCCCTGAGGGTCCCAGCGAGTCCATCCGATGTCGCTGAAGTGGACGAGCATGACGGCACGAACACCGGCCGAGGCCGCCCGCGCGACGAGGTCCTTCTCGTACGCGCCGGTCGGGTCCTTCACGACCGCCAACCGGCCGCGTGCGTGGCTGAAGTCGGCGGTGGCGGCATCACCGGCGTCCACCGCGGTCAGGGTCGCCCCGCGGTCTGAGAAGAGCGGCGAGGCGGGCATGTAGTAGGCGTTCAGATCGAGGCCGCTGCCCGCCACCTTCGCCCGCAGGAGCGGGGCGACGAGCTGCCAGCGGGAGGCGAACTCGAAGGCGCCGTCGGTGACGCGCGCCGTGGGGCTGACGTACAGCCGCTTGGCACTGTCGAAGTACATGGTGGCCTGGGTCAGGCTGTGGCCGTCGATCTCCCGGTACGTCTGATAGCTGAGGACACCTCGCTGTTCCGCGGGCCGAGGCGTGCGGATGTCCACCGGCACCGTCTTGCGGGCGTCCACGGTGACGGTCATGTCCTTGGTGACCTTCACCTCGGGCAGCACCACATCGCACAGCTCCTGACCGTCGCCCACCGTGTCCAGCCAGGTGTTGTCCACCTGGTAGGTGCCCTCCTCGACCTCGGCGACGGCGGGTTCGGTGCTCGTGTAGTCCACGAATCCGTCGGGTCCCCAGATGGTCGGCAGAGCCGGAACGCGCGTGCCGGTCCTGTCGTACGTCTCCACGGTGATCCGGTGGACGGGCCCGTGCACCACGAGACTGAGCGTGGTGTGCACGGTGGTCTTCCCGTCGACGGATGTCGCGTTCACATAGCCGTAGAACTTGCCCTTCCCCGCACGAGCCGGGTCGACGGTCAGCGGGACCTCGGTCGTCGCTCCGGCCGGCACGCGCACCGAGTCGGAACCGAGCCGTACCGCGCCGTCAGCAAGAGCGCGGCCACCGGTGGTGGTCAGCTTGACACTGAGTGAGAGGGTGAGGTCCTCGTCGGAGGCGTTCGTGTATCGCAGCCGGGACGTGGCCGGGGCAGCGGCGCTGGTCGAGAACGGGCCCAGGGCGAGACTACCGGTGGCAGTGACCGTCCCCAGGGCCGCGGCGCGCACGTCGATCCGGCCGCCGCCCTCTTCCGTGACCTGCTGGCCGGGGACGGTGTGGGCCGTGCTGATCAGCGCGTCCTTCAACTGCGCGCCGGTCCAGTCGGGGTGACGCTGGGCGAGCAGGGCTGCAGCGCCGGCCACGTGCGGGGTCGCCATGGAGGTGCCGGAGGCGGCGACATAGTGCTCGTCCACCGGATCGCCCATCGTGGTCCCCGCCGCGCGGGCCGCCACGATGCCGACACCGGGCGCGGTCACATCCGGCTTCGCCCCATCGTCCCCGAGGCGCGGCCCCCGGCTGGAGAACGGGGCAAGCGAGTCGTCCCGGTCGACGGCTCCGACGGTGATGGCCTCATCGGCCGCACCGGGCGAGCCGACGGTGGTCGCCCCCTGTTCCCCGCTGTTGCCGGCGGCCACGACGAAGAGGGTGCCGGTGCTCCGGCTGAGGTCGTTCAGCGCCTGGCTCATGGGATCGGTGCCGTCGGTGGCCTCCTCGGAACCGAGGCTCATGTTGACGACCTTGGCACCCTGCGACGCGGCCCACTCCATACCGGCGATCACCTGCGACTCGCTGCCGTAGCCGTCGTCGCCGAGGACCTTGCCCACCAGCAACTGCGCGGCCGGCGCAACGCCTTTGTACCTGCCACCGGACGCGGCACCGCTGCCACCGACGATGGAGGCGACATGGGTACCGTGCCCGAAGACGTCCCCGGTACCGGAACTGCCGGAGAAGTCCTTCGCCTCGGCGACCCGCCCGGCCAGATCAGGATGCGTCTGATCCACACCGGTGTCGAGGACTGCGACCTTGACGCCGTCGCCCCGGTAACCGGCCTGCCACACGTCCGGGGCACCGATCTGAGCAGTGCTGCGGTCCAGGGCGGCACCCACCCGGCCGTCCAGCCAGACCCGGGGCGTGGCCGCGACCTCGGACGCCCTCAACTCTGCGGCGTCGGGAACGAGTTGACGCCAGAGGCGGCCGAGGTCGGAATCGGTCACGCGCATCGCCTGTGCGTCGATGCTGTCGAGCCTGCGGACGGGTGCACCGCCCGCTGCTAGGGCGGTCAAGCCGCGCATGGCCGAAGCCGCCACCTTCCCGGGGCCCGCCACGATGAGGGGCAGCGTGTCGGTGTGAGCCTTGTCGTACCCCTGCGCTACGAGCGCCGTCACGTCGAAGAGTTGCCGGTCGAGGCGGCCCGCGCCCACCAGCGGACCCGCGTCCGAGGGGAGTACCGTCAGGTGCCCGTCCTCCTCCAGCGTCCGGAAGACGATGCCCCGCCGGCCGGCCCCCGGGGTGACGGAGGCTGTCTGCCGGCCTCCCGGAGCCTTGGTGACGGTCACACTGTCACCCGTGATCAACTGCACTGTCGCCGTGCCGCCGGCCGGCGCGTTCGCCACGGCGCCCTCGCGCAGGCCGCTGGCGCCCGCGGAGAAGGGTGCCATGGCACCGGCAGCCAGCGCGAAGCCCGCTGATATCGCCGCCGCAAGGCGGATCCGTCTCATCAGTGTCGTGCCTTCCCTCGTCCGCGATGTGGTGTTCACGCGCTGGACAGAATCAGCTGGCACCGGACGGGCTGTCATTCGATTCGGCTGGCACGGATGGGACATGTCGCAACAGCGACACCAAGCAGTGCCGATCGGAGGGACGCGCGCACCAACGGCGCCCCCTGCCCCTCGGCTTCCATGCCGGCTCGCTCCCAGCCCGGGTACTTCGGCCGTCCCCCGCGGCCTCGCTGATCTCCCACGCCCGCGGGCCTTCGGAATGTGCTCGAACCACACGCGGTGACTCGGGGGAACGGCGGGGGCCACTTGACCCGTGTCCTCACGACACTGCCACGCGGAACGCCCCTCTCGCGGGCCCGGCCCGAACTCGTCCGGTCCGCCGATGCAGGACGCTCATGCAGATATCGGAGCCTGGGGGCTTCCGGCGAGCCGGACGATCGCGGGCGGATCGGCGTCAGGGCGGTCGCCGTGTGCTGCGGCCGACGCGGGAGCTGCCGAGCCTGCAGGCGCGAGGAGTGGAAAGCCGAGGAACTGCTCCAGCGCCGGGACGAAGTCCCCCGACGACAGCCCGTGCAGGTAGAGCAGCGGCAGCACCTCGGAGGCCTTCGGCGACTTACGGAACCACGGCGGCAGGATCTTGGAGGAGAACCGCGTCCGCTCACCGGTCGCCTCGTCGATGCGCCGGTCGTTGACCCGCGGCGCCTTGACCTCGACCGGGCCTGCGGCCGTGGTCACCTACCGCTCACGGTGGTAGCCGTTGCGGACCACCAGACGCCGGCCCACCTCGTCGCACTGATCAGCCAACCCGGCGATGCAGGCGTTGACTTCGGCCTCCAGCGCGTCGGCCGGCATCCGCCTCGCGCCCTCGCGGACGATGCCGTCGATCAGGGAGCCGGTCTCGGCGGAGCCTTCGGCATTCACTGCGCTGAGCACGGGCGTGCCTTCCCGACCCGCGCGCCAACGCGGGCCTACTCGATGACCAGAAGTCGATCACTCGGGAAGGTACGCCCTTCGCATCCGACCCGAGGCCGATCCACAGGTCTTGAGCATGGCTCCATGGTTGCCGACCGAGAGGTCATGTGGATGCGTGCGATCACGGCTGCATCTGCCTTCTCCGCGAACCGGATCCGCGTCTTGCCGTCATCAGTCATGTCGGGAACCTACAAGGCCAGCGAGGACTCGATCCAGCGGTCAACCCGGTGAACGTCGCCGGTCACAGCACCAGGTCCCCGCGCACCTGCATATCGATCACCCGCCGACTCTACCGGCGGTCGGTGCCGAACCGACGTGGCGCACGATTACGCTTCCAGGCCCTCGACTTGGGCCGTCTGTCGGCGTCCGAGGCGGCTCGACAGTGGCCAACGACGAGCAACGACAGGCACTCACGGAACGCGGTGAGCCGCTCGTGGCGCGCGCCGAAGACGTCTGACCAGCCAAAAGCCAACTCCCCAAGAGTCCCGGCAAGGCCCGGGGCAAGAAGAAGCAAGCCTGTGCGCTCAAACCGTCTCGGCCGGGCTGATCATCGACGGCCTGGCAAAATGCAGGTCTGTCTCGGTCAACCGGTCAGGAAGGCGCGCCCGCCAGGACTTCTACCTTCCCGGTGTCGAGGGAGTAGTAGGCGCCGACCACGGCAAGACTGCCCTGTCTCACGAGTGGGGCCAGGTCGTGGTTGGAGCGCAGGTCGGCCGCAGTCAGCTTGGCCTGCGCACGGGCCATGGTCTCGACCGGGTCGGCGCCGCCCTCCTTGACGGCCTGTGCGTACGCCGGACGCAGAGCCTTGGCGATCGCATCGAGATTCCCCGGTAGCGGCTTGCCGCCGTGGAGAGACTTGTACGCCGCCTCGATGGCCCCGCACCGCTGATGCCCGAGCACCACGATGAGCGGAGTGCCACTCGTCATGGGCCCGTACTCCACGGAACCCGTGACCACCGGCCCGACCGCCTCTCCTCCTGTGCGCATCACGTACAGGTCGCCCAGCCCGGTGTCGAAGAGAAGCTCCGGCGGCACCCGGGAGTCGATGCAGGAAAGGATCGCCCCGAGCGGCTTCTGCCCCTGGGCCACGAACTGGCGCCGGTTCGGATCCCGGTCGGGGTGGTGAAGTTCTCCGCTCACCCAGCGCTTGTTGCCATCCATCAGCCTTGCGAACGCTGCGGCGGGCGTTGTCGGGCTCGTTTCCGGCGAAGCACTGGTCGCCAACGTGGTGGCGCTCGTCGATGAGCACCCCGCGAGCACGGCCGTGGAGACTGCGAGTCCACCAACGAGCAACGCTCTGCGATTCGGGTGTTCCGCAGCAAGCATCGGTCGTTCCCCTCGGTTCGCCGAGACGCGTACAAACGCCATGACCAGGCGATTGTTCAGCGCGGTGACGGAGCCGGACCGCAGGCACAAGCAGGTGAGGGCCGCTTTCCCGCAGACGGACCACAGCATCCCGTTCCGGCGGCCGCATGAAAGCCTCCTGTGCCAGGCGCACCTTCGAACAACGCGACAGGGAGAGAAGTCCGGGCCGTGTCCGGGCTTCTCTCCCTGGAGTGCTGAGGGAATCCTGCCGCCGGCAGCCGTCGTTGCCCACCGTCCCCCTCAGAAGTGGTGAGGTTCGCTCGCCGTCAGGAGGTGACCGCGGCGGACTGCTACGCGGAATACGTCTCGCAGGGCTGCGGTCAGCTTGCCCGCCAGGAGGCGCATGTCCTCGAAGGCCGAGTCTTCGGTGCCGAGGGTCTCCGAGGCCGGATCCAGCCCGGCCGCTGAGCCGACTCAACGGACACCGCCCGCACGCACCGCGTGGTGGTCGTCAGCCGGCCGCCTTGCCGATGATGCGCTCCATCTCCTCCCGGCCGAAGGCCCGCAGCGTCGTGGAACGGACGTTGCCCACCCCACCGAGCTGCAGGAGCGCTGCGGCGGCAGTTTCGTCGTCGGGTGCCTCGACCACGGCCACGAGGTCGTACAGACCGACGGTCCAGTAGATATTCAAGAGCTTCGCGCCGAGCTTCTGTACCGCCGAGCCGAAGGTCTCGGCGCGCTTGGCGGTGTCCTTGTAGTTTCGGACGCCCTGATCAGTCCAGCTCAGCAAAGCAACGTACGTCGGCATGTCCTTCCACCTTCACGAGGGGACAGATCGCGAGGTCAATCCTGGGCATCTGAGGCAGAACCCGCACGAGATGCGCACCCGAACGAGCGCGACGAGCGACCACAGGTGCGCCCTCCTCCACGGCCCGGCCGTCGCCTGGCTCACTGTCGACGGACACCTGACCGGCGCCGTCCTGCTGCGCCCCGACGCCTCACGCACCCTGCGCCACCTGCGCACGGCGGGCATTCAGCGGCTGCTGATGCTCACCGGCGACCGTGCCGCGCTCACCCCGAGATCGGACGCCTCTCCCGCCGTACCGCCACCCATCTGCAGCTGGCCCGCACCGACGGCGGCCTCGCCCCCGAGTAACTCGACGACCTGTGCTCCTGCCTCTACGGCCTCACCACGGTCCTCCGCCTGCGCTTCACCCAGGAGAAGGAGAACCACTTCTCCCTCGGGTCCTCGTGA
>NZ_JAVACL010000077.1:0-18719 GCF_032658145.1 Streptomyces sp. MK7
AGTGAGACTTTAGCGGATTCCCCGCTCCCGAGCGAATCGGGGGCTGCGTCCTTTCGAACGCGGATTCCTCATTCCGTAAATACACATGCCGATGACACGACGGCAGACGAATTGCACGACTGTCGTCGAGTAGCGGTTGATACCTACGGAGTGGCTGTCCGGGGACCGACCGGAGTCGGCTCTCACGTCGGACAACTCGGAGAACACTACGGATCCAGTCGGGGTGTGTCAACTCGCTGCGGGAGGGGCGCCGGGGGCGTAGCCTGTTCGGCATGACTACGCGTACGTACACCCAGCAGTGGTGGCCCGCCTGACGGCGGCCGCCTCTCACGTACGCACGCAACGGCCGCCGCCTCGGCGGCCGTTCTCGTTTCTCCCTCAGGGGTCCTGGGGCCGGCCGTCCGGGGACGGCGGCCACGACCAGGAGATGGAGTGGAGATGACACGGGTCTTCAGCGGGGTCAAGCCGACCGGGCACCTGACGCTCGGGAACTACCTGGGCGCCCTGCGCCGGTGGGCCGAGGTGGACCAGCACCAGGCGGACGCCTTGTTCTGCGTCGTCGATCTGCACGCACTGACCGTGGACCACGACCCGGCGCGCGTGCGCAGGCTCAGCCGGCAGGCGGCGACGCTGCTGCTGGCGTCCGGGCTCGATCCCAGACGGTGCACGGTGTTCGTGCAGAGCCATGTGGACGAGCACGCGCGGCTGTCCTACCTGCTCGAGTGCGTGGCCACCGACGGCGAGATGCGACGGATGATCCAGTACAAGGAGAAGGCCTCGCGCGAGCAGCGGCGGGGCGGGAGCGTACGGCTGTCGCTGCTGACGTATCCGGCGCTGATGGCGGCGGACATCCTGGCGTACGACACGGACGAGGTGCCGGTCGGGGAGGACCAGACGCAGCACGTGGAGCTGGCCCGGGATCTGGCGGTGCGGTTCAACCATCGGTACGG
The DNA here is from genome assembly GCF_032658145.1 of Streptomyces sp. MK7. NCBI lineage: Bacteria > Bacillati > Actinomycetota > Actinomycetes > Kitasatosporales > Streptomycetaceae > Streptomyces > Streptomyces sp. MK7. The sequence continues at coordinate 951 of NZ_JAVACL010000077.1, forward strand.
GCACACGTTCGTGGTGCCGAGAGCGACCGCTCCGAAGGTGGCGGCGCGGGTGATGAACCTCCAGGACCCGATGTCGAAGATGGGGAAGTCGGACGACTCCGGGCCGGGCATCGTCTATCTGCTGGACGAGCCGGAGGTGGTGCGCAAGAAGGTCATGCGGGCCGTGACCGACAGCGGGCAGGACGTCGTCTACGACCGGGAGGAGCGGCCGGGCGTCGCGAACCTGCTGGAGATCCTGGCCGCCTGCGAGGGCGGGGACCCGGAGGGCCTGAGTGGTGGCTATGCGTCGTACGGCGCTTTGAAGAAGGACACCGCGGAGGCCGTCGTCGAGGCTCTCAGGCCGATGCAGGAACGGCACCGGGAGCTGTGTGCGGATCCCGGTTATGTGGACGGGGTGTTGCGGGCGGGTGCGGAGAAGGCCAGGGGGATGGCGCGGCCGACGGTGGACGCGGCGTACCGGGCGATCGGGCTGTTGCCCGCCTGAAGGGGCCCGGAAGGGGCCGGCCCGGGCGGCGGCCGCCGCCCGGGCGCCGGAGGGTCAGTTGTTGCCGGAGGCCAGCTCGCGGCTGCGGTCGCGGGCGGCTTCCAGTGCGGCGATGAGGGCGGCGCGTACTCCGTGCTTCTCCAGTTCGCGGATCGCGTTGATCGTCGTGCCGGCCGGGGAGGTGACGTTCTCGCGGAGTCTCACGGGGTGTTCCCCGCTGTCGCGGAGCATCACGGCGGCGCCGATGGCGGACTGGACGATCAGCTCGTGGGCCTTGTCGCGGGGCAGGCCCAGGAGGATTCCGGCGTCGGTCATGGCCTCGACCAGGTAGAAGAAGTACGCCGGGCCCGAGCCCGAGAGGGCCGTGCAGGCGTCCTGCTGCGACTCGGGGACGCGGAGCGTCTTGCCGACGGCGCCGAAGATCTCCTCGGCGTGGGCGAGGTGGTCGGCGGTGGCGTGGGTGCCGGCGGAGATGACGGACATGGCCTCGTCGACGAGGGCGGGGGTGTTCGTCATGACCCGGACGACGGGGGTGCCCGCGGCCAGGCGCTCCTCGAAGAAGGAGGTGGGGATGCCCGCCGCGCCGCTGATGACCAGGCGGTCGGCGGGGATGTGCGGGGCGAGTTCGTCGAGGAGGGTTCCCATGTCCTGGGGCTTGACCGTGAGGATCAGGGTGTCGGCGGTCTTGGCTGCATCCGGGTTGGTGACCGGGGTGACTCCGTGGCGGGCACGGAGTTCCTCGGCGCGTTCGGGGCGGCGGGCGGTGACCAGGAGGTCGGAGGGGGCCCAACCGGCCCGGATCATTCCGCTGAGCAGGGCTTCGCCGATCTTGCCGGTGCCGAGGACTGCGACTTTCTGGCTCATGGAACTCATCCTCGCACCGGCGCTGCGCGCGGGGGTGCGTTGTCCGTCAGACGGAACGGCGGGGCGGGCGGCGCCCGTGTGTCGCGCGGGGGCTATGCCGTGCGCCGCCGGAGGGTCGCCGCTCCCAGGCCCAGGACCAGCAGGGCGCAGCCGGCCACGATCAGTACGTCCCGGACGAAGGTGGCCGTGACGTCGCTGTGGCGCACGACCTGGTTCATGCCGTCGACGGCGTAGGACATGGGCAGGACGTCGGAGATGGCCTCCAGGACGGGGTGCATGCGGTCGCGCGGGGTGAACAGGCCGCAGAGCAGGAGCTGGGGGAAGATCACGGCCGGCATGAACTGGACCGCCTGGAACTCGGAGGCGGCGAAGGCGGAGACGAAGAGGCCGAGGGCCGTGCCGAGCAGTGCGTCGAGGAGGGCTACCAGGAGGAGGAGCCATGCGGAGCCGGTCACCTTCAGGCCGAGGACCCAGAGCGCCAGGCCGGTGGCGAGGGCGGACTGGACGATCGCGAGGGCGCCGAAGGCGAGGGCGTAGCCGGCGATGAGGTCGCCCTTGCCGAGGGGCATGGCGAGGAGGCGTTCGAGGGTGCCGGAGGTGCGTTCGCGCAGCGTGGCGATCGAGGTCACCAGGAACATCGTGATGAGCGGGAAGATGCCGAGCAGCGAGGCGCCGATGTTGTCGAAGGTGCGCGGACTGCTGTCGAAGACGTAGCGCAGCAGGACCAGCATGACGCAGGGGACCAGGAGCATCAGGGCGATGGTGCGCGGGTCGTGGCGGAGCTGGCGCAGTACGCGGGCCGCGGTGGCGGTGGTGCGGGCGGCGCTGAGGGCGCGGGTCGGGGCGGGGGCCGCGGTGAGGGCGGTGGCGGTGCTGGTCATCGTGCTGTCTCCTTGGCGCGGCCTGCGGCGACCGCCTCGTCCACGAGGTGCAGGAAGGCCGCTTCGACGGTCTCGGTGCCGGTGCGGGTGCGGAGCGCCTGCGGGGTGTCCTCGGCGAGGATGCGGCCCTCGCGCATGAGGAGGAGGCGGTGGCAGCGCTCGGCCTCGTCCATGACGTGGGAGGAGACGAGGAGGGTGGTGCCGCGGGTGGCGGCGATGTCGTGGAAGAGGTTCCACAGGTCGCGGCGCAGCACGGGGTCGAGGCCGACCGTGGGCTCGTCGAGGACGAGCAGTTCGGGGGTGCCGAGGAGGGCGACCGCGAGGGAGACGCGGCTGCGCTGGCCGCCGGAGAGGTTGCCGGCGAGGGCGTCGGCGTGGCTGGTGAGGTCGACGTCGGCGATGGCTCGGGTGACGTTGTCGTGCCGGCGTTCGGCCGCGGCGTGGCCCGGGTCGAGGACGGCGGCGAAGTAGTCGAGGTTCTGCCGGACGGTCAGGTCGTCGTAGACGGAGGGGTGCTGGGTGACGTAGCCGATGCGGGTGCGCAGGGCGGGGTGGCCGGCCGGGAGGCCGAGGACGTCCAGGGTGCCGGTGACGTTGGCCTGGGTGCCGACGATGGCGCGCATGAGGGTCGACTTGCCGCAGCCGGAGGGGCCGAGCAGGCCGGTGATCCGGCCGCGGGGGACGGTGAAGTCCAGGCCGTGCAGGACGGTGCGGGGGCCGCGGACGGCGGTGAGGCCCTCCGCATGGACGGCGTGGGCGTCGTAGCCGTCGTAGGCGGCGTGGGTGTGCGGGTCCGGTGGCCGGGAGGGGTCGTCGGCATTATTCATCATGCGATGATTAACGCGCGTCACGGCAGCCGCGTCAAGGGGTGCCGTGGAGGTGATGGGGGGTCAGGGCTTGGTGGCGACGAGGAGGAGGACGTCGTAGGTCTCCTCGACGACGCCGTCGGGGAAGACGTTCAGCAGGTGGTCGCGCTCGGCGGCGAGGAAGGCGGTCTTGCGTTCCTCGGGGCAGACCAGGAAGACCGAGTGGCTGGCGATGTTGGCGAGGTGGGTGTCGAGGGGGACGCGGCGGCTCCAGCGCACCTCGCGGCGGGTGAAGTCGAGGCGGCCACTGGGGTCGGCCAACTCGGTGCGGGCGGCGCGCTGCTTCTCGGCGGGGACGTCGATGCCGAAGAAGCGGCCGACGCGGCGGCCGGCCTCGGCGATCCACTCGATGTCGAGGGCGTCGGTGTTCCACCACAGCGCGAGCGCACCGCCGGGGCGCAGGACCCGCAGGGCCTCCGGCACGGACCGGGTGGTGTCGGTCCAGTGCCAGGCCTGGGCGTAGGTGAGGAGGTCGGCGGAGGCGTCGGCGAGCGGCAGGGCGTCGCCGTTGCCGCGCACGATCGGGATGCGGGGGTGGGCCTGGCGGAACTGGGCGGCCATGCCCTCGCCGGGTTCGACGGCCAGCACCTCGGCGCCGCGCTGGTGCAGGAGGGCGGTCGCGATGCCCGTACCGGCGCCGATGTCCGCGACGCGCGCACCGGCGAGGGGGCGGCCGGCCAGTTCCTCGACGGCGTCCAGAAGCGCGGGCGGGTAGGAGGGCCGGTTGGCGGCGTACTGGGCGGCGGCGGCGTTGAAGGAGTGGGCCCGTGCGGAGCGGAGGGGCACGGAGCCGTGCGCGGACGACGACGATGCCTGGGGCGAGGGGGATGTGTGGGGCGACGGGGATGCGGTCATACCGCCATGATCTGGCGGTGGCGCGGCCGTGGACAGCGTTTTTCCCTGGCGGGCGCCGGGCGCGAGCGGGGACCTTCTGCGGGCGGGCCGGTCAGGAGCGGTGGCGCTTCTTCGACGGGTTGCCCGAGCGCCGGCCGGCCCGGCGTACGTGGCGCTCGCGGGCCTCCTGGTACTCCCGGCGGTGCAGGCTCTCGCCGGGGGCCTCGATGAGGGAGCGGAAGAAGTAGGCGAGCAGGGAGCCGATGAAGCCGATCGCGAGCAGGCCGCGCAGGGAGGCCTGGCGCTCGGGGTCGGGGCGCTTGGTGAAGCCGTCCCAGGTGTGCCGGAAGGCGAGCGCGCTGCACACGGCGAACATGACGACCACCAGCAGCGTGACGAAGGCGCCGGAGCCGGCGATCTGGAGCCCCTCGTAGGCGAAGCGGAGCACGAAGCACGCGGCCGCGGCGGCCAGCAGCGAACCGACGCCGACGCCCGCGCGGCGCGCCGCGTACCCCTCGTCGTGGTTCACCCAGCTGGTTTTGAAGAAACGCAGGGGCTCGGGCCGGGGGCCGCCGGAGCCGGCGGGGGCCGTGGAGCCCGCGGTGGTGTCCGGGGTGCCGTTCTCGTCGCTCACGGGACGATTATGGCTCCGCCGCGGCCGCGGGCTCGGGGCGGGCTCAGGCGCAGCGGGGGGCTACGTAGCCGTCGCTGCCGGTGTGCACGTAGGCGTCCGAGACGAACTGGCCGTTGCCGATGTTGTCCCAGATGTTCGACGTGCCGTAGTAGCCGGAGACCGTGGTCCCCGGTGTCTGGCAGTAGACGGGCACCTGTGCGCCCTCGGGCAGGACCCGGACGAGGCTGTAGCCGGTACCGGGGCCGCTGCGGACGTTGAGGCGGACGCCGGGGGCGACCGGGTAGTAGTGCACGGCCGCTGCCGTGGCCTGCGTCTCGGTCTCCTGCTCCGCGCCGTCGTCTCTGACGTCCTCGACACGCTCGACAGACATGCGAACCCTCCCCCGTCGAGCCCCATGGCCGTCATGGGGCTTCGTGGACCGCCTGGTTTTCCTTGGACCGTGCGATCGTGATCGCGCCATGGGACGCATGTACGCGACTCGCACGCGAACGCTAGCAAGCCGCCTCGGTCCTGTCCGAGTCTTCGACTAGGCTCCGTGCGTCGCGCGCGCGGACGAACAGCACGGGGGTGGTCCATGACGCCACAGCGCAACACCGGAGCGGGCGCGGAAGCGGAACTTCCGGAATACGCCGGGCACTACCGCCTGGAGTCGTGCCTCGGCTCGGGCGGCATGGGCGTGGTGCACCTGGCCCGCAGCACCTCGGGTCTGAAGCTGGCGGTGAAGGTCGTGCACGCCGAGTTCGCCAAGGACCCCGAGTTCAGGGGGCGTTTCCGGCAGGAGGTGGCGGCGGCCCGGCGGGTCAGCGGAGCCTTCACCGCGCCGGTCGTGGACGCCGACCCGGGGGCCGAGCGACCGTGGATGGCCACCCTGTTCATTCCCGGCCACACGCTGTCCGAGCAGGTGAAGCAGCACGGTCCGATGGCCCCGGCCCAACTGCGTCGGCTGATGGCCGGACTCGCCGAGGCGCTGCGCGACATCCACCGGGTGGGTGTGGTCCACCGGGACCTCAAGCCGAGCAACGTGCTGCTCGCCGAGGACGGGCCCAAGGTCATCGACTTCGGCATCTCGCGGCCGAAGGACAGCGAACTGCGCACGGAGACCGGCAAGTTGATCGGTACGCCACCGTTCATGGCGCCCGAGCAGTTCCGGCGGCCCCGGGAGGTCGGTCCGGCGGCGGACATCTTCGCGCTGGGCTCGGTGCTGGTGCACGCGGCGACCGGGCGGGGGCCGTTCGACTCCGACAGCCCCTACGTCGTCGCCTACCAGGTCGTGCACGACGAGCCGGACCTGACCGGTGTGCCGGAGGACCTGGCGCCACTGGTGCTGCGCTGTCTCGCCAAGGAGCCCGAGGCCCGGCCCACCCCGGACGAGTTGATGCGGGAACTGCGGGCGGTGGCGGCGTCGTACGACACCCAGGCCTTCGTGCCGGATCAGCGGGCGAGCGGTCCGCCTCGGCCGGAGCCCGAGCCCGTCGCCGGACGGGCGGCGCAGTGGGGTCTCCTGCGGCGCCTGCGCACACGGACCGCCCTGGTGGCCGGGGCACTCGGGGTGCTCGTGGCGGGTGCCTTCGGCTCGGTCCAGCTGCTCGGCGACGACGGCCCCACGGCCTCCGGCACCACGCCTCGAACCACGCCCGCCGGGTTCGAGGCGTGGCAGGAGAAGCCGGTGTCGGGGCAGCCGGGGGTACCGCAGTGCTCGTTCGGCACCGGCAGGTTGTTCTGCGCGCGCTCCGGCGTGGTCTTCGCCCTCGATCCGGCCGACGGCGCGGTGCTGTGGCGGCGTTCCATCACCGGGTCCGGCAGGCTGACGCCCGTGCTCTCGGGTGGCCTGGTGCACGTGGCCACGGCGGACGGCCGGCGTCTGGCTGCGCTCGATCCCGCGTCGGGGAGGACGCGCCGGGAGCGGGACGTGCCCGCCCGGAGCGGGCGGGTGTTCGCAGGCGACATGCTCCTGCTCGCCCGTGCCGACGGGACGGTCACCGGCGTGGGCAGTGCCTCGGGCTCGACCCGGTGGAGCCGGCGGATCGCGGGCTACAGCCTGCCGTCCCTCGCCTCGTTCCCCGGGAACCCGTCGGCGTATGCGACGAGCACCTCCGACGACGGGACCCGTACGCAGATCAGCGCCGTGGACCCCGGCACCGGCACCGTGCGCTGGGAGGCGCGGCTGCGGGGGTACCTGACGCCGGTCGGCGCCCGGGGCGGATCCGTCTTCCTGCTCGAACTCGACAGGGTCACCGGAGACGCGAAGGCGGTCGTCCGGTACACGAGCGCCTCCCGCGAGACGCGCCGGGTCGCGCTGCCCGTACGTCTCCAGGGTGCGCAGGCCGGCGTACGGGGCGGCGTCGTGAACCTCATGGCGTCCGGTGGGGCGTTGGAAGCGGTGGACATGGACGCGGGAAAGCAGCTGTGGCACCTGGAGTCGGCGGTGAGCCGCGGCTCGGCACCGGTCTCGGACGGCCGGCATGTCTACGTGGTCGCCGCCGACGGGCGGCTGCTCGCCGTGGACGCCCGTACGGGACGACTCGTCGGGCAGACACCGCCACGGCTCGGCGCCCACGCGGACAAGGTCGCGGGCGACTTGGCACCGCCCGTCCTCGCCGCCGGTCACGTCTACGCCGGCGCGCCCGACGGCACCGTCTTCGCCGTGGACGGACGGGACCCGGCGAGCTGGTGACGTGCGGCAAAGGCCGCCCCCATGAGGGAGCGGCCCTTGCCGTCGGGCGGGCGGGGGTCAGCCCAGCTTGGTCACGTCCCGGACCGCGCCCTTGTCCGCGCTGGTCGCCATCGCGGCGTAGGCGCGCAGGGCGGCGGAGATCTTGCGGTCGCGGTTCCGGGGGGCGTAGGTGCCGTTCAGGGCCTGCTCGCGGCGGGAGAGTTCCTGCTCGTCCACCAGGAGTTCGATGGTGCGGTTCGGGATGTCGATGCGGATGCGGTCGCCGTCCTCGACGAGTGCGATCGTGCCGCCGGAGGCCGCCTCGGGGGAGGCGTGGCCGATGGACAGGCCCGAGGTGCCGCCGGAGAAGCGGCCGTCGGTGACCAGGGCGCAGGCCTTGCCCAGGCCGCGGCCCTTCAGGTACGAGGTCGGGTAGAGCATCTCCTGCATGCCGGGACCGCCCTTGGGGCCCTCGTAGCGGATGACGACGACGTCGCCCTCCTTGACCTGCTGGGTGAGGATCTTCTGGACGGCCTCCTCCTGCGACTCGCAGACGACCGCCGGGCCCTCGAAGGTCCAGATCGACTCGTCCACGCCCGCCGTCTTCACCACGCAGCCGTCGACGGCCAGGTTGCCCCTGAGGACGGCCAGGCCGCCGTCCTTGGAGTACGCGTGCTCGGCGCTGCGGATGCAGCCGTTCTCGGCGTCCTCGTCCAGGGCCTCCCAGCGCTCCGACTGGGAGAAGGCCTCGGCGGACCTCTCGCACCCGGGCGCCGCGTGCCACAGTTCCACCGCCTCGGGGGACGGGGAGCCGCCGCGGACGTCCCAGGTCTTCAGCCAGTCCGCCAGGGACGGGCTGTGCACCGCGTGCACGTCCTCGTTCAGCAGGCCCGCGCGGTGCAGTTCGCCGAGCAGGGCGGGGATGCCGCCGGCGCGGTGCACGTCCTCCATGTAGTACGTGCGGTTCTTGGCGACGTTGGGCGCCACCTTCGCCAGGCACGGGACCCGGCGGGAGACCGCGTCGATCTGCTCCAGGCCGAAGGGGACGCCCGCTTCCTGGGCCGCCGCCAGCAGGTGCAGGATCGTGTTCGTGGAGCCGCCCATCGCGATGTCCAGGGCCATCGCGTTCTCGAAGGCCTGGAAGGTGGCGATGGAGCGCGGCAGGACCGTGTCGTCGTCCTGCTCGTAGTAGCGGCGGGTGAGGTCCATGACCGTGCGGGCCGCGTCCTCGTACAGCGCCCTGCGGGCGGTGTGGGTGGCGAGCACCGAGCCGTTGCCCGGCAGGGAGAGGCCGATCGCCTCGGTCAGGCAGTTCATCGAGTTGGCGGTGAACATGCCGGAACAGCTGCCGCAGGTCGGACAGGCGTTCTCCTCGATACGGAGGATGTCCTCGTCGGAGATCTTGTCGTTGACGGCTTCGGACATCGCGTCGACCAGGTCGAGGGTGCGGACGGTGCCGTCGACCAGGGTGGCGCGGCCGGCCTCCATGGGGCCGCCGGAGACGAAGACCGTCGGGATGTTCAGGCGCAGGGCCGCCATCAGCATGCCCGGGGTGATCTTGTCGCAGTTGGAGATGCAGACCAGGGCGTCGGCGCAGTGGGCCTCGACCATGTACTCGACGCTGTCGGCGATCAGGTCGCGGGAGGGCAGCGAGTACAGCATGCCGCCGTGGCCCATCGCGATGCCGTCGTCGACCGCGATGGTGTTGAACTCGCGCGGGATGCCGCCCGCCTCCTTGACCGCCTCGCTGACGATCCGGCCGACCGGCGCCAGGTGGGTGTGGCCGGGCACGAACTCGGTGAAGCTGTTGGCGATGGCGATGATCGGCTTCCGGCCGATGTCCGCACCGGGTACACCGGAGGCGCGCATAAGGGCGCGAGCGCCCGCCATGTTGCGGCCGTGGGTGACTGTGCGGGACCTCAGCTCGGGCATCGTCGCTCGCTCCTTCGGAGAGTTCTGCCTCAGGGTCCTGCCGGGAGGCCGGCAGGCCGTGGCATGGCATGGCATCGTGGCAGAGTTCTGACGGAGTCGAGCGTACGCCGGTCATCCACGGGGCGGGACGCGCTGTCCGGAATGCGGGACGCGTGTCTCGGGGGGCCGGGTGGGCGTGTCTCGGGCAGGCCGCACGGACGTGTGTCGGGCCGCCGGGTCACGGGCCTGCGAGGTGCCTCTGCACGGCCGGTGCCACGCGGGCGATGATCTGCTCCACGTCCGCCGACGCCAGCGGCTCCAGCCTGATCACGTACCGCAGCATCGCGCACCCCACCAGCTGCGCGGCCGCCAGTTCGGCGGTCAGCTCCGCGTCCGGCTGCTCGAGCCGGCCGGCGAGGCGGCGCAGCAGCTGTGAGGCGACCAGGCGGCGGAAGACCGCGGCCGCGGTGTCGTTGTTCACGGCGGAACGGACGATCGCCAGCAGGGGCGTGCGGGTGGTGGGGTTCTCCCAGATGCCGAAGAAGAAGCGGGTCAGGCGTTCGCCGACCACCTCCAGCGGGGCGTCGGCGATCATGTACGACGAGCTCAGGGCGGGCGCGAAGGCCACCTCGATCGCCGCTTCGAACACCTGCTCCTTGGTGCCGAAGTAGTGGTGGACGAGGGCCGAGTCGACTCCGGCCGCCTTGGCGATGCCGCGCACGGACGTCTTCTCGTAGCCGCGCTCGGAGAACTCCTCGCGGGCCGCGGTCAGGATGCGGTCGCGGGTGTCCCCCGCCTCCTCCCGCCGGGGGCGCCCACGGCCCCGGCCGCTCCGGCCGGCCGTGCCGGGTCCGGGGCCGGCGGTGCCGGAGTCGCGGCCGGTCGTGTCGGTCATCGCCGGGGCACCCGCATCGCCGAGGCCAGGTGCAGCCGGGTGAAGGCCAGGGCCTCGGCGAGGTCGGACTCGCGCTCCGCGCTGGACATGGCACGGCGGGTGTTGACCTCGATGACGACATGGCCGTCGAAACCGGAGGTGGCGAGACGTTCCAGCAGCTCGGCGCAGGGCTGGCTGCCGCGGCCGGGCACGAGGTGCTCGTCCTTCGCCGAGCCCTTGCCGTCGGCGAGGTGGACGTGGCCGAGGCGGTCGCCCATGCGCTCGGCCATCCCCAGCGCGTCGGTGCGGGCCGTGGCCGCGTGGCTGAGGTCGATCGTGAAGTGGCGGTAGTCGTCCTTCGTGACGTCCCAGTCGGGGGCGTAGGCGAGCATCTCGCGGTCGCGGTAGCGCCACGGGTACATGTTCTCCACGGCGAACCGCACATCGGTCTCGTTCGCCATCCGCCAGATCCCGTTCACGAAGTCACGGGCATACTGGCGCTGCCAGCGGAACGGCGGGTGTACGACGACGGTGCTCGCGCCGAGCTTCTCCGCGGCCGCGCGGGCGCGCTGGAGCTTGACCCAGGGGTCGGTGGACCACACCCGCTGGGTGATCAGCAGACAGGGGGCGTGCACGGCGAGGATCGGTATCCCGTGGTAGTCGCTGAGCCTGCGCAGCGCGTCGATGTCCTGACTGACCGGGTCGGTCCACACCATCACCTCGACGCCGTCGTAGCCGAGGCGCGCGGCGATCTCGAAGGCCGTCGCTGTCGACTCCGGATACACGGAGGCCGTCGACAGGGCGACCTTCGCATCCGGGATGCGCACGACGGGTTCCACCACGAGGGACAGGTTACGGGGTGCGGTTGGGTGACGCGGGGTGGCTGTTCGCGGGTGAGGTGTATGTCTCCATGCCGACCCCGGTGCCCATGCCGACCCCGGTCTCCACGCCACGGCCGGTCTCTACGCCGACCCCATGTGATCCAGGCGCCTGAGGATGACTCCCTCTCGCAGCGCCCAGGGGCAGATCTCCAGCCGTTCCACGCCGAAGAGGTCCATCGCGCCCTCGGCGACCAGGGCGCCGGCCAGTAGCTGGCCCGCGCGGCCGTCGGAGACTCCGGGCAGCTCGGCGCGCTCGTCGGTCGTCATGGCGGCCAGGCGCGGCACCCACGCCTCCAGGGACTCCCGCTTCAGCTCGCGCTGGACGTAGAGGCCCTCGGTGGAGCGGGCCGCCCCGGCGATGCGGGCGAGCTGGCGGAACGTCTTGGAGGTGGCGACCACGTGGTCCGGGGCGCCGAAGCGGGTGAACTCGCCGACCGTCCGCGCGATCTCCGCGCGCACATGGCGGCGCAGTGCCCTGACGTCCTCCGGGTCGGGCGGGTCGCCGTGCAGCCGGCCGGCGGTGAGGCGGCCCGCGCCGAGCGGCAGCGACACGGCCGCGTCGGGGTCCTCGTCGATGCCGTACGCGATCTCCAGTGAGCCGCCGCCGATGTCCAGGACCAGCAGCTTCCCGGCGGACCAGCCGAACCAGCGGCGGGCGGCGAGGAAGGTGAGGCGCGCCTCCTCCTCGCCGCTGAGCACCTGGAGCTCGACGCCGGTCTCGGCCCGCACGCGGGCGAGGACGTCGTCGGCGTTCCCGGCCTCGCGCACGGCGGAGGTCGCGAACGGCAGCAGGTCCTCCACGCCCTTGTCCTCGGCGGCCTGGAGCGCGTCCTGGACCACGGCGATCAGCCTGTCGACGCCATCGGGGCCGATCGCGCCCTCCCCGTCGAGGAGCTGGGCGAGCCGCAGCTCCACCTTGTGCGAGTGCGCGGGCAGCGGGCGTGCGCCGGGGTGCGCGTCGACCACCAGCAGATGCACCGTGTTCGAACCCACGTCGAGGACACCGAGTCTCATGTACGGAACGCTACTGCCACCCGCGCCGCGCTCCACCCCGGATGCCCGGTCCGGCTCCGCCCCGGATGCCCGGTCCGGCTCCGCCCCGGATGCCCGGTCCGGCTCCGCCGCGGGCACCTGGTCCGGCTCCGCACCAGGTGTCCGGTCCGCGGCGGTCCCGGCGCGGGTGCCGGGCGATTTACTCTGGACGCGTGCCAAAGACGAAAAAGGCGAAGACCGATAAATCGGCGGCCTCCGCGGGCTCGGGGAAGCCGGCGAAAGCCGTGTTGCCGGAGCCGAAGCGGAAGAAGCACTCGGAGCCCGACGAGAAGGGGCTGGACTTCGCACGGGCGTGGGTGGAGTTCCCGGACCCCGCGGACGACGAGCAGGTCTTCCGCTGTGATCTGACATGGCTGACCTCTCGCTGGAACTGCATCTTCGGCAGCGGCTGCCAGGGCATCCAGGAGGGCCGCGCGGACGACGGGTGCTGCACGCTGGGCGCCCACTTCTCCGACGAGGACGACGAGCAGCGCGTCGCCGAGCACGTGGCCAGGCTCACACCGGACATCTGGCAGAACCACGCCGAGGGCACGGAGAGCGGCTGGGTGACCGAGGACGAGGAGGGTTCCCGGCAGACCCGCCCCTTCCAGGGGTCGTGCATCTTCCAGAACCGGCCCGGTTTCCCCGGCGGCATGGGCTGCTCGCTGCACATCCTGGCGCTCCGGGAGGGCCGGGAGCCGCTGGAGACCAAGCCGGACGTGTGCTGGCAGTTGCCGATCCGGCGGACCTTCGAGTGGATCGACCGCCCCGACGACACGCGGGTGCTCCAGGTGTCGATCGGTGAGTACGACCGCCGGGGCTGGGGTCCGGGCGGCCACGACCTGCACTGGTGGTGCACCTCGGCGACGTCGGCGCACGGCGCGGGCGAGCCCGTGTACGTCTCCTACCGGGCGGAGCTGACCGAGCTGATGGGCAAGGCCGGCTACGACCGCCTGGTCGAGCTGTGCGAGGAACGGCTGGCCTCGCGGCGTCCGCTGTCGGCACCGCATCCGGCGGATCCCGCCTGATTCCGTCCGGGCCCGCTGGTCCCGTCCGGTCCCGCCTCATCCCGCGGGCCGTACACCCGGCTTCCGGCTAAGGCCTGTCCGGCCGGCTCGGCGCGCCGCCGCCGCTGTCCGGTGGCGGGGTGGGGCCGTCCGGGCCGGACGGTGACGATCCGGTGGGCGTCGGGGCCGGGGTGGACGACGGCCCGGGCGACGAGGACGGGGGGTCGCTCGGCGTCGGGCTGGAGGGGCTCGTGGGGGCCGTCTGCGTGGGTGTCGGGTGCGGGGCGGTGGGCGGGGGCGGGTCGGCCGGGTGCGTGGCGGCCGGGGCGGAGGGGCGAGGCGCCGTGCCGTAGCCGTCGATGGAGACCACGGCTCCGGCGGGTGCGATCGCCACCCGCGCGCTCCAGTGGCCGGACGGTTCGCGCAGATGGTCCACGTACACCTTGATCGTCAACGACTCGCCCGGCCTCAGGGTTCCCGAGGAACGGCTCAGGTAGAGCCAGGGCGCGCCCGTGGACGCCGACCAGTGGACCGGCGCCGCACCGGACGCGGTCAGGGTGACGAGTGTGGTGTCGCCGGCGCCGGTGGCGGTCACGGCCAGGTGGCCGGCCTTGTTCCCGGCGCCGCCGCCCCGGACGCTCACGACCTCCACGGAGACATCGGGCCTCGCCCCGCCGAAGCCGGCGTCGGGTCCGGGGCGGGCGTTGCCCGCGTTCTCGTAGCCGTCGCCGGTCTCCTCGCCGGCCAGGGCCCCGTGGTCGTGGGCCTCGCGCGCGGTGGCCGACGGGCCGCCCTGTCCCTCGCTGGTCGGGGTGCCCCGGTAGGCGGCCCACAGGGCCAGTACGGGAGCGGCGACGACCGTGGCGACCACCGTCGTCGTGACGGCACGCGCGCGCAGACGGTCCCTGCGGGCCGCACGGTCCTTGGGGTCCATCGGGAAGCCGCGCCGGTCGAAGCGGGGAGCGGCGCCCCGCGCGCGCGGGTGGTGCGCCATGGCGGCGTGCAGAGCCGTGCGGGGGGCCTGAAGGACGGGCAGCTCGGCGGGGGTGACGCTGGAGCCGGGCCACCGGCCGGGGATCGCGCGCTCGGCGGTACGGCGGCAGCGCGGACAGTCGTCGACGTGCCGGACGAGCTCGCGCCGCAGCGCCGCGCTGAGCACGAGCGGGCTGTCTCCGGTGAGCGCGCTCACGCCCGGGCAGCCGCCGGTCTCGACGACGGCGAGCGCCGCGCGGGTGCGCTCCACCTCGCAGGCCGCGGAGGCGAGCAGTTCGCGGGCGGCGGCGAGGTCCATGCCGAGGACCGCGGCGACCTCGTGGCCGGCGAGGTGGTGGCGTACGGCGAGTTCGAGGGCCTCGCGCTGCTCGGGGCTGGTGCCGGCGGCCTCGGGCCAGGCCAGCAGGGCCAGTTCGCGCCGCCGCTGCTCCTGGACGTCCTCGGGAAGGGGCGCGGCGGGCGGTGCGGACGGGGTGGCCCGGCCCGTGCCCTGCCGCCCGTTCGTTCCCTGCGGCCCGCCGCCCGTGGTCTGCTGCCCGCCCGCGCCGCGGCGGTCGGCCGTGCCCTGGCCGGTGCCGGGCCCCTGCCGCGAGCCGGGGCCCCGCCCGTCGTCGGCGTGGCGGCCCGCGGCGTGCGTGGCCTGACGTTTCTGCTTGGCCTCGGCCAGCTTGCGCAGGCACGCCCAGCGGGCCAGCGCGTACAGCCACGCCCGCCGGTCCTGCGGACTCGGCACGACGCGCTGCCCGCGCCGCTCGGCGAACGTCAGCGCGTCCGCGAGGGCGGCGGTCGCCGTGTCGTGGTCGCACAGCACGGACAGGCAGTAGGTGAACAGGCCGTCGAGATGCGGCTCATAGCGTGCGGGCGGGTGCTGCGCCAGTGTGCGCGCGGCAGCGCGGTCGCGCGCCTCGCGGTGCGCCCGGTGCGCACCGGTCGTACGGGTCGAGGTCTCCGGACTGCTGCTCATCACCCGTGCGACCGTAGGCGGCGAGGGTTCGTCCGTTCTTCCCCGTTGCGCACTTTTAATCCGTACGGGTGAAACGATCCCTCATAAGAGCACAGGAACCTTCCGCGGTCTTCCGCCGCGCGTCCGGGGCGGCCGGGGCCCCTGGTTGTCAGTGCCTGCGGCTACGGTTTCCCGCATGGCTGCCCGTACGAAGACCACCAAGGACCGCCCGTCCTACCGCTGCACCGAATGCGGCTGGCAGACGGCCAAGTGGCTCGGCCGCTGCCCCGAGTGCCAGGCCTGGGGCACGATCGAGGAGTACGGCGCGCCCGCGGTCCGTACGACGACACCCGGCCGGGTCACCACCTCTGCCCTGCCCATCGGCCAGGTCGACGGCCGCCAGGCCACCGCACGCTCCACCGGCGTGCCCGAGCTCGACCGCGTCCTCGGCGGCGGGCTCGTGCCCGGTGCCGTCGTCCTCCTCGCGGGCGAACCCGGCGTCGGCAAGTCCACGCTGCTGCTGGACGTGGCCGCCAAGGCGGCGAGCGACGAGCACCGCACGCTCTACGTCACGGGCGAGGAGTCCGCGAGCCAGGTCCGGCTGCGCGCCGACCGCATCGGCGCCATCGACGACCATCTGTACCTGGCCGCCGAGACCGACCTGGCCGCCGTCCTCGGCCACCTGGACGCGGTGAAGCCCTCGCTGCTCGTCCTGGACTCGGTGCAGACGGTGGCCTCCCCGGAGATCGACGGCGCGCCCGGCGGCATGGCGCAGGTGCGGGAGGTGGCGGGGGCGCTGATCCGCGCCTCCAAGGACCGCGGGATGTCCACCCTGCTCGTGGGCCATGTCACCAAGGACGGCGCGATCGCGGGCCCGCGCCTGCTGGAGCACCTGGTGGACGTGGTGCTGCACTTCGAGGGCGACCGGCACGCGCGCCTGCGTCTGGTCCGGGGGGTCAAGAACCGCTACGGCGCGACGGACGAGGTGGGCTGCTTCGAGCTGCACGACGAGGGGATCACGGGCCTGGCCGATCCCAGCGGCCTGTTCCTGACCCGCCGCGACGAGCCGGTGCCGGGCACCTGCCTGACGGTGACCCTGGAGGGCCGCCGCCCCCTGGTCGCCGAGGTCCAGGCGCTCACCGTCGACTCCCAGATCCCCTCCCCGCGCCGTACCACGTCGGGCCTGGAGACCTCCCGGGTCTCGATGATGCTGGCCGTGCTGGAGCAGCGGGGCCGGATCAGCGCGCTGGGCAAGCGGGACATCTACTCCGCGACGGTCGGCGGGGTGAAGCTGTCCGAGCCGGCCGCCGACCTCGCCGTCGCCCTCGCCCTGGCGTCCGCGGCGAGCGACACACCGCTGCCGAAGAATCTCGTCGCGATCGGCGAGGTGGGCCTGGCGGGCGAGGTCAGACGGGTCACGGGCGTGCAGCGCCGGCTCGCGGAGGCCCACCGCCTGGGCTTCACGCACGCTCTGGTGCCGGGCGACCCGGGCAAGATCCCGCCGGGCATGAAGGTCCTGGAAGTGGCCGACATAGGGGACGCGCTGCGGGTGCTGCCGCGCTCGCGTCGCCGAGAGGCCCCGCGGGAGCAGGAGGACCGCCGGTAGACTTTGCCCTGGTCTCGCCCGTCCGTACGAACCGAGTGTGCGAAACGGGAGCGCCTGGAGAACCTGCGACCAGTGAGCCCGTGGGGGCGCCCCGGAGGCGAACGAGCATCCAAAAGCGGAGGAGTGCAGTGGCAGCCAACGACCGGGCGGCAGCTCCCGGAAAGTCCGGCGGGAGTTCCGGCGCCGATGGCCTGATGCGCGCCTCACTGAGCGCCGTGGCGCCCGGAACGGCCCTGCGGGACGGTCTGGAGCGGGTGCTCCGCGGCAACACCGGCGGGCTGATCGTGCTCGGCTCGGACAAGACCGTGGAGTCGATGTGCACGGGCGGCTTCGTCCTGGACGTCGAGTTCACGGCGACGCGGCTGCGGGAGCTGTGCAAGCTGGACGGCGGCATCGTGCTGTCCTCGGACCTGTCCAAGATCCTGCGGGCGGGCGTGCAGCTGGTCCCGGACCCCACGATCCCCACGGAGGAGACGGGCACGCGGCACCGCACGGCGGACCGTGTCAGCAAGCAGGTCGGCTTCCCGGTCGTCTCCGTCTCGCAGTCGATGCGGCTGATCGCCCTCTACGTCGACGGCCAGCGCCGGGTCCTGGAGGACTCCGCGGCGATCCTCTCCCGCGCCAACCAGGCCCTGGCCACTCTGGAGCGCTACAAGCTCCGCCTGGACGAGGTGGCGGGCACGCTGTCGGCGCTGGAGATCGAGGACCTGGTGACGGTCCGCGACGTATCGGCGGTCGCGCAGCGCCTGGAGATGGTGCGCCGGATCGCCACCGAGATCGCCGAGTACGTGGTGGAGCTGGGCACCGACGGCCGCCTTCTGGCGCTCCAGCTGGACGAGTTGATCGCGGGCGTGGAGCCCGAGCGCGAGCTGGTCGTGCGGGACTACGTCCCCGAGCCCACGGCCAAGCGCTCCCGCACGGTCGAGGAGGCGCTGGCCGAACTCGACAAGCTCTCCCACGCCGAACTGCTGGAGATGTCCACCGTCGCCCGCGCCCTGGGCTACACCGGCTCGCCGGAGACGCTGGACTCGGCGGTCTCCCCCCGCGGCTTCCGTCTGCTGGCCAAGGTCCCGCGGCTGCCCGGCGCCATCATCGACCGCCTGGTCGAACACTTCGGCGGCCTGCAGAAGCTCCTCGCGGCCAGCGTCGACGACCTCCAGACGGTGGACGGCGTCGGCGAGGCCCGGGCCCGCAGCGTCCGCGAGGGCCTGTCGCGGCTGGCGGAGTCGTCGATCCTGGAGCGGTACGTCTAAGGGGTGTCTCGTCGATCATGCCGGGCTCGCGGCGGAGTCGCGGCCGGCCGGTC
>NZ_JAVACL010000078.1:0-18714 GCF_032658145.1 Streptomyces sp. MK7
GGGGCCATCGGCAATGTCGGCGGATGGGATCGGCCCTTCGGGGTGCAGCTGAGGCACCTGAAGGGAATCGGGGACCGAAGCCGCGGTCACTGCCTCGGCCGTGACGCCTGTGGCCGACGATCGACCCCGACTGCCGGCAGAGGTAGGGATCGTCACTGTGCGGGGCCCCTACCAGGCAGGAAGGACCGCGCTCCAGGCCTGCCGGTCGCCGGCTGGGTCATGGGCCGCCGTGGGTGCGATGACGGGTCGGGCCTATAGGTATCCGGCGCGGTGGTATTGCCTTCGGGGAGCTCACGGCCGGGCGGTGACCGCCCCTCGGCGGCCCGCAAACCGAACCAGGTCAGTTCGCACTCGCGTTTGCCGGCTCCAGTACGAACACCGGAATCTCGCGCTCGGTCTTGCGCTGATACTCCGCGTACGGCGGGTACGCGGCGACCGCCCGTTCCCACCACTGGGCTTTCTCGGCTCCGGTGACCTCGCGCGCTCGCATGTCCTGCTTGATGGGGCCGTCTTGCAGCTCGACATGCGGATCGGCCTTGAGGTTGAAGTACCAGAACGGATGCTTCGGCGCACCGCCCTGTGAGGCGACCACCGCGTACATGCCCCGGTGGGCCACCCGCATCAGCGGCGTCTCGCGGATCTTTCCACTCTTCGCACCCCGGGTCGTCAGGATGATGACGGGCAGTCCGATGTCCGGTGAGGTGTTCCCCTTGGACCCGGCGGAACTCTCGTACAACTCCACCTGATCGCGCACCCACTGCTCCGGGCTCGGCTCGTACTCACCTTCGAGCGGCATGGACCCGTCTCCTTCGTCGTTGCCGTACGTGCCTGGGCGAGCGGACACCGGCATGCATGCGTGCGTCTCTGCCGTCAGCTCTGTGCATCTCCTCAGAAGTGAGCGCCCGGGAGCAGTAACTTCTTACTGAGTTTGTTCCGCTTCGACGAATGGCTTCGGTGTGGCGGTCAGGTCGAGTGTGAGAGTTCTCCTACAACTGACGCCCGAGTGCTGCCGCGTGCTGCTGCATGACGGGAGCAACCCGGTCGCAGAGTTCGTCGACGGTCACACGGGAGCTCGAGGCGCTGACGGAAATGGCGGCGACCAGCTGACCGCCCGGATCGCGAACCGGGACGGCGACGGAGAGCAACCCGACTTCGAGTTCCTCGACATTGATCGCCATGCCTGAGGTACGCGCGGCCTGGACGCGCTCTTCGACTTCGGCGGCTGTGGTGGGGGTCTTCGGGGTGCGTGCGGGAAACGGAGCGGCGGCCAGGTAGTCGGCCAGCTCGGTCGGATCGAGGCCGCCGAGCAGGACCTGTCCGGTGGAGGAGGCGTACAGGGGGAGTCGCGCCCCGACACGTATGCCGGTGTCGATGATCCGGGTGCCCTCACTGCGTGCGATGAACAGTGAGCTGTTGTCGTAGCGCACGGCCAGCGAGGCGGACTCGTCGATCGCGTCGCGGATGGCCGCGAGGTGCGGTTGGGCGAGTCGGGGAAGCACAGCGGACTCGCTGTAGGTGGTGCCGATGCGCAGCATGCGAGGCGTGGGTGCGAAGAACTTCCCGTCGAAGGTGACGTAGCCCAGCTCGGTGAGGGTGTTCAGGCAGCGGCGTGCCGTTGCCCGGCTCAGACCGGTGGCCCGCGCCGCGTCGCTGATGGTGAGTCGCGGCACGCCGTCCCCGAAAGCCTCGAGGATCGCCAGACCTTTGGCAAGCCCTGCCATGCCTTCAACAGTCATCGGTTCCCCCTATTGACAGATGTGACCGCCGGCAAATCTACTGGCGAGGCGTTCGGAAAGCATGCACATGTTCGCATACCGAACGAGAGCTGTCAAGCACTGCTGGAGGTATACGCATGAGCGCACGGACCACCGAGGCGGGTGCTCCGGTACCGGACGCGGTCTCGGAGCGCAGCTGGCCCGAGCTTTTGACCGAGGTGCCGTACTGGGTCTTCCAGGCCGAGGACGTCTACCAGGCCGAGCAGGAGCGGATATTCCACGGGCCGACATGGAACTACCTCTGCCTCGAGGCTGAGTTGGCCGAGCCGGGCGACTTCTGCGCCACTTTCATCGGCGAGCAGCCGGTGCTCGTGACCCGCGACCACGACGGCCAGATCTACGCCTTCGAGAACCGGTGCGCACATCGAGGCTCGTTGATCGCCATGGAGCACTACGGTCACGCCAAGGACTTCACCTGCGTTTACCACGCCTGGACGTACAACCTGCAGGGCGACCTCACCGGTGTCGCCTTCGAAGAGGGCATCAACGGCAAGGGCGGCATGCCGCCGGAGTTCTGCAAGGCCGCTCACAGTCCGCGGCGTCTGCGGCTGGCCAGTGTGCACGGTCTGGTGTTCGGCAGCCTGGACAACGACGTCCCCGACATCGACGAATACCTGGGCCAGGAGGTCCTCGACCGGATCGAGCGGGTTCTCGGCGGCCGCAAGCCGGTGGTGCTGGGCCGGTTCACTCAGACCTTGCCGAACAACTGGAAGCTGTACATGGAGAACGTCAAGGACTCCTACCACGCCAGCATCCTGCACCTGTTCTTCACCACCTTCGGGCTCAACAAGCTGAACCAGAAGGGCGGCATCATCGTCTCGGAGAACGGCGGCCACCACGTGAGCTGGTCCGCCATCAACCGAGAGGCAGAATCTGCTGGGGAGCACTACAAGGATCAGAAGATCCGCTCCGACTCCGAGTACCAGCTCCAAGACCCGTCGCTGGTGGACGGTTTCAGCGAGGTCGGGGACGACATCACGCTGCAGATCCTGTCCGTCTCGCCCGGCTTCGTCCTCCAGCAGATCCAGAATTCCGTCGCCGTACGCCAGGTGCTCCCGACCGGAGTCAACTCGACCGACCTCCACTGGACGTACCTCGGCTTCGAGGACGACACCGACGAGCAACAGCTGATCCGGCTCAAGCAGTCCAACCTGGTCGGTCCGGCCGGCTACGTCTCCATGGAAGACGGCGCCATCGGCGGCTTCGTGCAGCGTGGCATCGCCGGGGCGGGCAACGAGTTCGCAACCGTCCAGATGGGCGGTGACCAGGCGACCTCCAGCGAGAGCCGGGTCACTGAGGCTTCGATCCGCGGCTTCTGGAAGGTCTACCGCGAGGCGATGGGCTTTGCCGACGGTGCGGACAAGGGAGCGCATGCCTGATGTACGCGCACAGTCTGATCAGCCGGGCCCAGGGGCGCTATGTGCACACCATCGACGACGGACTGATCGACGACTGGCCGGAGTTCTTCACCGACGACGCCTTCTACAAGGTCACCACCGCGGACAACCACCGTCGCGGCCTGCCGGCGGGGATCATCTGGGCGAACAACAAGGCGATGCTCAAGGACCGGGTCTCCGCGCTGAAGGAGGCCAACATCTATGAGCCGCACGCCTACCGGCACATGCTCGGACAGCCCTTCGTGCTGGAGGAGAACGAGACCGGGGCGATGAGCGAGACCTCGTTCCTCGTCATCCGCATCACCGGCAACGGACCGGCCGAGGTGTTCGCCAGCGGCCGCTACCTCGACGAGTACGTCTTCGAGGACGGCAGGGCCCTGATCAAGCAGCGGATCGTCGTCTGCGACAGCTCCCGGATCGACACCTTGCTGGTGCTGCCGCTGTGACCGGGATGCCCAGGCTGCTCCTCACGACCGGCGATCCGAACGGGATCGGACCGGAGATCGCTCTTGCAGCGGTCGCCGAGCTCGGTGACCGGGCGCCGGTCGTCGTGGGCGATCGCCATGTACTCGAACCGTACGCCGAGCGCACAGGGCTCGCGTTGCGCACGGCTCAGCCGGGCGTACCGGCCGAGCGTGGCGTGTGCGACCTGGTCGACGTCGGCGCCCTGGCCCCTTCCGACCTGGCGGTCGGTCACGTCACCGCACCTGCGGGCGCGGCCACCATCGCGTACGTCACCGCGGCAGTGCGGCTGGCGATGGACGGCGACTACGCCGGTGTGGTCGCCTGCCCGCATTCGGAGACCGCCGTCCACCGGGCCGGAATCGCCTTCGCCGGCTACCCGCCGCTGATCGCGGAACTCACCGGCACTCCCCTCACGAAGGTCTTCCTGATGCTGGTCGGCAGCGGCCTGCGGATCGCGCACGTCACACTGCACGAGAGGCTGGCCGCCTCGCTGGCACGACTGACCCCCGAGCTGGTCACCGACGCCGGGCTGGCGCTGCACCGGGCACTGCGGGCAAGTGGCGTCGCCCATCCGCGCATCGGCGTCTTCGCGATCAATCCGCACGCCGGTGAGGGCGGCCTGTTCGGCGACGACGACAAGCTGATCACTGAGCCCGCAGTGACCGCTCTGCGCGAGCGTGGCGTCACCGTCGAGGGTCCGACCGGAGCCGACATCCTGCTCGGCGGTGCCCGCGACCACGACGCATACCTGGCGATGTACCACGACCAGGGACACATCCCGGTCAAGACTCTGGCTGGACGTACCGCGGCGGCGGTCACCATCGGTGCCGGTGCGCCGTTCTCCAGCGTGGGCCACGGTCCTGCCTTCGACATCGCCGGGCAGGGCAGTGCCGACCCGAGTGCCGTGCTTGCGGCTCTCCGACTGCTCGCTTCCGACTGTGGAGGAGGATGGAGATGACCTTCACCATCAGCGTCCGAGACTCGGACATCGCCTTCCCCTGCGCACAGGGGCAGAACGTCCTGGACGCCGCCGAGACGGCCGGCTGGACGATTCCCTATTCCTGCCGCAAGGGCGTGTGCGACACCTGCCTCGGCTCGGTGACCGCGGGACCGCTGGACATACCAGGGAGCGGTTCCCTCTGCGGTCCCGCCGAGGTCCGGCTCTGCCGGGCACAGCCGACCGGCGACATCGAGATCGCGCCGCGCCGGATCACGACGCGGACCGCTCCGGTGCGCAAGCGGCTGACCACGACGGTGCACCGGCGCCGCCAAGTAGCCCCTGGAGTCACCGTTCTCGACCTGCGCTACCCCATCGGCCGGCGCGCACCCTTCCGGGCCGGCCAGTTCCTCAACGTCATCCTCGGCGACAGCGACACCCGGTCGTACTCGCTGGCCAATGCACCCCAGCACAACAACCTCGCCCAGCTGCACGTCCGGCACAAGCCCGACGGCGCGTTCTCGGCCCGGATCCTTCAGCAACTGGAGTTCCACGACACCGTGGAGATCGAGGCTCCCTACGGCGAGTTCTGCGTCGAGCACGGCGACGACCCGCTCCTTCTGCTCGCCACCGGCACCGGCTTCGCACCGATGCGGTCGATCATCCTCGACCACATCGCCCGGCGCCTGACCCGCCCCGTCCACCTGTACTGGGGCGCCCGCACCCCCGAAGAGCTCTACGCGCACACCACCCTCCGAGCCTGGACCCGGCGATACCCCTGGTTCCGGTTCACCCCGGTGCTCTCCCGACCACACACCGGCTGGGAAGGCGCCACCGGTTGGGTACAAGCAGCCGTGATCGCGGACTACCCCGACCTGAGCAGCCACCACATCTACGCCTGCGGCAGTGAGGCCATGACCCGAACGGCCGCCGAGGAGCTGGCGCGCGAGCGCGATGTAGCGCCTGACCGGTTCCACTCCGATGCGTTCGTCCCGGCCGTGGGCGCCTCTGTCAATGTTGCCTAGCCGTTCTCCACCTGGAGCACATCATGTCCGACACCGCTTCATCCCCGTCCGCCACCGTGTCGGGGCCACCGCGAACGCTGCGGTTTCCCGGCTTCATAGACGAGCGCCCCCTGGGCGGTTTCCAGTTGCGCACCACACTCCTGTGCGGGCTGGTCATGCTGCTCGACGGATTCGATACGCAAGCGATCAACTACATGGCCCCGGCGATCACCCGCGACTGGGGAGTGTCCAAGGGCACCATGGCCACCGTCTTCTCAGCCGCACTGGTCGGCCTGATGCTCGGCTACCTGCTGCTCGCTCCACTCGCCGACAGACTCGGCCACAAACGCCTGGTGATGGCGGGAGTCGCGCTCTTCTCGCTCTCGACGCTGGCTTCGGTGTGGGTGCAGAGCCCGGATCAGCTCATCATCATGCGGTTCATCACCGGAATGGGTCTCGGCGCGGCCACCCCGAGCACCATTGCGCTCACCGCCGAGTACAGCCCCAAGCGACTGCGCGCCAGCCTGGTTCTGGCGATCTACTGCGGATTCTCGCTCGGGTTCGTGGCCGCCAACTACACAGCCGGCTGGCTCATCCCCGCCTATGGTTGGCGTTCGGTCTTCATCGCCGGCGCCGTGCTGCCGCTGGCCTTGCTCCCCATACTGGCCTGGCGGCTACCTGAGTCCATCTCCTACCTGCTGCACCGCGGGGATCACACCAAGGCCTACTCCCTGACCCGATCGATCGACCGGACGCTTCCGGAGACGGGCCAGGCACAGCTCGAGGCGGAAAGCGCCGAGCAGGGTAAGCGGGTCAAGGTCACCGAACTGCTCTCCGGCAGGCAACTGCTCGGCACCGTCCTGCTCTGGGGCGTCTTCGCGATCAACCTGGCGATGTTCTACGGCCTCCAAAGCTGGATGCCGACCATCCTCAGTGAGCGCGGGTACTCTGCGGGCACCCTGGCGACCGCTGCGTCCATGACGACAATCGGTGGCATCGTGATCGCCTTCGTGGTCGGTCCCGCGATGGACAGGCTCGGCGCCTACAGCTCCCTGAGCGCGCTCTACTTCGTCGGCTGCGGCTTCCTGATCCTCATAAGCCTGGTGCTGGGCTCGCCGGTATGGATGGTCCTGGCGGCGATCTTCTTGATCGGCTGCACGGTCAGCGGTGGACAGAAGAGTGTCATCGCACTCGCCGCGGCCTTTTATCCCGAAGAAGTACGCGCCACCGGCTTGGGGTGGGCACTGGGCGTCGGTCGCGTCGGCGGAATCCTCGGCCCGGTGATCGTCGGAGGCCTGCTGGCCGGCGGCATAGGCCACGAGCGGCTGTTCATGATCCTCGTGATCCCCACCGCGCTGTGCGGTCTGATCGTCCTGTACCTCGGGCGTCGCGCGAAGCAGCAGCTCAAGGTGGTCTGATCCCGAACGACGGTCCTGTGCCCGACCGGCGAGCCGCGCCGGATCGTCCTCCACGGGGCACTGACATCCGCCGCCGGCCTGGTCCCTGAACGCCTACTCCCGCCGGCGCAACGGAACGCCTGCCTTTGCGACGTCCTGGCCGTGTACAACGAACATGTCGGCGTACACGGCCAGAGGCATCCGCTGGGGCAGGCGTTCCGTCAAGGCCGCGGCCCGAAGAGTCCAGCAGCCGCAGTCACAGGACCCTGGCGTGGGCGTGGAGGGGTTTGCCGGCCAGGGCCAGGTGGGCCTCGCCGAGCGCGGCCGCCTCCAGGCCGGCCAGAGTGTCCTCGCCCACGGCGCGGCCGGAGCGGTCGGCACGATGGTCACTCAGCTCGCACGCGAGGCCGGCGCCTACGTCATCGGCACCGGACGAGCCGCCGACCGTGAGAAGGCGCTGGACTTCGGCGCACACGAGTTCGTCGACCTGGAGCACGACACGCTCAAAGACATCGGCAGTGTCGATGTGGTCTTCGACGTCATCGGCGGCGACGTCCAACAGCAGTCCGCCGCCCTGATCAAGACCGGCGGAACGCCGGTGTCGGTCGTCGGCCCCGTCGAGGCCCGCCCCGCCGACGGCCTGGCGGTCGACTTCGTCGTCGAAGCCGACCGCACCCAGCTGGGCGAGATCGTGCAGCGTGTACGTGACGGACGACTGCGGTCCAACATCGGTGACATCGCAAGCCTCGACGACACCATCAGCGCCCTCAACCCGACCACGCGACGCCGCGGGAAGACAGTCATCCGCGTACGCCCGTAGGGAGCGGACCGCCGCAGTGCACCCACTGGGGACGTCATCGACCCGATTCACGAGATGCAGCGGCCCGGCTGAGACGCCGCCGAACTCCCCGCATTCGCCGGCCACATCGGGCTTGAACATCGCCGTTCGCGGCGAGCAGGCGGGAGACGTTCACCTTGACCCTGGAGCCGGACGGTCAGGGTACTCGGATCGAAACAGGAGTGTATTTACCTTGGACGGACAGGAGCTGCAGAAGATCGCAGGCGAATACGCCGTGGGACTGCCCGGCACCGATCCGGAACATCGTTTCGGTCCCGACTGGGACCTTTACAAGGTGCGCGGCAAGGTCTTCATGCTCATGACCGACGTGCCGGGCCCCCATCGTGATCCTCAAAGCCGATCCGGACGACGCCGTAGCGCTGCGCGAGAAGTACGCAGACACACCCCCGGCTGTCACATGGACAAGAGGCACTGGATCACGCTGGAAGGCGGCGGCACCATCGACGAGAAGCTGGTGGAGGAGCTCGTGATCGACTCCTACCGTCTCGTGGTCGCCGGCGTTCCCAGGCCCGACCGGCCCGTGGATCCACACACCTACGGCCGCCGCGCCTGATCCTCGTCCTGCCCGTCCAGCGGCTGTCAGTTCGGGCATCCCGTTCTGTCCGGGGCGCGGGGCCGAGGCGCATCGTGTCGGGCAGTTCACAGGCCGGCCCGGGGTCCGGGGGTAAGAAGTCGTGCCTGCCGGGCGCTTACTTCGAAGAGACCCACAGAGGCTGTCACCAATCCGGTCGAAGGTATTGGCCGGCGGCCGACTCCACGCGTCACAGGAACAGGCAGGGGAGGGGAGCACGGTTCGACGGTGCTGTCCTCCCCGGCGAGTTCCGGGCTTGGAAAGTGGATTCGGGCGCTTGGTGACGAAGGAGAGACCACGGAATCAGCGGCCACGCTGCGGTTCATTCCGCAGAAGTGGCCTTCACCGTCGATGAACGAACCGCAAACGATCGCCGCAAACGGCGGCGGAAGCTCTGCCGATCTTGAATCGGACCACACGGAACGGGAGTTCGTGCATGCCTGTACGCCTGGCAGTCATCTACTACAGTGCCACCGGGAACGTCCACCAGCTGGCGGAAGCACTCGCCAAAGGGGCGGAAGGCCGAGATGCTGACGTTCGCCTCCTACGTGTCCCCGAGCTGGCACCAGACACAGCCATAGACGCGAATCCGGCCTGGCGGGCCCACGTCGACACCATGAAGGACTCGGTCCGAGAGGCTACCTTGGAGGACCTGGAGTGGGCGACGGCGTATGCCTTCGGCACGCCCACCCGGTACGGAAACGTATCGGCCCAGCTCAAGCAGTTCATCGACTCGACCGGGGCGCAGTGGCAGGCCGGCGTGTTTCACAACAAACCCGTCACGAGTTTCACCTCGGCGACGAACCGTCACGGTGGCCAGGAGTCGACGCTGCTCGCCCTCAACAACGTCTTCTACCACTGGGGTTGCATCATCGTTCCCCCCGGCTACACCAACCCGGTGATGTTCGGGGCCGGCGGCAATCCCTATGGGACGAGCTGGCCGAGCGGCGGGGGTGAGGGACCCGATCAGGCGACCTTGGACGCGGCCAACTACCAGGGGCGGCATCTCGTGGAGATCGCGGAGCGGCTGCGCGGTTAGGAGACCACGCGAACACAGGCCGGCCCGGCGGCAAGACAGGCGCAGGTGTCCAACGATGATCAAGCTGCCACGCTTTGTGATCACCAGGATGCCTGCGCCTGCGCCTGTGCTTGCTTACGGCTTTCCGGCGTGAAGGAACAGCCGCATTCGATGGGCAGCGGCTGCTGCCTCGCCGCGGTTGCCGACGTTGAGCTTGGTCAAAATGTTGGACACATGCACGCCGGCCGTCTTCGGCGAGATGTGCAGTGCCTGGGCGATCTCCCCGTTGGTGCGGCCCAGTGTGAGCAATTGCAGTACGTCGCGTTCCCGGGCCGTGAGGCCGAGTGCGGTTGACGGGTCCGGGGTTTGGGCGGGTGCTGCCGGTCGTTCGGTGGGGGGTGTGGGGTCCAGTGGCATTCTGGACCGTTGGGCGAGGGCGGTCACCTCGTGGAGCAGTTCGGTGTCCCCGCGCTTGCGGGCCTGTTCCTCGGCTTCCCGCAAAAGCGCACCGGCCACCTCGACGGAGCCGGCTGCCACGTGTGCGGCGGCGGCTCTGAACAGGGCTTCTGCGAGCGGGTGGGGGCGTCCGGTCGGACGCAGGACTTCTACGGCTCGCATCCAGACCTCCGGGGTGTTGCGGCCTTCAGCCCGTGCGAGCTCCGCATCCAGCATGAGCGCCCAGCCCTCATACAACGGGACGATACGGGAGAGTCCTTGTGCCACCTGCCGGATCCGTTCCAGCACCTCGGCACGGCCCGTTTCGGCGTCCGGCAGACCCCGTGAGTCCGCCTCCGCGGAGGCGCCATGCACCAACAACGACCAGGCGAAGTCATCGAAGCCGGACGGCAGGCCGTGGCCGATCGCGGCCAGCAGCTCGGCACGTGCTTCGGCAAACCGGCCCGAACGCACCGCGACACGCACTGCCAAGTCGGCCCGCGGAAGAGTCTGCTGCGGCTGCCGGTCACGCACACGGTCGTTGCTGATCCGAGTCAGGTACTCCGCAGCACCACTCAGGTCACCCCCCAGAAGCGCGAGTTCGGCGCGCAGCAGAAGCAGATTATTGCTCCATGTCGTACTGGCGGCGCCTTCCAGCATGGAGGCCAGCGCATCCTCGGCCTCCTGAAGCCGCCCCAGAGCGAGCAGGGAGTCAGCGAGGTTGTTCAGCATCATCGCTGTGTACGTCGGGTTGAGCCCGTAGCGTCGGGCGATCGCCAGACCCTCCCGGGCGGTCTCGACGGCCTCCTCCGACCGGCCCAGTTGCCCGTATTGGGCGCTGAGATTCACGTAGGCACGTGTCTGCAGGTATGGATCATCGATGCCGCGCGACTGTACGCAGACCTCACGCAGCAGGGTCAGCCCTTCCTCGATCTCACCGACGCGGACGTGAAGTACGCCCACCGTGTTCAGCGTGTGCAGCTCGACGGCCCTGGCCCCGACTTCTCGGGCGATGCGGACTGCCCGCTGGCCGATGGTGAGGTGCTCCCGGGTCGGCTCGGTCAATGCGCCGCACGTCGAAAGCCTGTGGAGGACGTCGGCTTGGACTGCTGATGGTGGTCCGTTCTCGACGAGTCGTCGTGCTTGTTCCGCTTCTTGTTTGCCGGTGTGGCCCTGGCAGTGGGCGGCGCGTGAGCGTTGGAGACAGAACCAGGCGGCGTGCTCGGGTTCGGTGTCCTGGTCGATGTGCTGCAGGCCGGTCCGGGCGAAGCGGACGCTCAGTTCCTGGTCTCCTGAACGGCTCGCGGCGATGGTGGCATCGGCCGGCACATCCACAAACCGCAGCCGGGCCGTGTCCGCGCCCCCTCCGACAGTCGGCGGACGCCCCGGGTAGGCCTCGTCGGCGCAGTCGTAGCCGCACAGGCCCTGCAGCACGTCCCGGGGCACCTGCTCCCACAACTCCAGCGCCCGTTGCAGCAGCAGCAGTTGTTCGACGAAGGCATTGCCGCGGCGTGCCTGCCGGCCCGCCGCCAGAGCCGCCGGCAACGCCCGCGCCGGATCATGAGCGTGATACCAGTAACTGGCCAGCCGGCCCGCCCGCTGATCGGCTCGCACCAAGTGCGGGGCATTCTCCAGCGCCAGCGCGTAACGGCTGTTGATCCTGCTGCGTTCCGTAGGCAGCAGATCCTCCAGCACCGCCTCACGCATCAGCGCGTGACGGAAGCGGTAACTGTCGCTGTCGGCCTCGACCACCAGCACATGAGCACCCACCGCCGCACGCAGCGCAGCAACCAGATCATCCTCCGGCAGTTCCACGACCGCAGCCGGCAAGGCGTGCTCCACACTGGAACCCCCGCCGGCCGCCACGGCGACCACCCGCCGCGCCGGCTCCGAAAGCGCCTCCATCCGCACCAGCAGAATGTCCCGCAGGGAGTCCCGCAGCCGGACCTCGCCCGCGTCCTGGTAGGTGCGGGCGAGTTCCTCGACGAAGAAGGCGTTGCCGTCGGAGCGTTCATAGATACGGGCGACCAGGGCACGGTCGGGCTCCGGCGTGTTCAACAGCCCGGCCGGATGCAATGCCACCTCCTCCCGGGCGAAACGTTCCAGCTGAAGCCGCTGCACCGCACTGAGCCGCTCCAACTCGGCAAGACAGGCGCGCAAGGGATGCCGCCGGTGCAGATCATCGGCACGGAAGGTGACCACCAGCACCACCCGGCAGCGGCGCACCGTCCGCACCAGATACGCCAGCAGCTCACGAGTGGACCGGTCCGACCAGTGCAGATCCTCGATCGCCACCATCAGCGTCCGCTGGGCCGCCAGCCGCTCCAACAGCCTGGCCGTGAGGTCGAAAAGCCGCGCCCGCCCGTACTCGTCACCCGGCGTGGGGCCCGCACCTGCCAGATCCGGCAGCAGCACGGCAAGGTGACCCTCCTGACCGGCCACCGCCCGCTCCAGCTCCACCTCCAGCACCTGATGCAGACGCCTGCACGAACCGATGTGGGGATGGGGACGGGGCCGGCCCCGCTGGTTCAACTGTGCACAGGGCGGACGCGCATCGGTTCAGGACGGTCTCCCGGCCGAACCGAACGCCAGTGTCCTGCACTCCGGCAACGAACTCTCAGAGAGTGGTCGCATCGCGCCTGGGCAGCACCCAGTCCTTGCGCGGGAAGTGGCACGTGTAGCCGTTGGGGTACTTGACGAGGTAATCCTGATGCTCCGGTTCGGCCTCCCAGAAGGGACCGGCTGGTTCGATGGTCGTCACGGCCTTGGCCGGCCAGAATCCTGACGCGTCGACATCCGCGATCGTGTCGCGCGCGATCTGCTCCTGTTCGCGGGACAGAGGGAAGATCGCCGAGCGGTAGCTCGTGCCGATGTCGTTTCCCTGGCGGTTCAGGGTCGAGGGGTCGTGGATCTGGAAGAAGAACGCCAGGATCTCGCGGTAGGTCGTCTTCGCAGGGTCGAAGACGACCTCGACCGCTTCGGCGTGGCCGGGGTGGTCGAGGTACGTCGCGTGATCGTTCTCTCCACCGGTGTATCCGACACGCGTGGCCAGCACGCCGGGCTGCCGGCGAATGAGGTCTTCCATACCCCAGAAACACCCGCCGGCCAGCACAGCCGTTTCCGTGCCCGGCTTACGGGTGATCTGCCCAGTGTCGTGAACTCCGCTGACCATGATGCATGCTCCTCTGTACTGATGTTGTCGAGCGCTCCAGAACGGCGCGGGTGATGGCTTCACTGCCGTTGGTCAGGCACCAAGTGACTCCGGTGGGCGAGAAGGTTCCTGGACGGCGGCCAGGCCTCTCTCCGTAGGCGCCGGTTCTCCGTTTCGTCTTACCGCCGGCCTCTCTTTACCGCCGGCCTCTCTGCCGTCGAGTCCGATCGCCTGCAGCCGGCTGAGGTCGCCCAGCGCGGCGACAGTCGTCTCCGTCGCGTCCTAGAGGTTCCCACCGGCCTTGTCGAACCTTCCGCTCGTGTCGGAGCGTTGCAGCTCACCGCTGGTGACGAAAGCGTCCCGGGGGTGCTGCACGGAGAGCAGCGATACGATGTCCCTCCCGAACAGTGCCGCCGTGAGCCAGACGCACAGGACGCGGACTTTCCGCTCCCAGGTCGGCACGGCCAGGACGTGGTAGCCCCGGTGCATCAGCCAGGCGGGAAGTCCTTTGATCACGATGGACTTGTACTGGAAGATGCCACGCCCCAGTCCCAGCGTCGCCACCACTCCCAGGCTGTCGTGCCGGTAGTTCCGGATCCGACCGCCGCGAAGGCTTGCCACAATATTCTTCGCGAGACGTTTGCCCTGCCGCACCGCATGCTGGGCGTTCGGTACCGTGTGGGCCCCTGGCACAGGTGAGGCCAGGTCGGGAACGGCCGCATCGTCGCCGGCTGCCCACACATCCGGCACGGGCTCGATGTCGGTGCCCACGCGGAGATCGGCGCGAACCACGAGCAGACCCCGTTCGTCCACCGGGAGATCCGTGTGGTTGTGCACGACCGGGTTGGCGGCGATGCCCGCGGTCCACACGATCAGCGCCGAGTCGAACTCCTCACCGTCGGAGAGCACGACGTGTCCGTCCTTGGCGGATATCAGCTGCGTGTTCAAGTGCACGCGGGCGCCTCGCCGTTCCAGGGAGTCCACCACCCAGGCACCCGGATCGTCCCCCACCTCGGGCAGGATGCGGTCCCGGGCCTCGACCAGATGGAAGCGCAGGTCGTCGAAGCTCAGCTCCGGGTAGGACTTGAGCAGCGCCGTCGCAAGCGACAGCAACTCACCGAAGCCCTCGACGCCGGAGAACCCGCCGCCTACGAAGGTGACGGTGAGCAGCTTGCGTCGTTCGGGACCCGGAGGGAGCGATGCCGCCTGGTCGAACGCGGTCATCAGTCGGTCGCGAACGGCGACCGCCTCCTCCACGTGCTTGAGACCGATCGCGTGCTGCTCGAGCCCGGGGACGGGGAGCGTACGCGTCACAGCGCCGGCCGTGACCACGAGGACGTCGTAGCGCAGTTCGAAGTCCTCGCCTCGAGAAGGCTGGACCGTGACCGTCCGGTCCGCGTTTCTGATCTCGCTCACGCGTCCCGCGATCAGCCGGGTACGGCGCAGATGCCGCCGCAATGACACAGCCGCGTGTCGGGCCTCGATCGATCCGGCCGTCACCTCGGGCAGGAAGGGCTGGTAGGTCATGTACGGACGCGGTTCGACGACCGTGACGCGTGCCTCATCCTTGCGCAGCGCCTTCTCCAGTCGCCAGGCGGTGTAGAAGCCCGCGTAGCCGCCCCCGACGATCACAATCTCACGCATCAGTTCCTCTGCTTGTAGACCGACACCTGGCCCGCTCGGCGGATCGGATCACTTGCGCCGTACTGGCCGGCGCAGGATCTCTCGAGGGTGCTGCGACAAGAAGCCGCGTCTGGACACTGGACAGTTATGCAAGATCGCGCTCGATCGCCCTGATCTCTTTCTCGTGGTCACCCTCCATGGGCTTGCGCTTGGGATACGCGCCGGCGCCGGGATGTACCTTGTCGATGAGATCGGCGTGCTCCGGGTGACGGGCGATGAACTCACCCACGACCGGACAGATGATGGTGATCTTCTTTCCGCTCTCGCGGATTTCGTTCAGTACGCGAGAGACAAGCTCCGTAGCCACTTGGTGCTTGCGGTAGGCAGGGTCGACCCAGGTCGTCAGCAGCACGACGCGCCCGCCGACGAACCGGTACGAGAGCTCAGCGATCGCTTCATCGCTGACCATGGCGACCCAGCGACCGCGCTCCGCGTCGTTGAACAGATCGAGCTCCCAGCTGGACTCCACGTCGCTTTGACTTACCTCTCCCAGAGCGGCGATGAGCGCAGCGTTGTTCTCTTCCCGGGCGGACGCCTCAGCCTCGAGATTGATTGCCATTTTCATACTTTCTGTGAGGGAATTCAATAGGAGCCGAAGGCAAGTGGGTGTAGCGGCAGGGGTTCCGCGTGTTTGAGGCCGACGAGGTTCGATTGCGTCTCCGGTAGTGCAGAGGGTAAGGATTCACTCCGCACAGGAGCCGGAATCGCAATGGTGATGGCGTACCGTCTCAACGCCGGGCGAGCCAGTCCCGGTACGTGCTTTTGGCGATAATGGCGTCGCTCTTGGCGATGAGAGCATCACTCGAGGCGACGGCGTATATGCCGGCGTCGTTGTCGGTGACGACGCTGCGTTGATCGTTACGCTCGGCCAGCGTGATCCGGCCGAGCTCGTCCAACGCGAAGACTTCAGGGCCGGCTATGTTCCGAGTGCCCCGCAGAGGTTCTCCCGCGCAGACCTCGGCCACGGCTTCGGCGACGTCTGCCAAGGCTACGGGCTGGATGCGGGTGGCAGGCAGGCGGACGGTCTCGCTGCCGGAGGTCCACGACAACACCGTCTCCATGAACTCGAAGAACTGCGAGGCGCGGACGATCGAGTAGGGCAGGGGACCAGCCTTGAGGAGGTCCTCTTGCAGCACCTTGGCGCGGTAGTACACCAGGCCCGGCACCAGGTCGGCGCCGACAATCGAGAGAGCCACCGCGTGGCCGACACCGGCGGACGCGCCCGCCGACAGCAGGTTGTCCATCGTCGTTCGGAAAAACGTCAGCGACGCCTCGTCGGAGGTCGGCGAGTCCGTCAGGTTCACGACGACATCAGCTCCGGCCAGTGCCTCAGGCAGGCCCTTCCGGTCCAACAGGTCCAGTCCCGTGGACCGTGAGTGCGGCACCGCTTCGTGCCCGTTCTCCCTGAGAACCTTCACCACCTGCGATCCCACGAGCCCGGTTCCGCCGACAACTGCGATCTTCATGCGTTCGCCCCTTCCTGATGGCTTGAGAGCACCTTTCGGAGTGGTGGCCTGCAGCTCGGTGTGGCCCCGCGTGGGGTTCGACGGTGATGGATGATCTCGTTGTGGGGATCTGCAGGTGGGGCGGGCGTCGATCGACACGCAGCGACCGACTGACCGCTCGACGGCTCCCTGCAGGTTCGTGGTCAGTCCTTGATGCTGACCTGGCGTGCGTCGAATGCCACGTAGCCACTGAAGTCGCGACCGACACGAGCCGTCGCCGACTCCTTGATTTCCGGGTAGGACCAGGCGCCGTCCCTGAGGACGCTCTCGCCGACCACGATGTCGTGATACTGCGCCCTCCCCTTCCACGGACAGGTGTACGGGGTGGGACTGTGCCTCAGTACACCGACAGTCACCGAGTCCGGAGGGAAGTAGACATTTCCCTCGATCCTGACTACCGCCTCGTTCGCCGCCTCAGCGACGACGGTCTCTCCCACCCTTGCCTTCATCAGGTACCAATCCCCTACGCGATAGCTCGCCAAGCCGTGACCACTGGTGCGGCAGAAGGCTTCAGCCAGACCTTCCGTCGAAGCCATCAGAGCCGGCTTGTGCGTTCGTGCAGAGGTTAGTGCCCGGCGGCGCTCCCTTCTTACCTGCGTCTTGGCGCCGTCTGATGCCCCAGGCCGGCAGCCGCGTTTCCGGCCGAGGGTTCACGCCTCACGCAGGGGGACTGCCAACGAAGCGGTACCACTCATGTCCAGCAACGCTGCGTCCTTGGTGCGACCAGCCGCAGCACGACCTGCCCGCATCGTTGGCATCGCGCGACGAGTCCCGGAGCGCGTCCGTAGACATAGACGCGGGCGAGCAGGCGCGTTACTTGCCGTAGCTTGATCATGCGCGCCCACTTCCCTGACTTCCACCTGCGCGGGGACGAGCAGTCGGACTCGCCTGCCCTGCTCGGTCGTCCTCCTGCTGCCCGTGCAGATGCCGGGTCCGCGCCGCGCAGAAGGCTTTGCGTGGGGCCCGCTGGGGGGGAGTCGGCTCCGCCGGAGGACTGGCAGATCGGGTACCGGCACTCCGGTCCGTTGCTGATCGCCTGGGAGTGTCCGTCCAGCGCGTCGCCCTGGCCTGGGTCGCCTCCCACGGCACGCACGTCGCACCCGTCGTGGGTGCACGGAGCGCGACCAACATCCAGGATTCCGCTCGGGCGACGGAACTCCGACTCTCGGCTGAGGACATCGCCCTCCTCGCGTCAGCGCGGCCCTGCGGCGACGATCAGGTGGAAAGCCGATGACGGATCTTCTGAAAGCGCTGGGCATTTCAACGGAGAAGGGAACGCGGGAGGAGGGTGTCGGCGGAGGGCTCTCCGGAGCGCGGGTCACCAAGGTTGTCGACGCACGGGACCGGGTGGTGGCGTTCATCAAGTCGGCCGGCCCGGACGCCCCGCACCTGGGAGACGAACTTCGGGATGAGGCCGAGCGGTTGAGCTGGTTGGCAGGGCACGGGATGACCGTTCCCGAGCTGCTGGGGCTGGTCAACGAGGGCTGCACGTTCCTCGCCACTCGTCCGCTGGAGGGTGTGCCCGCTTCCGACCAATTCCCCGCGGATGAGCGATTCGCCGTAGTGACGGCGCTCGCGGAGGGGCTGCGCGCGCTTCATGCGCTCGATTCCCGGTCCTGCCCGTTCGACCGCTCCCTGCCTTCGGCCCTCGCCGCCGCGGAGCGCCGGGTACGGGAAGGACTCGTCGACGTCTCATGGAGACTCGCGGGCAGAGAGGACGTGAGAGCGGCCGACGCGTTGCGAGACCTCCAGCGGGCCATTTCCACTGCTGACCGCGGTGCAGGCGGCGCAGCCGGGCCAGCAGGCCCACGGCGGCGTCCCGGTCGCCGATGTTCGCGGCGGTGACCGCGACGACCAGGAGCAGACCGAGGGTGTCAGTCACGATGTGCCGTTTGCGGCCCGGGACCTTCTTCCCGCCGTCGTAGCCGCGTGAGGCGGCCGGCACCGTCGCGGCGGCCCGCACCGACTGCGCGTCGATGATCCCCGCCGTGGGCTCGGCCTCGCGGCCTTCGCGTTCACGGATTTCCCGCGCAACCGGTCGTGGAACTCGGCGATCAGCCCATGCTCGCGCCAGCGGCGGAAGAAGGCGTAGACCCGGCCCCAGGCGGGGAGGTCCGCTGGCATCGCCCGCCGCGAGATACCGCCCGCGACCAGGTAGCGGATCGCGTCCAGCATATGGCGGTGGCAATAGCGGGCCTGATGGGCCGGATCGCGGGGCGGTTCACGCGGGTCGAGCCCCGGCGTCGGGTACGACAGTTGGTGCTCGGGCTGCTGTCGGACCTGCCGCGCAAGAACTGCTGGACGATCGCTGAATGGGCCGGGGATGCAACTCCGGACGGGATGCAGCATCTGCTGGGCCGGGCCAAGTGGGACGCCGACCTGGTGCGCGACGAGGTGCGCGACTACGTGGTGGAGCATCTGCACGACGAGCAGGCGGTGCTGGTGGTCGATGAGACCGGGGACGTGAAGAAGGGCACCCACACGGTCGGCGTCCAGCGCCAGTACACCGGCACGGCG
>NZ_JAVACL010000079.1:0-16961 GCF_032658145.1 Streptomyces sp. MK7
AACGGTTCACCGACCCCGACGCACTCGACCTCGAACGCCGCGACAACCAGCACCTCGGATTCAGCCAGGGCATCCACTTCTGCTTCGGCGCCCCGCTCGCCAGACTCGAGGTCCAGGTCGCGGTCGGCGAGTTCGTCCGCAGGGTGGAGAACCCCCGCCTCGTCGAGGACCCGCCGCCGTACCGGCACAACCAGATCTTCCGCGGACCGCGGCACGTCCTGGTCGACATCGACGGCATCCGCGACTGACCCGGCGTGCGTGAAGGATCACTATGCGGGCTTTTCAACTGGTCGGGTGGCGGCAACCGCCCGAGCTGCGCGAGGTGCCGGTGCCCGAGCCCGGACCGGGGCAGGTGCTGGTGAAGGTCGGGGGCGCCGGTGCGTGCCACTCCGACCTGCACATCATGGAGGCACCCGGGCCACCACCCGGGCTCGTCACCGAACTGCCCTTCACACTCGGCCACGAGAACGCCGGATGGGTGGAACGGCTGGGAGCGGGCGTCACCGGGTTCACGGCCGGGGAGCCTGTGATCGTCTACGGCTCCTGGGGCTGTGGGGTGTGCGCCAACTGCCGTCAGGGCAGGGAGAACTACTGCCAGAACCTCGGCGGTCAGGGCCCCGGCCTGGGAGGCGGTCACGACGGCGGCATGGCCGAGTACCTGCTCGTCCCCGCGCCGCGATATCTGATTCCGCTGGGCACCCTCGACCCCCGCCAGGCCGCCCCGCTCAGCGACGCCGGACTGACCAGCTATCACGCCGTCAAACGGTCGCTGCACCTGCTGGGACCGGGGTCGACCGCGGTCGTGATCGGGGCGGGCGGTCTGGGACAGATGACCCTCCAGATCCTGCGCGCGCTCACCACGGCGACCACCGTCGTCGCCGTGGACACCGACGACCGCAAGCTGGAAACCGCCAAGCACATGGGAGCCGACGAAGCGCTTCTCTCGGGTGACGAGGCGATCACGCGCATCAAAGACCTGACGGGGCAGCAGGGCGCCGAGCTCGTGGTGGACATGGTCGGCATCGACCCGACTCTGCGGATGGCTGCCCAGGTGGCCAGGGTACTCGGCCACCTGACCATCGTCGGCCTCGGCGGCGGAGCCCTGCCCGTCAACTTCACCAGCCCGCCGCACGAGTGCTCCGTCGCCTCGCCCTACTGGGGCACCCTCCCCGAACTGATGGAAGTGATCACCCTGGCACAGCAGGAAAAGATCAGGATGCTGGTCGAGCACTTCCCTTTGGAACACGCCGCCGAGGCGTACCAGCTCCTGCACGACGGCAAGATCCAAGGACGCGCCGTCATCACCCCCCACGCATGAGCACCGACGCCAACGCGACCGACACGCACATGCGGTGTCGCCGGGTGACGACGGACATGCACCGACGCGACAACGCTGCTCCAAGAAGGAGGCAGGCGCCATGACATCCCCCACCGATTCCCCGGGCCCCGTTCCCCCGCGCGGCACCGAACCAGAAGACAGGCCCCTGGCCGAAGGCATGGCCGCCCTGGCGAACATCGGCTGGCAGATCCTGCTCACGATGGGCCTCGCCACCATCGCCCTGGGCGTCATCGCCCTGGTCTGGCCAGGCGCGACCCTACGCGTCGTCGGCATCCTCTTCGGCGTCTACCTACTGGTCACCGGCGTCTTCCAACTCGCCGCCGCCTTCGGCACCCACGTCCCACGGCACCTTCGCGTGCTGCACTTCATCACCGGCGCGGCCTCCATCCTGCTGGGACTGATCTGCTTCCGGGGCACCCTTGAGTCGATCCTGCTGCTCGCCCTGTGGATCGGCTTCAGCTGGCTGCTGCGAGGCACCCTGGAGACGGCCGCGGCGGCCTCCGCCCCGGCCATGCCGGGGCGCGGCTGGCACGTCGCCTTCGGCATCATCGGCGCTCTGGCCGGCATCGTGATGATCATCATGCCGTTCGCCTCGATCGCGACCCTCACCCTGGTGGTGGGCGTCATGGCCATCATTCTGGGCCTGACCGAGGTGGTCCGCGCCATCAGGACACGCGTCGAGATCGGACATCTCGCTTCGGGCACGGCCACCCGGCGGCGCCCTCTGTTCCACGCGCGTCCGCACCCCCAGCACTGACCGGCTGGAAACGGTGAGCGGCGGTCGGGTCAGTCGGTATGACGGCCATGAGACCGTCCGACGAGTGAGGCCACCCGCCGGACGACGGCCCACCCCGGCGGCCGCCATCCGGTGGGCACGGCGCCCGGTCGATGACGGGGAACCCATACCCGTAGCGTCCGGGGACTGATCCGGCACCGTACGGGAGTGGGCAGGGTGACGGCTTCGCCGTCCAGCCCGACGGGGACGACCGGGGCGTCGGCGTGGACGACGACGTCGTCAGGTGTCGCGAGACGGGTCAGACCATGTATCTGCCCGCTTCGCAGCCTGGCGGCCGTCTCTGCGGGCGTCTCCGCCCTGGCGGCCAGCACTCCCAGGAGCCCGGAGTCGAGCTGCGCCCGCCTGCCCAGCCCGGCCGGGTCGTCGACCTGATAGGGGTTGTTGCTCACCAACACGGCATCCGGCCGGTCCACCGTGAGCAGTCCCGCGCGTACCACCAGCTCCGGACCCTCGCGGCGGGCCAGGAACTCCGGGAGAATACGCACCGTCGTGCCGATCTTGTCCTCCCGGTAGGCCGGATCCTGCACCAGGGCGGCATACGCTCCGAACGACACGTTGTTGACGAACACCCGATCGCCCGCGTACCCGAGATCCACGCGCAGTTCGACGCCGTCCGAGAGGGCCTCCAGCGCGGCCGAAGGGTCCTCCCGGTCCAGGCCGAGATCCATCGCGAAGTGGTTGCGGGTACCCGCCGGAATGACGACGAAAGGCAGGCCGCTCTCCGCGGCGATCTCGGCGACAAGCGCCTGCGTGCCGTCTCCGCCGGCCACCCCCAGCAGATCCGCACCGTCATCCACTGCGCGTCGGGCGACAGCCGCCAGGTCCTGGCGCAGGGAAGGATCGATCAGGAAAACCTGAGCTCCGAGCGCACGGGCTCGTTCCGCGATCCGGAACCGGCTCGCCTTCCCTGCCCCCGAACGCGGATTCACGATCACATAGGGCCGCCGCGCTCCGGTCGCCGACCGCGACGCGCTCTCGCTCATGGCACGTACCGACAGGCCGTATGCATCGGCCCGGCGCACATCACCGGCGACAGCAGGACTGTAGCGATCACGCCTGCGGCTGACGGCGCCGTCTCCCGCCGGGCCGACGGTCCTGCGATTGCACCTGCGGCCAGCGTCACCATGACACTTCCTTCGGCAGTTACGGCTTGCGGCACCAGCCTGCAGCTCAATCTGGGCATCCGCACCTGGGACGGGCGTGGCTCCGTCATCGCCGTGAACGCCCAGCGCCCTGCGGACCGGTCTACGCAGCGCCTCCATCACCGCTTGGCCGACACCGTTCCCGCAACCTGCGTGCGCCGTGGTCGGAGGGGGCGATGCCCAGGACGTGACCGTCGCCCGCCGCCACAGGGGTAGGCGGCACAGCCGGAGGATGCCTCCACCGTCTGCATGGATCGCCGCGACGTGGCCGCGTACGGCTAAGACGGCGCCGGCACCGGTCGCTGGGCCGCCGACTGCCGCCGCCAGTGACAGAGGGGGGCAGTGGCGAGAGCGCAGGACACCAGGGCTCACCGGGCGAGGAGCTCATTTGTTTCCGGTGACTGGGGCCGGGCACCCAGTGCCCATGGCGTCGCGTCCGGTTCCGGTGCGAACCATCCTCGCCACCATCGGCCTGGTGCTCGCCACCTACGTCGTACTCGAGCTGGTGGTGCATGCTCGTCGGGTCTTGATCTGGGCGGTCATCGCGTTGTTGTTGGCCGTCTCCCTTCATCCGGCGGTCGAGGCGCTGCAGCGACGGGTGCCGCGATGCCGACGGTCGGTGGCGACCTTGCTGGTCTTCCTGGCTGCGGCCGTGGTCGTCGGCGCGGTGATCGCTCTGTTCGTCATCCCCCTGGCTCAGGAGGGAAGTCGGCTCGCCGGTCGTCTGCCCGCCATGATCAGGGACGCCCAGGCCGGTCGCGGGCCAGTCGGTAACTTGCTTCAGCGGACGCACGCTCTGCAGTACGTCCAGCGGCATCATGCACAGATCCGCGCGTTCGCCACCGGACTGAGTACGCCCGCCCTGAAGTTCATCCGCGGTGCCGCGACCACAGCGACAGGCGCTCTCACCATTTTCGTCCTGGCCTATCTGATGGTCCTGGAGGGCCCCAAGGCCATAGACCGGTCCCTGGCCCTCGTGGACACGGCGCCCGCGGCCCGTATACGCCGCGTCGGAGCCGCGTGCGCCCGTACCGTCAACGGCTACCTGACCGGAAACTTGCTGATCAGCTTGATCTGCGGGCTCCTGACCTACGTCATGCTGCTCGTTTCCGGAGTGCCGTTCGCCGGCCTGCTGGCCCTCTTCGTCGCCGTGACCGACCTCATTCCCCTGGTGGGCGCCACCATAGGGGCTGTCGTTGCCTCAGCGGTGGCGTTCGTCCACTCCTTGCCGGCCGGCATCGGAGCCATCGTCTTCTTCATCGTCTATCAGCAGGCAGAGAACCACCTGCTGCAACCGCTCATCCTGTCCCGGACGGTGAAACTCAACCCCCTCACCGTGCTGCTGGCCATCCTGATCGCCGCCGAGGTCGCCGGGATCCTCGGTGCCCTGCTGGCGATTCCCGTCACCGGCATCATCCAAGTCGTCCTCGGTGACATCTGGGCGCACCGCGGCGGTCGGCGGCTGGGGCTGCCGATGCGGGCAGACAACGGCCCCGCGAACGCCGACCGGTCCGACGCCGCCGAATAGGCAGCGAGGAGTTGTCCCAGGTCGGAGACTCCGCCTTTCGCCGTCAGCTGATGGCATGCTTTCTCGGCAACGGACTGGGCGGAGCAGTATGTGGGTCTTGAGTAGCGTTTGGGTGGCTCGCCGTCGACTTGCTCGGCGCCGGAAACCGACTCCGTCGCCCTGACGGGGCACAGGTGGGCGGCGCGGGTGCCCGCGGGGAACGTCGGTGAGCCGCTGGAGACTCGCGGATCGTGTTTTGCCAGGTTAGGCCGACTGTTCCTAAGGATCCTCCAACCAGGTACCGAAGCAACGTGAGTGGATGTTGCACCGTCATCCGCTGCCGTACCACCTCACAGCTACGAACAAGCTCCCGTCAGCACGAGCGCTCAATGGGCTGCTCGGCCCAGATCGTCTTGCGGTTCTGACTATGGCGGCAGCCCCAGCGCTCGGCGAATTGGGCGACGAGAAATAGGCCGCGCCCTCCCTCGTCGGTGGTGCGGGCGCGGCGCAGGCGGGGCTGCGTGCTGTTGGAGTCGGTGACCTCGCAAACCAGAACATTATGGCGGATCAGCCGCAGCTCCGCCGGCAGTCGGCCGTAGCGGATCGCGTTGGTCACCAGTTCGCTGACGATGAGCTCGGTGGTGAAGACGAGGTCTTCCAGCCTCCACCTGGTGAGTTGGCGGGTTGCCCATTCACGGGCCTGGGAGACGGCAGCCGGATCGGCCGGGATCTCCCAGTGAGCGGTGTCCTCCGCCGGCACGGCGCGGGTGCGGGCCAACAGCAGGGTCGCCTCGTCGCGCCGCCTCTGGTTCCGCAGGTCGGCGAGGACGGCCCGGCTGGTCGCGCCCAGAGCGCGGTCCGGACGGCAGGACGCGGCGAGGGCGTCCTCCAGGCACTGGAGCCCTTGGTCGATGTCGCGGTCGCTCCGTTGGATCAGGCCGTCGGTGCAGAGCGCGAGGACGCTGCCCGGCTCGATCTCGATCGTGGTGGTCTCGTACGGCATGCCGCCTATGGCGAGTGGCGGCCCGGGGCAGATGTCGACGGTCTCGGCGGTCCCGTCGGGCCGGACCAGGACGGGTGGCGGGTGTCCGGCACTGGCCATGGTGCAGCGCCGGGTGACCGGGTCGTAGACCGCGTACAGGCACGTGGCGCCGAGGACATCGTGGTGGTCGGGTGGGGCTTCGGCCACGAGGCGCTGGACCAGGTCCGCGATTCGGGTGAGCAGCTCGTCCGGTTCGAGTTCGAGGTCGGCGAGGGTCTGGACGGCGGTGCGCAGACGGCCCATGGTGGCGGTTGCGGGCATGCCGTGGCCGATGACGTCCCCGGCGACGAGGGCCAGCCGGAGAGAAGGCAGGGCGATGGCGTCGTACCAGTCGCCGCGGATTTCCGCTCCGCCGCTTGTGGCCAGATAGATACCGGCGGTCTCGGCGGCCGCAGTGTCGGTCGTGGCCGGCGGAAGAAGGCGCTGCTGCAGCGCCACGGCCGCCCGGTGTTCCCGCGTGTAACGGCGGGCGTTGTCGACGGCGAGCGCTGCCCCCGAGGCGATCTGCGTCATGAGATTCGCTTCGTCCTCGGTGAACGGTTCGGACCGGCCGCAGCGCCAGATCGATATGGCGCCGAGTGTGAGGCCGCGGGCGTGCAACGGTGCCACCAGCACCGAGTGGCCACCTTGCGGGATGACGAATTCGACGAGTTGCGGATCGCCGAGCGCAGCAGCGTAGTCGTGAGCGCTGACGACGAGGGTCTCGCCTTGCTGGAAGTCGTGCAGGAGCGACTGGTCGGGAAAGGGCGGGAAGAGGTTGCCGCGCTCGGTACGGCTCGGCCACACCGTGTCGTCCGGCGCCAGGGCCGCGGTGCGCAGACCGAGGTCTCCAGCGCCGAGTTGCTTTGGGGGCTCCTCTCCGTCGAACACGGATCGTGCAAGGTCGACGGTGACGAGATCCCCGAAAGCGGGTACGAGTACGTCCGCGAGTGCTCGTGCGGTGCACGCGACATCCAGGGAACCTCCTACACGCTCCGTGACCTTACGGGTGAGGTCCAGATGACGGCGAGCTTGCGCATTGGGGCTGTCGACGTACAGAGCGGCGACCCCTGTGGGGCGTCCTCGCGCGTCCTCCAGACGGAAGGCGGACAGCGACAGGGCCCGTCGCCGCTCCGGATTGTGCCGCCAGCTGACGTGCTGAGTCCTGCGGATCACGGGGATGCCCGTCTCGAGTACCTGGCACAGTACTGCCTCGAGGTTCTCGGCATCCTCTGCACAGAGCACGTCGCACAGCCGAGTACCGGGCCTTACTCGACGACCATCGGGAGTGTCCGGCGTGGCGTTCGTCTGCACCGTGGTCAGATCCGTGTCGTGCAGAGCGATCGTGACCCGGCTCTGTGAGGACAGTGCACGCAGGAGCGCTGCGCCCTGCTCGTGGTCGACGACGCGGTGGGCAGGCGCCGCCAGGACAAGGAACTCCGCGGGGCCTTCCATCGCAGAGATCCGGAAGGTGACATCGATGGTGCCGCCGGACCGGTGCCGCAGCCGCGCCTGACCGCCTGCCGGCATCTCCGCGGCGGTGCCCAGTTCGTCGGGGAGTTCGGTCAATAGGTCCTGTACGGGGCGGCCGCACACCTCTTCGGCCAGGAACCCCGTCAGGCGCTTTGCGGTCCCGGTCCACCGCAGCACCGTGCCCCGGTGATCGAGCACGGCGGCTGCCACGCCGTCGAACGGGTACGGCCTGTCGTTTGCGCCAGGACCTGGCATGAGCCTCGGGCCTTGTCCTTCATGCGGCGAATTGTCGTTCTTGACGTCTTCGGTGCCCATGTTCGTACCTTCTTTTTCGGAGGCCGCGTGACAGCAGATCGGCGTCCTCGGGCGGGTGCTGACCGGCCGGGTGGCCAGTGCCGCCGCTCGAAGCGTCACCGTGCGGCGGCTGTGGGGGGCAGGTCCTGTTCGGCCCAGACGACCTTGCCGTCCGAGGCGGAGCGCGAGCCCCACCTGCGGGACAGGTGAGCGATGAGGACGAGACCGCGACCGTTCTCGTCGAAAGCGCTCGGATGCCGAGGGCGTGGGTGGCTGGTGCTGGTGTCGGAGACCTCGCAGGTCAAAACCTGATGTTGGATGAGCCGTAGGCGGACCGGACCGCCGCCGTAGCGGATGGCGTTGGTGACCAGTTCGCTGACGATCAGCTCTACGGTGGCCTTGAGA
Organism: Streptomyces sp. MK7; assembly: GCF_032658145.1. Lineage (NCBI taxonomy): Bacteria > Bacillati > Actinomycetota > Actinomycetes > Kitasatosporales > Streptomycetaceae > Streptomyces > Streptomyces sp. MK7. The sequence goes on from NZ_JAVACL010000079.1 coordinate 7,978, forward strand.
TGCTTCATCCCCCATGTGCTGAGCTGACGGGAGACCAGGCGCCGAGCGGTACGAACCGCGGCTGGCTCGTTCGGCAGATCCCAGGACGCGACCCGGGCCGCCTGAAGTGCGCGGGTCCGCGCAAGGAGCAAGGTGACGTCGTCGGAGTGCGTCCGTGCCGGCAAGGTCTCGACCACTTCCGAGCACAGGTCCTCCAGGGAACGGCTCGATTGTGCCAAGGCCGCGCCCAGGCGGCCCATGCCGACATCGAGGTCGTCGTCGCGGGACTCGACCAGGCCGTCGGTGTAGAAGGCGAGGACACTTCCCTCGGGCAGTTCCAGTTCCACCGACTCGAAGGCGAGCACCCCGAGACCGAGGCCGAGCGGGGCTCCGGCGGGCATGTCGGGGAAGGTGACATGGCCCTGCGGGTCGATGATCGCGGGCGGGGGGTGCCCGGCCCGCGCCATCGTGCACCGCCGGGTGACCGGGTCGTAGACGGCGTACAGACAGGTGGCGCCCACCACTGTGGGGCCCTGGTCCGGTTCGTTGGTGTCTTCCTCGATTTCCTCGTTCAGCCGTCGGACCGTGTCATCGAGGTGCGCCAGCAGTTCGTCGGCGGGCAGTTCCAGGTCCGCGAGGGTTCGCACGGCGGTGCGGAGTCTGCCCATGGTCGCCGCGGCGTTGATGCCGTGTCCGACCACATCTCCGACGACGAGGGCCACCCGGGCACCGGACAACTCGATCACATCGAACCAGTCGCCCCCCACCCCGTGGTCCATGTCGGCCGGCACGTAGCGCGAGGCGACCTCGACGGCGGCGCCGCCTCGCACACGGTGGGGGAGCAGGTCGCGCTGGAGGGTGAGGGCTGCGGCGCGTTCGCGCGCGTACTGCAGGGCGTTGTCCAGGCACAGCGCGGCCCGGGTGACGAGTTCCTCGGCGAGCAGGAGGTCGTCCTCCTGGAACGGCTTCGGCTCCTCGGAGCGGCTGAAAAGCGCCAGTCCCAGCACACAGCGCCGCGCACGGATGGGTACGACCATCAAGGAGTGGACCCCGCTGTCACGGACCTTCTGCGCGCGCGCGGGGTCGTGGTGGACCCACGGGCCGAGATGAGCGTCCATGTCCAGCACCGGTACCAGGTGAGACCTGCCCGTGCGCAGCACGTGGGCGAAGGGCGAAGCCGGGTGGACGTGGATCACCTCTTCTCGCACCCACGGCAACTCCGGGACATGTGGGTCGATGGTGGCCAGACCGGCACGGCGGAGCAGTGGGGTGCGGCCGCTCGTCGTGCCGATCGGTGTCGAGGGCTCCACGCCGAAGGGAACCGACTCCACGAGGTCGACGAGGGCGTGGTCGGCCAGCAGGGGCACGGTGAGGGCGGCCAGTTCCTGGCCGGTCTGCATGACGTCGAGGGTGCTGCCGATACGCGTGCTGGCTTCGCTGAGGATGGCAAGGCGTTCGCGTGCCCGCCGGTTGCCGGTGACGTCTACGCTCGTGGAGCACACCCCCAGTGCCGTGCCGTCCGCGTCCTCGAGGCAGAAGAACGAGGCCGAGAACACGCGCTCCCGGCGCCTGTCCGCCGGCGGCCATGCCCGGTACTCGTGGACCATGGTGGCGCCGCTCTCCAGCACCTGCCGCATCACCACCTCGAGCGCTTCGGCCTCAAAACCGGGCAGCGAGTCCTTCAGGCGGCGTCCGAATCGGCGGTCACGAGGAATTCCGTCGTGGTGCTCCATGGCGTCGTTCACCCACGTGCAGCGCAGTTGCGGGTCACGAACGACGATGCCGATCGGTGCGTGGGTGAGCAGCGACTCGCGAAGCAATCCGTTCACCGCTCCCGAGGAGAGCGCGCCTATGTCGGTCACCGATACCAGCCACCGATGGCTCCCGTTTTCTCCCCACAGCAACGAGACCCGCAGAGTCAAGGTGAGCGTATGGCCGTCGCGGTGGCGGACCGTCATGGTGCCGGACCAGCCACCTTGGGCGCGGCACTCCTCGTCGAGCGATGCGGCCCTCGCGGCGTCATCGGTGGGCCCCAGTACGTGTGCAGCGGACCGGCCCACCACATCCCTGGCGGAGTATCCGACCAACTGCTGGGCGGCCTGCGTCCACCCGACCACCGTCCCCTCCGCATCGATCATGGCTATCGCCGCTTCGGGTGCCTCGCTCGGCTTCACCGGCTCGACGAGTTTCGATTGATTGGTATTCATTGCGGTTCATCCCTTCGTGCGCGTGGGGTTCGGGCAGTGTTGCGTGCGGGGTGGTACGCCGATCCGCGGGACGGCAGCGGCGGCAGGCGAGCACGGTGTGTCGGATCAGGGGTCAGACCCTCCTTGTGGTGTGCCGGAGGTGAGCCAATTCGCCCATCTCGCCACTAAGGACTACAACTACGACATCTCTGTCTATGTTAGGCTATGTCTGATGAAAGCATCACCTATGACAGCTTCATCGTCAAGGGAATCGCAGAATTGATCAAACAATCACATATGCAGACCGAGTCTCCCTGGGCTGAGGGGGTGTCGACCGTGGGGCGGCCGGGCCTGTCATTGCAATGAGGAAATTGTCAGAACTGCTGCTATATGGGGAGCGTGCTCATGCCAGTTCCACTCGGCAATCGATTCGAACGCCGTCGCACCGAGACCCGGCAGGCACTCGTCCGCGCGGCGCGGGAGATCCTGGCTGAGTCGGGCGACACCAGCGCCAGCATCCGGGCCATCGCGGAGCGCGCGGACGTCGGATTCGGCTCCTTCTACAATCACTTCGGCTCCAAGCCGGAGCTGTTCGATGCGGCCGTCCACGATGCAATGGAGGAGTTCGCCCAAGCCATCGACCAACGCCTGTACGGCGTCGACGATCCCGCCGAACGCCTCGCCGGGGGTCTGCGGCTCAGCGCGCTCCTGGCCGAGTCGCACCCGGAGATCATGCGGATCCTGTGCCACAGTGAGCTCGGCCGCATATGCGCCGGCAGCGGACTGGCTCCCCGTGCCAGGCGCGACCTGGAGCAGGGCATCGCCGCAGGCCGCTTCACGGTACTCGACCCGGGCATCGCCCTGTCCGCGCTCAACGGCAGCCTGCTGGCGCTTCTGGAGCTGTGGTTCAGCAAGCCCGAGGCCGATATCGAGCAGGCCGCAGGCACCATGGCCGAGATGCTCCTGCACATGCTCGGGCTCTCCCCGGCCGAGGCCCGCGAAGTTGCCCGGGGCCTCCTTCCCGCTGCCGCGTGACGAGCCACAAGGTCCGACCGCGCGCCGCGCGGTGGCGGACCGGGGACGACTGCGTTCCGCTCGCAGAGGCAGGTGAAGACCTTCTCGCGCAGCGCCTCCGCGGCCGTCAGCCGGCCGGCGACGCGCCGACGATGACGATACGGCCATGCCGCGGATCACCGGGCAACACCGCTCACCTCCTCGTCGAGGAGGATGGCGTGGACCGGGCACGCCACCGCGGCTTGGCGTACGCGCTCCAGCTGATCCGCGATAGCGGCTGGGCCGTACAGCAGGCGCCTCCTCCCCGTGCAGCTGGAACACCTCCGGCACGACGGAAAACGCACTGTGGATGGCCCTGGCAGCAGGTGAGGTCCACGACGATCTGAGTCGTACGGGGGTCCCTCTTCCTTGCTACGCCCGTGTCACATCGGGCGCTCGGCCGGCCGCTCCTTACCGCAGCGGCCCACGCGGTGGTTCCGCCCGGGCGGAACCACCGCGTGGGCGGGGAACCTCCATGGCCATCCCTGGCTTCGCAGCAGGCAGCAGACCCGCATCGCCCGGCCTATCCTGCAGAGAGCGCACGACTTCGCGGAGCGTGTCGGATGGCCAGTGGCAAGGAACTGCGACCCGCTGCCGTCCAGGAGCTGCTGGATCAGATCGTGGCCCGGACGGTGGCCGGCATGGGTGCGCACGCGGGGGCCCTCTTTTTGCTCGAGCCCGGCGGCGAAGTCCTGGTCCTCGACGCGAGCGTCGGGATGCCCACCGGGTTCGTCAGCCTGCTGCGTCGTCCACAGGTGGCTGGCATAGCCGACAGCCCACTCGCCGAAGCGATTCTGCAGCGGCGCCCGGTGTGGGTCGACTCTGGTGAAGAGTTCGCCCGCCGCTATCCCCAGCTGGCCCTCACCTTCCCGTTCGTGGGCGCCGTCGCGGCGGCCCCGCTCGTGGCCGGCTCCCGTGTGTGGGGCGCCATGCTGGTGCTGTTCTCTCAGGAATCGCCCGCGCCCGATGCGCGCGCACAGGGCCGGTTCACCACTGCGGCCCGCTGTATCGCCGTGCTCCTGCGGGACGCCGCCGAGGCCGGGCACAGCTTGCAGCCCGGGCTCGCGGCGCGTCTGCTGCCGCCGGCGCCTGCGCATCCCTCGGCACCGGCTCACTCTCAGGCCGCAGCGGACTTCACAGCCGCTCTTCCCGAAGGGGCGTGCCGACTCGACGTGCGGGGGCGGACCACCTTCGTCGACCACACTGCGGCCGATCTGCTGGGCGAGAGCATCCCGCATCTGCTGGGCGCCCGGGTGTGGGAAGCCGTGCCGTGGCTGTCTCCCGCGCCGTACCGACTGCGGTACCAGGCCGCACTCGCGAGCCAGCTCCCGACGTCCTACACGGTGAACCAGCCCCGCACCGGCAGAGAACTGCTGTTCCAGCTCTACCCGGACCGCACCGGTGTGAGCCTGCGTATATCTGCTGCTACCGACACCACCCACAGCCCGGATGAACTGGCCGTCGGTGCCGGGGCGGCGCCCGGCCCCGCCGGCCTGGACGCCCACTACCACATGATGCGGCTCTCCGGCGGCCTGGCAGCGGCGGCGTCCGTCGACGCGGTCGTGGACCTGGTGGCCGGCCACCTTCTGGTCACCCTGCACGCGCAGGCCTTCGCCCTGCTGGTCGCGGAGGCGGGCCGGGTACGGGTCGTCGGCCACCATGGCTTCAGCCCTGAGCTGGTCGACCTTGTCGACCACGCCCCCTCGCCTCCGGCCTGCCGCTCCCCGGGCTGACCATAGGCGCACCGCTGTGGGGGCTGGCCCAGGGGGTGCCGTCCTTCTTCGCCGACCGGGACGAGCTCCGTGCGGTTTATCCCGAGAGCGCGGCCATCGACGACGGTCTGGGTGCGTGGGCATGGCTGTCGCTCATGGCCTCCGGACAGTACTTCGGGGTCTGCGTGGTCGGCTACCGGCAACCCCGCTCCTTCACGTTGCAGGAGCGCGCCACCCTCACCGCCATCAGCGCCCTGATCTCCCAGTCCCTGGACCGCGCCCGGCAGTACGACGCCAAGCACCAGCTGGCGGAGGGCCTCCAGGCCGGCCTCTTGCCCCGTACGCTGCCGGCGATGCACGGCCTGGACGTGGCCGCCCGCTATCTGCCCGCCAGCCACGGCATGGAGGTGGGCGGCGACTTCTACGACCTGATCCGCCTGTCGGACACCGAAGCAGCCGCCGTCATCGGAGACGTGCAGGGCCACGGTGTCAGCGCCGCCGGCCTGATGGGCGAGGTGCGCACCGCGGTCCACGCCTACGCCGTAGCGAGCGCGACCTCGGGTGAAGTCCTGGCTCACACCAATCACTTGTTCAACGACCTCGACCCCGGCCTGCTCGCCAGCTGCCTGTACGCGCACATCGATCCGGTCCGCCACATAGCCCAGTTGTCCACTGCGGGCCACTGCCCGCCGCTGCGGCGCCGCCCCGACCTGCACACCGATATCCTGGCAGCACCGCCAGGTCCTCTGTTGGGCGTCGATCCCGCGGCGGAGTACCCCACCGCGGACATCCCGCTGCCGCCGGGCACCCTCCTGGTCCTCTACACCGACGGACTCATCGAAACCCCCGGCACGGACCACGACACCGCCCTCACCGGCCTGGCGGCAGTCCTCTCCGAAGCCACCGGCGTGGGGCCACGTACGGCGTCCCACCCGGTGTTCCACGCATCTGACGGCCGCCGGTGTCCCCGGGAGCGGCTCAGCAGGTGCCTCATGCTGGTCCCGAGCATTCACCGGCTGCCAGGCACTTTAGGAGTTCGATCCGAGCCTGCTCCGGCTGCTACTGACGACAGGCAGGACTGCCGGACAGGGGTGCTGGTGTATGTCCCCGTCCGGCGTCGTCGATGTCAGCTGTGGATGTCGGACCGCCCCTCGATGCGAACTATGGGCAGGATGGTCATTGAGGTCAGGTGGGCTGGTCAACTGGTCGTCAAGGTCCGTTGGCGGTCGGTGGCGGTCGTGGTGGTTGCTGTACTTCACTGCTGTGCTGCACCGGGTCGTTCCCCTAGGTCAGAGCTGCTGCGTGACCGCAATCGAGGGACATCGAGACGCCGCACTCGTCACAGGTCGATTGGTCAACCGATGGCGCTATGCCGTCAGCGGGTTGAGGTTCGATGGCGATCAAGGCGGCGTCGTCGTCGAGTCGGCCGCCGACGTGGTTGAGAAGGTCGCCGCGGAGGTGGTTGAGGAGTGCCGTGGGATGGCGGTGGTTCTGGTGGGTGAGTCGTTTGGCGAGCGGGTAGAACTCGCCGTCGGTATTGCGGGCTTCGATGGCACCGTCGGTGTAGAGGAGGAGGGTGTCTTTGGCGCGTAGGGCGAAGGTGTCGAGGTGGTAGGTGGTTTGCGTCAGTGCGCCCAGTCCCAGCGGGGGTGCGGGTTGGCCGGCTTCCAGGGTCACGACGTCGTGCGCTCGTAGGAGTAGCGGTGGGGGGTGTCCGCAGGTGACGCTCCGCACGAGGGGCTCGGCGTCGGGGATTTCGAGGAGGGTGGCGGTGACGAACGTCTCTTCGGTCTGTTCGGGGTTCACTGCTTCGGATGCGTTGCTGCGGACACTTGAATCCAGGTAGGCGGCGAGTTCCGGCAGCGTGGTCAGCCGGCGGGCGGCGTCGCGGAACGTGCTGATGGTGTGGGCAGCGGTGCCGACCGCCGGCAGGCCCTTGCCTCGAACATCGCCGATGATCAACCGTGTCCCCGTGGGCGTGCGCACGGCGGCGTAGAGATCTCCGCCGATGCGTGCTTCGTCCTCTGCCGCCAGGTACGTCGAGGCCAGGCGAAGAGGGCCGAGTCGGTGGGGGAGGGGAGGCAGTATGGCGCGTTGCGCGGCCTCGGCGACTGCGCGCAGCTGGACCAGCTTCCGCTGTCCGTGTTCCGTCAGGTACCGGGCGATCACGACGGCCACCGAGGTCGCAAGGAGGGCAGCCGCCTGTGGCGGGTTCACACATCGGCGGACCAGGAAGATGGCCACCAAAGCCGACACGGCCATGACGGCGACAAGTGAGGTCACCCGGGAGTTCGCGTACCAGGAAGTGAGTACAGGCACCATGATCAGCAAGTCGCCGAGATGAACTGAGCCAGGCACCTGAAGATCGATGAGTGTGATCGCCAGAATGAACAGCAAGCCGATGGTCAGCATGGATCGGGGTTGCGGCAAGGTACGCCAGTGAACGAGTGACGGCCTAGCTCGGTGATGCATCAGGTGTGGCTCCTGCATGCAACCCGGAGCCGTACACGCAAGGTCGCGGAACGTGAATGCCATGTGCTGCTCCGTCCTGAACGATCATATCATCTACTTTGATGATTCTATCAGCTATAACGGACATATATGGGCATGCGGGGCTATGTGTGGCAGGTCACAAGCGTTGCGGACGCCGACCGGGCTTGATCAGGGCGAGTCTCCGCCGCTGGGGTGACGACGGACCCGCCGTCCCTCGCGGTGCACGGTACCGAGCGGTCGACGTAGCGACTTTGGCCGGGAGCTGCTTTGGCGCGAGTGATCATGGCCCCGTAAGGGGGAGCCAGGCCGGCCCAGGCGGCCCAGGCGGTCAGGTGAACGGCGGTGGGGAAGCGGCTCATGTCCGCTCCCATCTCCGCGATCATCACGTGGGCCACGGTGGTGCTGATCCCGGGGCTCGTGATCAGCAGCTCGACCTGTCGGTGAAACGGGGTGATCTGCCGTTTGATCTCCTCCTCCAGCGTGGCGATACGCGCGCTGGCATCCCGGATCGCGTGGATCAGGACGCGGACCATGAAGCCGTGGTGGTCGGTGAAGTTGCCCGTCAGCGCCTCTACCAGGTCGGTGTGTTTGCGGCGCATGGCACCGCGGGCCAGATTGGCCAGCACCTCGGGTCGCGTTCGCCGTCGGCCGCGCACGTCGCCAAGGACCTGGGCGTCCACAAGGAGGCCCTGCGCGGCTGGGTCCGCCAGGCCGAGGCAGACGCCGGCGAACGCGACGACCGGCCGACCACCGCGGAGCACGAGGAACTGAAGCAACTCCGCAAAGATGGATCGCCTCCGGTGCCATCGGCCCATGTCCATGGCCCTATCCCTGATCGGATCCGTCACGAGATCGGCCACGGGCTCGTGACGGCCGCCATGAGCCTCGAGTTCTCTGTCGGTGAGCCGTTTCATAGGCGCCGGTGAGCCGGACGTCAGCGCCGCCCGACGCGCATGCACGGGCGCTCTCGGTGGGGCGGGCCAGTCACCCCCGGGAGCTGCTCCAGTGTTCCTCGAGGGCGGTGGCGACCTCAACCGGCTTCTGGATCGGCGTCCAGTGGCTGCTGTCCAGCCTCAGAAAACGGGTGGCGCGTACGGACGCGGCCATCTTCTCGCCGAACTCGACGGGGCAGACTGGGTCGAACTCCCCACAGAACACCAGGGACGGTGCGGCCAGGTCCGCGAGATCCGGTTCCCACTCCGTACCGACCGTCAATGCGGAACGGTAGAGCTTGAGGATGCTGTCGCGCATGGTCTCGTCCACGCGGCCGGCCGTGTGTTCGGCCAGTTCAGCCGGGATCTGGAGTTGTCGGTCAGGTCCTTGGCGAACGCGGCGGCGTCGTACTCCTTGGCCCAGCGGTCGCCCGCGACGGTGTCCTGCCACAGCTTGGCCAGCGGATGCCAGATGAGCATGCGGTACTGGTCGCCGACCGCTCATGCAGCCAGGGCCATCCGCGCCATCGCCTCCAGCGGATCAGTACATGGGATACGGGTTGCGGCGAACGCCTGTTGCAGCGCCTGGGCTGCTTCTTGTGCCAGGTCGGCGATCAGCGCCTGCCGGC
>NZ_JAVACL010000080.1:0-16929 GCF_032658145.1 Streptomyces sp. MK7
ACCAGGGTGCCGTAGCCGCGGTACGGCCACCGGGCCGTGCAGCCAGAACGGTGCACGCCATGAAGATCGTGTGCGTCGGCGGTGGACCGGGCGCGTTGTACTTCGCGATCGCGGCCAAGCGCCGCGATGCCGGCCATGACATCACCGTCATCGAACGCGACCCGCCGGGGGCCACCTACGGCTGGGGCGTGGGGTATGGGGACGACCTGCTCGACCACCTCTACCGCAACGACCCCGACAGCGCCCAGGCGGTGCGTGCGGCCTCGGCCCTGTGGCAGGACCAGGAGGTCCGTCGCGGGGAACAGACCGCGTATCTGGGCCGGTACGGCTACAGCATCGCCCGTGCCACCCTGCTCGACATCCTCACCCGACGCGCGACCGAGCTGGGGGTGGATGTCCAGCACCGCCGCAAGGTCGACGACCTGGCCGAGCTCGCCGGCGCCGACTTGATCGTCGCCTGTGACGGGGCCAACAGCCGGGTGCGCCAGTTGCACGGCGACCACTTCGGCACCCGTCTGGAAGCCGGCCGCAATCCCTACATATGGCTGGGCACCGACAAGGTGTTCCCTCGCTTCACCTTCGCTTTCGAACCGACCCCGGCCGGGTGGATCTGGTTTTACGCCTATCCCTCGAGCGCGGAAGTCAGCACCTGCGTCGTCGAATGTGCCCCGGAGACCTGGCGGGGGCTGGGACTCAATACGCTCGACACCGCCGACGGTGTGCGGTTGTTGGAACAGATCTTCGTCTCCGCTCTGGACGGCCACGCGCTGCTTGGCCGGTCCCGGGGGGAGCCGGCACGCTGGCAGAACTTCACCGAGGTACGCAACGCCACCTGGTGCCACGACAACGTGGTGCTGCTGGGGGACGCCGCCCACACCACCCACTACACCCTGGGCTCGGGGACCCGGCTGGCGCTGCTGGATGCGATCGAGCTCGCGCACAGCCTGTACACGGAGGCAGAGCTGTCTGCCGCTTTGCAGGCCTACGACAAGCGCCGCCGGGCCGCGCTCCATCCCGTGCAGGCCGCGGCCCGCACGAGCATGGCCTGGTTCGAGCATCTCGACCATCACCTTGAGCAGGATCTGGCGGACTTCGCCTACGCGATGTCGGTACGGCAGGGGGCTCAGGCGCCGTGGCACTACCAGTTGCACAGGGCCACCCAGGTCCCGGTACTGCGCCGGGTACGGCGGGAAGCCAACAGGGGTCTGCGGAGGTATCTGGCGCTGCGGCGCGGGGAGACGGCCCTCGGCGCGGGCGGCGCCACCAGGGGGGCCACGACCACGGCAGCCCTGGCGGCACCGGCGGGGCACCGGCAGTGACGGCACCGGACAGGGCAGCCACGGCAACCTGGACCACCGAACTTGTCGAGCCGTGATTCCTCATTCTCCTGGCGATTTTTCGGCCGGGCCGACTCGATGCAGGATCCCGAAGGCCACGAACCCCACCGCGGTGTTTTTCCTCATGCCTCGCGATGCGGCCGCCCGGCGCAGGACGAAACTTCACCAGTCCGTGTGCCGGGCGGAAAACCCTGCGTCCCGGAAAGAAAAACCCCATGAGCACTCACCGCTGCACACATCACCCGGTGCCCGCGGCGGCCGCACCTGCCCGGGGCTTGCCACCGAGACCGCCCGGGCCGGCACCCTGTCCCGGTTCTTGCACACCGCCCTCTTTTGTACAGCGCCCTGGCTGCCACCGCCGTCGTCTTGACCCTGGCCCCCGCAACGGCACTAGAGCGTGTCTCCTTGATGGGTGGGCCGGTTGATCGGATGTGTCTGTCCGGTTGGTGGTCACTGATGCGATCGGGGACGGGATCGAGCCGCTGATGCCGCCCGGTCCCGTCCGTGGACGACGGTGGGCCGACCATCGCCGAACCCTGGAAGCCGTCGTGTGGACGTACCGGACCTGCTCGCCCTGGCGCGATCCGTCAGAGGAGCTCGGGCCCTTTCAGAGCGCGCACACAGACGGGCCCGACCCACGCCGAGACCATGATCCGCTGGGTCGTGATCGGCGTTATGGTCCGCCGGCCGGCCCGAGGATGCCCGGCTACGCGTCCAGGTCTTCGCCCCTTGGCGTCGCACCGCTGCGGAGTGGAACCAGAGCCGTAGGCGGTGATCGCTGCGTGGAGTGTGTCGTAGACCTTCATGAAGCCGTTGCCGCTGTCGCGGACCGCCGGCCTGCGTGGCAGGCAGCGGGGCTGGTCGCCGAGCCCGTCACCTGGCGCGACGGGGCGGCCCCGTGGCCCCGGCAAGGGAAGACAGAGCGCTCTCAGGTCCACGGCCCCGACTCGGTCGGCATTCATCTGCACGGTCTGAATGAGGTCGAACTCCTCGTTGTCCTCCACCGCGGCGGGTGGGCCGACATCGACTGCTTCGTCGATGCCGGCGACGCCGGTGTTGTCCCTGCTCCGTCGGTAGTCTCCGCTCAGGCGTTCGCCTGCCTGCTCGACGCCTGCATCACTGGCGTCTTCGGCATCAGCTATGACGTCGAGCAGAGAGCAGACGTCAAACGCGGTCTCAGATCCGCCTGCATGGAGGCCGGCATGCCGAGCAGGCCTCAGATTGCGGTTGAGCTGCTGCGGGCCTACTCGGCGAAGTCCCGCCAGAAGCCGACAGTCGCTCGCGGATTCCGGTTTTCGTGGTGCTCGTGCCCGTCTTCGAACTCATGGCTGATGTACTCGGCCAGGTCTTCGCCGTAGTAGATGATGTCCGTGTCCCAGATCGACAGAACCGGGTGCCCGTGGGTTTTGCGACCTGCAGGGAGGAACCGGTGTGCGTAGAGAGGCACCAGTTGCGGCACTGCCGCCGGATGGTTCTTTGCCGCGGTTCACCCCGCCGTGGATATCGGCGGGGTGAACCCCCCCCACGGGGTGTGCCAGCGGCCATGCTCGACCGCGTTCAGCACCCCGTCCGTCGGCCACGCGAGATGGGGAGCGGAGGCTCGGGGTTGCCGGTGCGCCAGTTGGGCCAGGGGGTTGTCCCAAGTGGCTCCTTCTTCCGGCGGCGAGCTGACCGGCAGCCCGGCGGACGGGAAGGCGCGGTGGTCGTCGGAGAATCGGAAGCCGTAGGTCGCCTCAATGCGATCGAAGTCGTCGTCGCTGAGCCCGGCTTGTGTGGTGCAGCACTCGCTCTGCCGCAGGCGGTGGGCTGCGTCCGCCTCGAGTCGAGCCGCATTGATGTCGGTCATCGCGTGGCAGTAGCGCTTTCGCCGTCCGGACTCAGCTGGGATTTGTCGGGTTGCAGCGGGGGGCGTCGACCCGGACGATCTGCGGGGTGAGCTCGGGTGAGTCTGCGGACCATGATGCCGATCACCGCCCAGCGGATCATGGTCTCTGGCCGGGCTGGAGTGCTGAACCTGGAAACCGCGCTGGTCAGGGGTCTTGGGGGACGATCGTCGGCTCGCGGCCGAGAGCCTCGCCGGCCCGGTCGGCCAGGCGGCCGGTGAAGCCCTGGTCGGCCCGGGTCTTGCGGATGCCCGGGTGGTCCAGGCGGGTCCACGACAGTGGGTGCCCGGCTCCGTCGCGGTCCTGGATGTTCGCTGCCACGACGTGGACCGCGAGGAGCGGGCCGGGGGTGTCCGTGACAATGAACCGCTTACGGCCCTTGGGTTTCTTGCCCGCGTCGAAGTCCCCCGTGGCGGCCGGGACGGTGTCGGTGGTGCGGACCGGCTGCGAGTCGATCAATCCGGTGCTGGGCTCGGCGTGGCGGCCGTCGGCCTCACGGGCCTGGCTCCGTAGGGCGTCGTGGACCCGTTCGGCTGTGCCGTCGTCGTGCCACCGGGTGCAGTACCAGTACACGGTCTGCCAGGGGGTGAAGTCCTTCGGCGACTGCCGCCAAGCGCACCCGGTCCGAACGATGTAGAAGATCGCATCGACGATCCGGCGCCGCGGATGCTTCTCGCGCCGCCCGCTCTTCGGCCCCACCCGTGCCGGCGGCAGCAACGATTCGGCCAACGCCCCCTGTTGGTCCGTCAGGTCCGACGGACAGCCCCCACCAGCCACATCAGACTCAGCGATCATCCAGCCCGCGTGACACGGAAGATCTCAGGCGCGGTCTCAGGGATGCCGTCAAAACGCGGAGAGGAAGCGGCGGTGAGACTGGAGGGCACCTGAACGGTCAGGGTCGGGATCGAAAGGACAGCAGCTTCTGACCGCAAAGCGGCGGCGACGTCCGGCGTCCGGTCCGCGGACTGCGCCGGCCCTCCACCGCCGCCGGCGTGCGCGGTCTCGACGGGGAGCCGGTCGCGGTCGCCTGGGTCACAGGCCCAGGGCGATGGCCACGCGGGTCAGTTCGGCGGTGTTGGTGATGTTGAGCTTGGCCCGGATACGGCGCAGGTAGGCGTCCACCGTGTGGGTGGACAGGCCCATGTGGCGGGCGGTCTGGAGGTAGGTGCGGCCGGCGGCGATGTGCCGGAGGGTCTCGCGCTCGCGCGGAGCCAGCGCGGGGGCGGGGGCTTCGATGTGCGCAATGGCGAGGGTGGCGCTCATGGTGCTGTCCTCCGACGAGGGATCCGACCGTTTAGGGCGATTTGCCCTTGTTTCTCCACATTGCTTGTCGGACGTCATGGCCGTGTCCGCCGACTGTCACAGGCGCGTTACAGGGAAAGGCGGAAGGGTTCGGAGAGGCCGTGACTCCATCGATCAGGAGGACGGTTCTGATCGAACACGGTCCGTGGCCGGGTGATCCCGGCCGGGTGGACAGGTGGCGGGAGCACGGCCTGGTCAAGGAGTTCCACGACGGGCTGCGCGGCCGGGCCGCGGGGCCGAGGGCCGGGATCAGGAGCCGATCAGGAGCCAACCGCGGCGGTCATCGACTTGCAGTCGGTTTGAGGGCGCCGCCTCGGTGCCCGCCGCTTCACGCGGCTATGACGGCGGCGAGAAGATCAACGGAAGGTGCCGGCATGTCGTCACGGACTTCCTGGGCCTGCTGCCGATGGTGCTGGGGTGTGCCGCCGACGTCACCGACCGCCGGCGGCCCGCGCCATGCTGGCCCGCCTGCGGCCGCGGTGTCGGTGACAGCCGCAGCCCCGTCGGGCGAGAACCTGGGCGCTCTCTGCGCGCAGTGCCTCGGTGCCTGCCTGATCGACCAGGACGACGACGTTCCTGCGGTTCGGCGCTGCGCACGGCGGCACGACCGGGCTGTTGTCACAGCCCGGTCGCTGCTGCGCCTCACTTTCGCCCGGCTTTGACGGCGGCGAGTCGGGACAGCGGCGCGAGGTGGGGGCGGCCGTGTTCCGTTTCCAGGTGACCGAGCTTGGCCATGAGGACCTCGGCGATGAGCGGATCCGCCGCGTGATCGCTGCGGCTCCGCGTGCCAGGGATCGTTTCCTGATCGCGCTGCCGGCGTGTACGGGGCTGCGGATCGGGAAGGCGCTGGGCCTGCACCGCGGCGACACGCAGCTGCCGGCCTTTGCCCGCGCTGTGGGCTGCGGCGTCGAGGGTCCGTGCGGACCACTTCTCGTCATGGCGATGACCTCGGTGGTCCACGACTGCGTCCGGACCACCAGGCCGTGGGAACCGAAGGCCGTACCGTGGGGCAACCGGAACCGCACCCCGAACTCGTTTGAGTTCGTATCCTGCCAGGGTGATGGCTGGTGCGCTGTGGCACCCGACGGAGCTGCGGGACGGGGGGTGGGAGCGGCCGCTGATGGCGTCGGGGACGGCGGGGCGGCCCTGGTTGTGGCTGGTGCGGGCGGAGGCCTTCAGGCCGGTGGCGGCGCGTCTGGCCTCTTCGGTCCTGGACGGGACCGAGACGGAGCGTGCGGCGGCGCTGAGGGAGTCCCGGGACAGGGACGCGTATCTGAGCGGGCACGTGGCCGTGCGCCTGCTGCTGGGTGCCTACCTCGGCGTCCCGCCCGTCGACGTTCCGCTGGAGCGGCTGCCGTGTCCGCAGTGCGGGGAGCCGCACGGGCGTCCTGCGGTGCGTGGCGATCCCGTGCATTTCTCGCTGTCCCACAGCGGGGGGCTGTGTCTGTTGGCCTTCGCGGCGACGCCGGTGGGCGTGGACGTCGAGACGGTCCCCGGCCTCGCGGTGGCCGATGAGGTCGGGGCCTGCTTGCATCCGCGGGAGAGCGCCGAGTTGAGCGAGCTGCGGACGGTGGACAGGCCGGCGGCGTTCGCTCGGGTCTGGGCGCGCAAGGAGGCCTATCTCAAAGGGCTGGGCACGGGGCTGGGACGCGCCATGTCACTGGACTACCTGGGGGCCCGCAGGAGCGCACCGGCCACTGTGCGGGGATGGACGATCAGGGATGTGGCCGTGGACGACGGATACGCCGCCGCGGCCGCGGTTCGGCGCCCAGGTGCCGTGCTCGAGGGCCGTCGGCCTCGGTGACGACGGTGGCCGGGCCGGGCGCGGGCCGTGGCGGGGAGCGAGCTGTCCGGCGTGGTCCGGCGGGCTGACGCACACCGTCCGCGCCTTGTCGCCCTGCGTGGCTACCGCACCGGCCGCTCAGCGGCGCTGCCGCTCCGGGCCGCCGCCGGCGGCACGCAGCTGTCTGCCATCGGCCTGCCGTCCCTCGCCGGTGAAGGGCGCATCGGGGAATTCCCGGTACGGTCTGGTCGCGGTCCGTCCTTCGCCCCCTGTGGGGGCGGCAGCGCCTTCGAGTACGTCGTCCCCGTAGAGGTCCTGTACCCAGTTGGTGTGGTAGACGGTTTCGAGGTAGCGCTCGCCGAGGTCGGGGGCGATGGCCACGGCGGTCGGCTGCCGGCGGGGTGCCGGCTGCTGGGCGAGCCAGCGGGTGGCGCCGCTGACGACCGTGCCGGTGGAGCCTCCGAAGAGGAAGCCGCGGCGGGCGAGCTGGTGGCAGGTGCGGATGGTGTCGGCTTCGCTGATGTGTATCACCTCGTCCACGTAAGAGTCGTCCAGCAGCGGTGGACGCACGCTCGTACCCAGGCCGGGGATCATGCGCCGGCCTGGAGTGTCCTTGAAGGTGACAGAGCCCTCGGTGTCGATGGCGACGATGTGCACCGGCCTGTGCCACTCGCGGAAGTAGCGTGCGCAGCCCATGAGCGTGCCCGTGGTACCGGCTCCGACGAAGAGAACGTCGAGGCCGGGGAAGTGGCGGGCGATGGCCGGGGCGGTGGTGCGGTAGTGGGCCATGTGGTTGTTGGGGTTGGTGTACTGGTTGAGCCACACGTACCGGTCGTCCGACGCACACAGTGCGCGGACGTGGTCGATGCGCGCGCCGAGCAGGCCGCCCTGCCGGGCGGGCTCGGTGACGATGTGGACCTGGCTGCCGAGCGCTTCCATGAGCAGCCGGGTGGGCAGGTTGCAGCGGGTGTCGGTCACGCACACGAACCCGTAGCCCTTGCTGGCCGCGATCATGCTCAGGGCCACCCCGAGGTTGCCGGAGGAGGACTCGACGAGGATCGCGCCGTCGGTGAGCAGACCGTCGCGTTCGGCGGCCTCGACCATGGCGGCGGCAGCCTTGAGCTTGATCGAGCCGGCGAAGTTGAACCCTTCACATTTGAGGAACAACTGGTGCCTGGTGATCGCCTCCAGGTCGATGTAGAGGTCGTTCTCGTTGAATTCCTGAGGGGCGGATATGACCGGCACG
This sequence comes from Streptomyces sp. MK7, assembly GCF_032658145.1. Lineage (NCBI taxonomy): Bacteria > Bacillati > Actinomycetota > Actinomycetes > Kitasatosporales > Streptomycetaceae > Streptomyces > Streptomyces sp. MK7. The sequence goes on from NZ_JAVACL010000080.1 coordinate 7,552, forward strand.
GTCTCCTCCTGATCTGTGGGTGAACCGTTTCCACCAGTACGCGGGATCACCCCTGGTTCCGTCATGCCACCGGAATTCGGGGCTTGACAACGGCCGGGCTCGCGCGTAGCGGCACGGATTCCTGGGATTCGAGGAGGGGCCTGCGCGCTCGGTGCCTTCCACCGGTGCTTGTCCCGGCGCGTACCGCCACCAATGCGTGGTGTCAAGTTACGAGATTCAGCGGCGTGACGAAGTCGTGCCGGCCGGGCGTACTGGTGGGGCGGGCGTCAGGAATCCGCCGCGAAAGGCTCTGGCGCCTTTGCGGGTGGCAGAAGCCCGCCGCCACCACCACACCGACGACATCGGAGCTCACATGGCAGGGAATTCCTCCCGTACATGGACGGCCGGCCCGCCCCGCCCCTCCATGTGCCCCGACGGCAGCGCAGAGCCTGACGCCGCCACCGCCGGGTCGCCGGCCGCCACCGCACGGCTGCTGGCCGGGGTGCTGGCCGACGTCCTGCGCGTGGAACACGTGTCGGCCGACAGTCACTTCTTCGACGACCTGGGCGCGGATTCGATGGTGATGGCCCAGTTCTGTGCGCGGGTCAGGAAGCGGGCGGACCTGCCGTCCGTGTCGATGAAGGACGTCTACCGGCATTCCACGGTCGAGACTCTCGCCGCCGCGCTGACCGGGCCCGAAGCCATGGCCTCCGCATCCGCTGCCACCGGTGCGGCGACCGCGGGCACCGGACTTGCGACCGGCGTGTCGACCCCCACGGTGCCTGCGACACCCCTGTCCATGCCCCATCAGCCGTCCGTCCGGGCCTTCGGGCCGGTGCCGGCCACGAACGCCGCACAGACCTCGCACGGGGCCGCAGCACGAGCCGGCACGCGTCAGTACGTGCTGTGCGGACTGCTGCAGTTGCTGTTTTTCCTCGGGTACTGCTACCTGGCCGCGTCGGCAGCGACACGGGGCTACGCATGGATCGGCGACGGCTCCGCCCTCGCCGATCGCTACCTGCGTTCCGTGCTGGCCGGCGGTGCCGGATTCATCGGCCTGTGCACGGTGCCGATCGTGGCCAAATGGACGCTCATCGGCCGCTTCACGCCCCGTCAGTTCCCCGTGTGGAGCCTCACCTACCTGCGCTGGTGGATCGTCAAAACCCTGATCCGGACCAGCCCCGTCCGCCTGTTCACGGCGTCGCCGCTGTTCGTGCTGTATCTGCGTGCGCTGGGCGCGAAAATCGGTCGCGATGTTGCGATCTTTTCCACGCATATTCCTGTGTGTACGGATCTGCTCACCATCGGAGACGGGGCGGTCATACGCAAGGACTCTCTGTTCTCCTGTCACCGCGCCCATGCCGGCCTCATCCAGACCGGTCCGGTCACTCTCGGCAAGGACGTTGTCGTCGGTGAACAGACGGTCCTGGACATCCATACCTCCATGGGCGACGCGTCCCAGCTCGGTCATGCCTCGTCCTTGTATGCCGGGCAGGCCGTGCCCGCCGGGGAGCGTTGGCACGGTTCACCGGCCGAGCCCACCGGCACAGACTTCCGCAGTACGCACGCCGCCGACTGCTCCGCCACGAGAAAGATCCGCTACGCCCTGGGGCAGCTGCTGGCCCTGCTGCTCGTGTATCTGCCCCTGGCCACGGGCGGCGCGGCCCTGCTGGCCGCCGCGGTACCGCCGCTGAAGGCACCCCTCGATGCCGGGGCGTGGCCGCACGCCGGCCCGGTGTTGTGTCTGGGCGCGCTGGCCACCTCCTTCACGCTGTTCTTCGGCGCCGCGCTCGCCGGGCTCGCCCTCCAGGGCGTGCTGCCGCGCCTGCTCGACAGGGCGATCAAGCCCGACACGGTCTACCCGCTCTACGGCTTCCATTACGGTCTGCAGCGGGCGATCGCCCTTCTGACCAACCGGAAGTTCTTCACCACGATATTCGGGGACAGCTCCGCGATCGTTCACTACCTGCGCTACCTCGGCTACCACCTGTGCCATGTCACACAGACCGGCTCGAATTTCGGCACGGAACTCAAGCACGACAGTCCGTTCCTTACCTCGGTGGGCAGCAACACGATGGTCGCCGACGGCCTGTCGGTCATCAACGCCGACTTCTCCAACACGTCGTTCCGCCTCTGCCGTGCCTCGATCGGAGCGCGAAGTTTCCTCGGGAACCGCATCGCCTATCCGGCACAGGCCCGGACGGGCGACAACTGCCTGCTGGCCACGAAGGTCATGGTGCCCATCGACGGAGAGATACGGGAGGGCGTCGGTCTGCTGGGTTCGCCTCCTTTCACCATTCCGCGCACCGTGATGCGGGACGCCCGGTTGAACCACCTGGCGGGCGGCAGCGAACTGCGCCACCGCCTCGTCCGAAAGAACCGGCACAACGCCGTGACCGCGGTGCTGTATCTGCTGGCGCGGTGGTTCCACGTCTTCGTCGTCACCCTGCTGACGCTGGGAGCCGGAAGCCTCTACCCCTCCCTGGGCGCATCGGCGATTGCCCTGTCCATGGTCGGTGGCCTCGTCTTCAGCGTCTGCTACTTCACCCTGATCGAGCGGGCCGCCACGGGATTCGCGGCACAACGGCCGCTGACCTGCTCCATCTACGAGCCGTCCTTCTGGCGGCACGAACGCTTCTGGAAGATGGCGGCGGTCGATCACGCCCAGATGTTCAGCGGGACCCCGTTCAAGAACGTGGTTCTGCGGTTGCAGGGCGCCCGGATCGGCAAGCGGGTCTTCGACGACGGCTCCTTCTTCCCCGAACGGACGCTGGTGACGATCGGGGACGACTGCACCCTCAATGCGGGCACGGTGGTCCAGTGCCACTCGCAGGAGGACGGCGCCTTCAAGTCCGACCGCACCACGATCGGTGCCGACTGCACGCTCGGTGTCGGCGCATTCGTCCACTACGGCGTCGCCCTGGCCGACCACGTCGACCTGGCCTGCGACTCCTTCCTCATGAAGGGCGAACACGTCCCCTCGCAGGCCCGGTGGGGCGGAAACCCGGCCCGTCAGCTGCCCGACAACACCCTGCGCCCACCCGTCTCCCTGACAGGCCGCATCTGAGGCCGTGCCGCACGCACCCCGCCACACCAGACCACATCAGCACTCGAACCAAGGACAGATCCCGATGGCACTCGACACTCCCGCCGCCCGAGGCTTCTGGCACGGCATCCTGACGGAGTCCGGCGGCCGCACGCCCCTTCCGCACTGGACCCGCGAGCCGGTCGCCGGACTGGCCGAGCACCACGCACCGATCCCCGTCGGTGACGCGGCAGCCGTGCGCCGGCTGGCAGACGACCTGGCCGTGCCGTTGAGTACCGTGCTGCTGGCGGCGCACGTCAAAGTGCTGGCCGCGCTGACCGGTGAAAGCGCCGCCACCATCGGCCTGTCCGGGCTCGCCCCCGGCCGGCCGCTGCCGTGCCGGCTGACGACGGCACCCCGTTCCTGGCGGGCCCTGCTGGCGCACACCCACGAGGCCGTCTCGCAGGTGCTCGTGCACCGGGACTACCCGGTCGACGACCTCAGGCGCGAACTCGGCCTTCCCGAGCCGCCGTACGAAACCGCACTCGATGCCACCGGCTCCGGCGACGCCCCCGCCGCAGACAGCAGCGCCCCGGCCACCGACGCAGTGCTGCGGATGGGCATTGCGCACCACGACGACGGCGGGCTCACCCTGCGGGCGCGCTACCGCACCGATGTCCTCGACGCCGACAGCGCTGCCCGCATCGTCGGCTACCATCTCACCGCGCTCGCCCTGATCGTCACCGACCCGGCCGCGGAGCACGGCCGGCAGAGCCTGCTGTCCGCCGAGGAACGGCGCTTCCAGCTCCAAGGGCTCGCCGGGCCTCACCGCAGCCTGCCCGACGCCGGGGCCCATGAGCTGTTCGAGCAGCGCGTACGGCACGACCCGCACGCGGTCGCAGCGGTGCACCGCAACCGGCAGTGGACCTACCGGGAGCTCAATGCCCGTGCCAACCGGCTGGCCCGCGCCCTGCTGGCGCGAGGACTCGACCGCGAAGGCGTCGTCGCGGTGGTGATGGACAGAAACCTGGACTGGCCGGCCGCCGTGCTGGCCGTCTTCAAGGCCGGAGGCGTCTACCTGCCCATCGAGCCGCAGCTGCCTGCCGAACGCGTCAAGGCCATGCTCACCGCTTCGCGGTGCACGCTGGTGCTCACCGGACCGACCGCCCCCGCCACCCTCCGGACGGCCCTCGCGTCCCTGCCCACCGTGCGGACGCTGCACACCGACACCGCCGACGAGGAGGGCCACGCCGACGACGACCTCGGTATCGCCGTGGCAGCCGACCAGCTGGCCTACATCTACTTCACCTCCGGCTCCACCGGCAGGCCCAAAGGCGCCATGTGCGAACACGGGGGCATGCTCAACCACCTCCACGCCAAGATCGACGACCTGGAGATCGCCGAAGGACAGGTGGTCGCCCAGACCGCGCCCCAGTGCTTCGACATCTCGCTGTGGCAACTGCTCGCCGCGCTCCTGGCCGGGGGACGGACCCTTCTGGTCGAGCAGAACGTGATCCTCGACGTCCGGCAGTTCCTCGACACCATCGCCCGCGAACGGGTCTGCGTCCTCCAGGTCGTTCCGTCGTACCTGGAAGTCGTCCTCACATACCTGGAGCAGCACCCGCGCGACCTGCCGGACCTGCGGTACGTGTCGGTCACCGGCGAGGCGCTGAAGAGGGAGCTCGCCCAGCGCTGGTTCGCCGCCCAGCCCCACGTCAAACTGGTCAACGCCTACGGACTGACCGAGACCTCCGACGACACCAACCACGAGATCATGGACCGTCCACCGGACGGCGACCGGGTCCCGCTGGGCCGGCCGGTCAACAACGTGCACCTCTACGTCGTCGACGAGCGCCTGAACCCGGTGCCGCTCGGCGCGCCGGGCGTGATCGCCTTCTCCGGGATCTGCGTCGGCCGCGGCTACGTCAACGACCCCGAGCGCACCCGGCCCGCCTACCTGAGCGATCCCCACCGTCCAGGCCGGCGCCTCTACCTGAGCGGCGACTTCGGCCGCTGGCGGCCCGACGGCAAGCTGGAGTTCCTGGGCCGTCGCGACACCCAGGTCAAGATCCGCGGCTTCCGCATCGAGACCGGCGAGATCGAGAACACCCTGCTGCAGGTGCCCGGCGTCCGCGACAGCGCCGTGGTGGTCGCCGAACGACCCGACCACAGCACACACCTGGTGGCCTTCTACACCTCCCCGCGCCCCCTGCACACCGACGTCCTGCTGGACCGGCTGAGCACCGTACTGCCCCCGTACATGGTCCCTTCGGCCGTCCACCGGTGCGCGCACCTCCCGCTGACCGCCAACGGCAAGGCAGACCGCAAAGCCCTGACGGCCCTGGCCACCCAGCTGCTTCATGCCGCGAAGGACGACGTCGAAGCGCCCGCTACACCCACCGAACGGCGGCTGGCCGCCGCATGGGCCGGCGCCCTCGACGTCCCGCAGGACCGGATCGGACGCCACGACCACTTCTTCGACCTGGGCGGCACCTCGCTGTCGGCCGTGAAACTCGCCATCAGCCTGGACCGCCTGGTGTCCCTTGCGGACATCACCCGCCACCCCGTCCTCACGGACCTGGCCCGGCTCCTGGAGAAGCAGGAGCTTGGCCGGCAGCCGTCAACCACACGACAGGCCTCAGCCTGACCTCGTCCGACTTCCCCCACCCACGGAACATCCCCCCAACCACGCAAAGGACACGAAAGATGTCACTCCCCGCCTCCACCCTCCCCACGCCCATGCCGGGGACGGAACTCGACGTGCGCCCCGGCAAACCCCCCGTCCTGCACACCAGCGCCCACGCCCGCGGGAACGCGCCCGGCTGGGCGGCCGAGCACCGCCACGCCGTCCGCAGGCTCGTCACCGAACACGGCGCGCTCCTCATCCGCGGCCTCGCTCTGCAGGAGACCGGCCAGGCCGGAGCCGTCCTTTACCACCTGGCTCCCGGCCTGATGACCGAGAGGGAGGCCTTCGCGCCCCGCCGCACCCGCGCGCCGGGCCTCTACTCCTCCACCACCTGGCCGGCCAACCAGCCCATGTGCATGCACCACGAACTCAGCTACACCCACGCGCCCCCCGGCCTGCTGCTGCTGGCCTGCCTGGCCGCGCCCCGCACCGGCGGAGCCACCGCTCTCGCCGACGCCACCGCCGTCCTCGACGCGCTGCCGCCCGAGCTGGTCCAGCGGTTCGAAGAGGAGGGCTGGCTGCTCACACGCACCTACCACGACGAGATCGGGGCCTCCTGGGCGGAGTCGTTCGGCACCGACGACCCGGCTGCTGTCGAGGACTACTGCCGCGCCCACAGCATCGAGTTCGGCTGGCTGCCCGACGGAGGCCTGCACACCCGCCAGCGCCGCCGCGCCGTGGTGCGCCACCCGGTCTCCGGCCGACGCTGCTGGTTCAACCAGATCGCGTTCCTCAACGAGTGGACGATGGCCCCCGAGGTGCGGGAGTACCTCATCGACGTCCACGGCCCCGACCGTCTGCCCTTCACCACGCGCTTCGGCAACGGCGATCCGATCGGCGAGGACGTCGTCCAGCTGATCAACACGGTGTACGAGAGGCACACCGTCCGCGAGCCGTGGCAGGACGGCGACCTGATGCTCGTCGACAACGTCCGCATGGCACACAACAGGGAGCCCTTCGAACCACCGCGTGACGTCGTTGTCGCCATGGCCGAACCGCTGCACCTGGCCCCCCGCCCGCCGGCCTTCGACGACAACGCCCGATGACCACGCCCCCCTTCCTGCGCCAAGGAGTCCGCACCATGCCCCAGTCCGCGATGCCCCAGCCGAGCACGACACCACCGCAGGCCGCGGTGCCACCGTTCGCCGTGATCCCCGGTGCCCAGGTCCAGCACACGCTGCGGGGCCGAGAACGGCAGATCGTCGATCTCGTCGAGTCGACCTACCGGCTGCACGCAGCCGGGGACTCGGTCAATCCGCCGTCGTACTTCCTGCGCTTCCCCGACCGGCCGACGGCGCGGATCATCGCGCTGCCCGCGTCGATCGGCGGGCAGGTACGAGTGGACGGCCTGAAGTGGATCTCCAGCTTCCCCGACAACGTGTCCTGCGGCATCCCGCGAGCCTCGGCCGTGCTCATCCTCAACGACCACGACACCGGCTATCCGCTCGCCTGCCTGGAGAGCTCCATCATCAGCGCGAGCCGAACGGCCGCGATGGCCGCGTCGGCGGCCGACTGGCTCAGCCGCCACCGCCGACGCCCCACCCGCGTCGGATTCTTCGGAACCGGCCTGATCGCCCGCTACATCCACGCCTTTCTGACCGCGACCGGCTGGAACTTCGACCAGATCGGCATCCACGACGTGTCCCCCGACCACGCTGCCGGCTTCCACAGCTACCTGGAACACACCGATGCGGCCCCACGGATCACGACGCACCACAGCCCGGAGCAGCTGATCCGCTCCAGCGACCTGGTGGTCTTCGCCACCGTCGCCGGCCGGCCGCACGTCACCGACCCCGCATGGTTGGACCACAACCCCTTGGTGCTGCACGTGTCGCTGCGCGACCTCGCCCCCGACATCGTGCTCGCATCGGCGAACATCGTCGACGACGTCGACCACTGCCTCAAGGCCGACACCTCACCACACCTGACCGAACAGCTCACCGGCAACAGGGACTTTCTCACCGGAACGCTAAACGACGTCATGACCGGCCGGGTGGCGCTCCCGGAGGACCGGCCCGTGGTCTTCTCGCCCTTCGGCCTCGGAGTCCTCGACCTCGCCGTCGGCAAACACGTCTACGACGAGGTGGCCCGCGCCGGGCATCTGCACGTCGTAGAGGACTTCTTCCATGAACTGAGCCGCTACGGATGAGCGGCCGGGCGGCCCGGCCCCCGCCGGTTCGCACAGGCAGGCCCGTCCGGTACCGAGGGCCCGGTCCGGGCAGGTCCGACCCGGCCCGGGCCCGATGCCCTCGAGGAGGCGCTCGTCGCGTCTGTGTGCGGACCGGTCCGCCCCGGTCGCTTCATGGCCGGCCACCCGGAAACGACACAAACAGGGTGTGGGCGAACGCGGGTTGACCCGGGCACGGTGTGCCTCGTGCGTCCGGTCCGTTGGTGCGTGTCCCTGCGGGCGGACGCCGGTCGGCAGGACCGCGCGAGCGGGCTGCCGGGGAGGGAACCTCGCGTCGCCCGGGCGCGAGGCGGTCGGCCCGTGGCCGGGTGCGGCCGGTCTTCGACCGGCCTTTCCGGGCCGGCTGGCACGGCTGATCGCACTCGACCTGCTGGCCTGGATGCCCATGCTCGCCCTGACCGGCCGGCCCGGCTCCGGCAGCCCCGCCGCCTTGCGGTTCCGCCTGTCTCCGCGGCCGCCCGGCTCATCACCACCGGCCGGCGCCGCATCCTCCGCCTCATCCGCCGCCGGCCCCGGCCCGGCGAGATCACACGCGCCTTCGAACGGCTTGTTCTCCTGCCGAACTCCGGCATGACACGGCAGCTTTCCGTCCCTGCGAGCAGCGCCACCCCGCCCGGAGCAGGGGAACCCGGCGCCCACCCGAGGTGTCACTCGGGTCCCCGACATGCCCGCCATCAGCCGCGGAAAGCGAAACGGTCCACCGACTCCGTCGACGGACCGTCATGCGAGATCGAGGTTGGCTCGTACGCGGGTGGACAGATGAGGCTGTACGCCGGCAGCACACCGCGGGTTTTCAAGACGGACACCACGCAGTGGGCGACACCTGCCCCGGCCTTGCCTACACACAGCCCGGCGGGTTCTGGGGGCCTGTGCAGCCCTCGCTCGGCGATTCCGCCGTGGCCTTCGTTGTCTGAGGCGTTGCCTCGGCGCTCGTCACGCCCACCGTTCCGGCGAGCAGCGCAGCAACGAAGAACGCACCGAGGAGGTGCCGGATGCGCTTCCGGGTGCTTGCCATCATGATGATCTCCCTTGACATGAGGTGGATTGCTCCCTGTTTGTCGGTTTAGTGCTCCAGCTTGGTCTGCAGCCGGACCCCTGTCAACCACTATGTTTTCCCTGGTCAACGGCCTGGAGGTGGTGGGGTGCAGTGGGGCGGAGGCGGTGACCCCAGCAGCGGGCCCCAGCCATGCCCGCCCGGCGACCAACAGCCGAAAACCGCCGTCCCACCGCGACCGGCTCCACTTCGCCACCCCGGGCGAAAAGGGGAGGCTAGAACTTGATCACCGACACCGAGGCCGAGCCGGCATTGGCCGCATAGGCCCGGCGTCCGTCCGGGGAGACCGCCACCCACACCGGGTAACCGCCGACTTGGATGGGGTTGCCCACGGTGCGGTTGGTGGCGGTGTCGATCACCGACACCGAATCAGGGCTGGCATTGGCCGTGTAGGCCCGGCGTCCGTCCTGGGAGACCGCCACCCCGACGGGCTTCTTGCCGACACC
>NZ_JAVACL010000081.1:0-16780 GCF_032658145.1 Streptomyces sp. MK7
TGCCCGCTTGACCTGCTGCGTCACGACTCACACCGTATCAGGTTCGGTGTGAGCGGCGGGTGTTGGCCGATGGACGGTGCACGCCGGTCCGCCCTGGCGGCGAACCGGCTTCCCCTGCCCTGCTCCGCAGGAGCTTCGTTTCCTCCCCGGCCTTAAGGCCGGGGTATCCACGAAGGAGAGACCCGATGAAGAGCGCGTAGTCGATGCCGACGCCGAGGCCGATCAGCGCCGCGACCAGCACGGTGAAGTCCGGCGAAGGACCGGATGCGCCACGAGCTTGAGCAGGGCGATACCGCCGGTGATCGCCCTCAGCGCGGTCACGACGGAGGCGGCGCCGTAGCCGAAGCCGGCGAACGCCACGGCGATCACGCCGGTGATCCAGGCCGGCAGCACCAGACGGCGCCGCCGGTAACAGACCGGCCGGAGCTCGTCGGCAGCCGGGGGCAGCGATCGCCATCATCTTGCCCCTGCGGCCCTCTGCCCGCAGAGAGACATTCGTTTCAGGGACACGGGGTGGGCCGCTCGATGCGCCCTGGGGATCGACGGGCCCGGTCACCGCCCTGGACGGGCGGCGGGAATCCCGCCCGGCTCAGCCCCAGGTCTTGCCGGCCGGCTCCTTGATGGTGCGGTTGATCCGGTTGAAGAAGTTGGTCAGCGCGATCTCCAGGATGATCGCGTTGATCTGGTCCTCGGTGAAGTGGTCGCTGACGGCGTCCCAGATCTCGTCGGTCACGCCCTCCGCGCCGTCCTGGATCCGGGTGGCGGCCTCGGCCAGGGCGAGGGCCGCCCGCTCCTCGTCGGTGTAGAAGGGCGCCTCGCGCCAGGCGGTCACGCTGTGCAGCCGCTCGTCCGTCTCACCGGCCTTCTTCGCCGACGCGATGCTGGCAAAGACGCACGCCGAGCAGCTGTTGATCTGGCTGGCGCGCAGGTGGACCAGCGACAGCACCTTCGGGTCGACGCCGCCGGCGGCCATCGCCTTGTGGAGGTGCTGGACGGCGGTCCAAAGGTCGGGGTTCATCTTGCTGTTCAGACGTGCTTCCATCGGTCCTGCTCCTTCATCGGGTTACCTGATCGGGCTTGCGTCCGTCACCCTCCTGACGAAGCGGATCCGAGGAAGGTAACAACATGTCCGACACCCGCCCGACGGACGCGGTGGCCGAGGCCTTCGAGTCCCAGCGCGACCGGCTGCGTTCGGTCGCCTACCGCATACTCGGATCGCACGCCGACGCCGAGGACGTGGTCCAGGAGGCCTGGCTGCGCCTCTCCCGTCAGGACACGTCGACCATCGACAATCTCGCAGGCTGGCTGACCACGGTGGCCGGCCGGATCAGCCTCGACGTCCTGCGCTCCCGCCAGGCCCGCCCCGAGGCGTCCTACGACGAACGGCTGCCGGAACTCACGATGGCGCTCGACGACGCTCCCGCTCCCGAGGACGACGTGGTGCTCGCCGACTCGGTCGGGCTCGCGCTCCTCGTCGTCCTCGACTCGCTCGGGCCGAGTGAGCGGCTGGCGTTCGTGCTGCACGACCTGTTCGGGGTGCCGTTCGACCAGGTCGGCGAGATCCTCGGCAAGTCCACCGCCGCCGCCAAGATGCTCGCCAGCCGCGCCCGCAGAAAGGTGCAGGGCGCCGACCGGCCGGCGGACGGCGGGCAGCAGCAACGCGCCCTCGTGCAGGCGTTCCTGACGGCGGCTCGCCTCGGCGACTTCGAGGAGTTGCTGCGGGTGCTCCATCCCGAGGTGAAGCTGACCGTCGACACGCCCTCCGGCCCGGTCGTCACCCTCGGGGCCACCGAGGTCGCCGCCGGCGCTCAGCTGTCCGCCGGCGCCGCCACCCATGGACGACCGGTGCTCGTCAACGGCCTGCCCGGCATGGTGACCTGGCGCGAGGACGGCACCCCGCTCTCGCTCCTCTCCTTCGTCGTCGCCGACGGCCGGATCACCGAGATCACGGTCGTGGTCGACCCGGCCAAACTGGCGCGGATGGACCTGCCGGATCCGGCCTGGTGACCTGCGACCCGGTCCACGTTCGGTCGCTGCCCTTCAGTCACTGTTTTCCCGGTGGCCGTCCCCAGGCCGCCGCACCCGGAGCGACCGAAGCGACTCGAGCGGCTCTGAACCGAAAATGCGTGACCGTTTCCTCACCCCGGCGCCCTCACCGGTCCCGGCGGCCGGGCCCCGACGACCGCCGGGCACGCGTGAACGTCCGGGCGTGGCCGGAGGATCGGTCGACGGATCAGTCGACGGATCCGTCGACGGATCGGTCAGGGATGGAGAAGCGCGAGCCGGTCAGGTGCGCCTAGCCTGCTCGTCATGGACATCACCATCCATACGAGTTTCCTGCCGCACGACGACCCGGACGCGTCGCTCGTCTTCTACCGGGACGTCCTCGGCTTCGAGGTCCGCAGCGACGTCGGGCAGGGCAGGATGCGCTGGATCACGGCCGGCCCGGCCGGACAGCCGGACACCTCCCTCCTGCCGGCCACCCCTGACCTCGACGCCACGTTCGAGAAGGTGCAGGCCTGCGACGCCGAGGTCGTCCAGGAGCCGACCGAGCAGCCGTACGGCATCCGCGACTGCGCGTTCCGCGACCCGGCGGGCAACCTGGTCCGCATCCAGGAGCTGCGCTGAGGCCTGCCGATTTGGCCGTGCCGGCCGGCACGGAGGCCACCTGCGAGGAACCCGGCGCACCAGGAAAGAGGAAAGGGGAGTTCTCCCATGTGTCAGCCCCAGTGGCGGCGCGCACGCGTCCAGGCGCAGCGCCTGGCCGATCTGGCGCGGCTGCGCCGCGTCCGCGACCGGATCGACCGGGAGTACGCGCAGCCGCTGAACGTGGAGGCGCTCGCCCGCGGGGTGAACATGTCCGCCGGGCACCTCATCCGGCAGTTCCGGGCGGCGTACGGCGAGTCGCCGTACGCGTACCTGATGACGCGTCGCATCGAGCGCGCGGCGGCGCTGCTGCGACGTGGCGACCTCAGCGTCACCGAGGTCTGCTTCATGGTCGGCTGCGCGTCGCTGGGCACGTTCACCACCCGCTTCACCGAGCTGGTCGGCATGCCGCCCGGGGTCTTCCGGCGTCTGGCCGCCGACGCGGCGGCCGACCGTGCCGATGCCGCGGGCTCGGCCGGCGATGCCGGGCCTGCCCTCGCGGTGGAGGGGATGCCGGCGTGTGTGGCGAAGCAGGTGACGAGACCGGTCAGGAATCGAGAAGTCCCGGCCGCCGGGCAGTCGCTAGCGTGAGGGCCATGGCAACCACAGCATCCGCCACGTCCCTCGCATCCGTCACCCTCGAGGTGGCCGACCCCGAGGCAGCCCGCCGCTTCTGCACCGCCCTCGGTGTGGACACGTACGTGCGCCTGCGGGCGTCCGAGGCGGACTCCTCCGGCTTCCGCGGCTTCACCCTGGCGCTCACGGTGTCCCGGCCGGCCACCGTCGACAGCTTCCTCCGCGCCGGCGTGGACGCCGGCGCCACGATGCTGAAGCCCGCCGTGAAGTCGCTGTGGGGCTACGGCGGCGTCGTCCAGGCGCCGGACGGGACGATCTGGAAGATCGCGACCTCGGCGAAGAAGGACACCGGCCCGGCCACCCGCGAGATCGACGAGGTCGTCCTCCTGCTCGGCGTCGAGGACGTGAAGGCCAGCAAGCAGTTCTACGCCGGCCGGGGCCTGACCCTGGCCAGGAGCTTCGGCGGCAAGTACGCCGAGTTCGCCTCCGGCCCCTCCAGCCCCGTCAAGCTGGCGCTGTACAAGCGCCGCGGTCTGGCCAAGGACCTCGGAGTCCCCGCCGAGGGCACCGGTTCGCACCGCATCGTCCTCGCCAGCACCGCGGGCTCGTTCACCGACCCGGACGGATTCGCCTGGGAGGCCGCTACATCACCCGGCCCCGCGCCGGCCACGGCTTCTGCACGGTCCTGACTCCCGGCCCCGGCAATCCCGCCCCGGCCCGCCTCATCCCTGTACGAGAGGAATCTGCCATGCCGCACACGAAGTCGTCTGCCGAGAACTCCGGCACGGCCGCCGAGCAGTACAACGGATTCACCGCCGAGGAGCGGGCCGCGATGAAGGAGCACGCGCAGGAGCAGAAGAAGGCGGCGGCGCGGCGCGGCTCGCGGGCGGAGAAGGAGGCGGCGGCGGAGCGGGAGGTACTCGAGAAGATCGCCGGGATGCCGGAGGCGGACCGGGTCCTCGCCGAGCGGATCCACGCCATCGTCAAGGCCGCCGCTCCGGACCTCACCCCCAAGCTCTGGTACGGGATGCCCGCCTACGCCAGAGACGGCAAGGTCATCTGTCACTTCCAGAGCGCTGAGAAGTTCAAGTCGAGGTATGCCACGCTCGGATTCAGCGACCAGGCGGCGCTCGACGACGGCGCCATGTGGCCGACCGCCTACGCCCTGAAGGAGCTGACCGCGGCCGACGAACAGCGCATCAGCGCGCTCGTCAGGAAGGCGGTGGGCTGAGGCCGGCGACGGCGGCCGGGCAGGGCCGCGGATCTCACCGGGCCGGCGCATCACGTGCACGACGAGCACGTCGTCGCGTACACGCGGCAGCCCGAGCCGCCGCTCACGGCCGTCCCCCGCCCGCTCGGCGGCGGCCACCCTCGTCCTTGGCCACGCGGCCGCGTCTCACCGGCCGTGGCGGCGGTCGCCGCGGCTCGCCGAACGCTCGGCACGGGCTCGCGCCGAGCCGTCTGCAGGGTCCTGGCACTTCCTCAAGACCGACGAATACGTCGGGCTGCTCGCAGAACACGCCGCCGCGCTCGGCGAGCCCTACTACACCTCCGCGCCAGCGAGATCAACAGCTGCTCGGCGTGCATCTACGCCAGTGTCGCCGGGGGAAGAAGGCCGGTGACAGCGACGAGCGGCTGCACAACGTAGCGGCGTGGCGTGAGGCGCCGTTCTCCACCGACGCGGAACGGGCGGCACTTGCGCTGGCCGAGGCCGCCACCCGGCTGCAGGACGGTGCGCCGGGCGTCACCGACGAGATCTTGGAAGAGGTCAACGCTCATTTCACCGAGGAGCAGATCGGCGCGATCAACCTGGAGATCGCGCTGACCAACTTCTTCGACCGGATCAACCGCACCATCAAGGAACCGGCCGGCAAGACCTGGGGCTGAGCCCAGCGCGGCTCTCACCCGCTGAGGCTTCGCCAGCGAAATGATCTTCGGGTGAGGCCGCGAAGCAGGGCAGGCGTGAAGCCCTGGTAGGACTGGTTTGCCAAGATCATGTCCGCTCGAACCAGAGGCTTCACGTTGGTTACCTATGCTGCCGTGCTCGACGTCCCACGCCACATCGTGGAGTTCCTCGCCCGGTTGCCGGCCGCCCACCGGCGCGGGATCGGCACGCCGAAGGGCTCTCGCGCCCTGGGCCCGTTCCGCCAGGCGGTACTGGTGCTGCGCTGGTTCCGAGAACACGGCTGCGTGCACTGCCTGGCCCGGGACGCCGGGATCTCGCAGGCCACCGGCTACCGCTACCTCTATGAGGGCATCAGCGTGCTGGCCGCCGAAGCTCCTGATCTGCACGAGGTGTTGGACCTCTGCCGCGCCCAGGGAATGACACACGTAGTGCTGGACGGCACGCTGATCGCCTGCGACCGGCCGGCCGGGGTCCGGGAGAACGGCAACGACCTGTGGTTCTGCCCAGAAACACAAGAGCTTCGGCGGCAACGTTCAGTCCCTGGCCGCACCAGACGGCACCCCGCTGTGGGTCTCCGATGTCGAGCCGGGCTCCACCCCGGACATCACCGCGGCCCGTACCCACGTGCTGCCCGCGCTGTACAAAGCCGCCGCCGACGGGCTTCCCACGCTCGCCGACAAGGGCTACATCGGCGCCGGCATCGGCATTCACGTCCCCGTACGCCGCCCCAAAAGCCAGTCCGAGACCGCCTTGGACCGAGGAACCCGCGCCACGAATGCGCTGATCAGACACGTGAGAGCGCGCGGCGAGCGGACCGCGGCGGAACTCGAAGAACGCTGGCGAACCCTCAAGCACGTCGCCCTCAGCCCCAGCAGAATCGGCGACATAGCCCGCGCCGCACTCGTTCTCAACGGGCACTGGAAATGATCTCCACTGAGAAAACCTCAGTGGGCGATAAGCGAGATTTTCACAAGCTCTGCGTGTCACGTGTGACGGTGATCGTGCGGCCAAGGTCGTGGGCAGTCTGCGCCCGGCTCTGGCTCCACCGATGAGTTCTTGCGAGCTGCCGGGTCAGTACGGACATGACTGCTGAGAACAAGCCGCCGGTCGTCTTCCGCAAGGAGTGGCTGGCCGCGATCGACACCCTGCGCGTGAGGGAAAAGGCGCACACCCGCGAGGGCGATGCGATCGCCGCCGCCCGGCGACGGCTGCCCATGACCGAGGTGGACCCGTCAGCTCCGCTCGTCGGAGGCGACGGCCCCGTCCCCCTGATCGACGTCTTCGAGGGCCGCACCCAACTGTTCGTCTCGTATCACATGTGGCACAACGGCCACACCGCCGCCGACCAGTGCGAGGGCTGCACCTTCTTCACCGGCCAGGTCCGCGAGCTGTCCTATCTGCACCAGCGTGACGTCACCTTCGCCGTCTTCTGCCAGGGCCCCTACGACGAGTCCGACCGCTACCGCCGCTTCATGGGCTGGGACATGCCCTGGTACTCCGTACCCGTCGAGTCCCACGAACGGCTCCTCGCCGACCGCCACTTCGGGATGAAAGCGATCTACCTCCGCGATGGGGACCGCGTCTACGAGACGTACTGGACCACCGGACGCGGCGTCGAACCCATGGCGCCGTCCTACGGCATCCTCGACATGACCGTCTACGGACGGCAGGAGACCTGGGAGGACTCTCCGCCAGGCTGGCCACAGCCGTACGAGACCCTCGGCCAGCAGTTCCGCAAGGACGGACGGCCGACCGCGCAATGGGCACGGATCGCCGCCGGCCACGACGACGACCTCCACGGCGGACAGCCCAGCACAGGCGGCTCAGGCTGTTGCTCGTGAACCCGCGCCCGACGGCCGTCGCGGCGGCGTGGTCAGGGCGACCTCGACCTCCGCCTTCGCCAGCAGCGCGCCGAGGCAGAGGTGCCCGCTACGACGTTGGTCAGCAACACCGCGGTGGCATCACCCGCGGTGTAGTCCTTGGCCTCGACCAGAGGACCGGTGCTACCGACGTTGTTGATCAGCACGTCGAGGCGGTCCTCGGCCGTCCCGACGACCTCGGCGGCGTGATCGACCTACGCATCCGACGTCACATCCGCCGGCGGCTGCTGGGTCGGGTGTCTCGACTGCGCTTCGCTCAGGCGTCGTTGGAGGAACAGGGCGCCCAGTCCGAGTGCCCCCGCGCCGAGTAGGCAGGAGCCGATCAGGATGTCGCGGCGCTCCTCGCGCTGCGCGGCCCACTGCTGCTCGTAGGTCCTCATCGCTTCGCCCGGTCCGGGTTGGCACCGGTCCCCGCGCTGCATCGGCGAGGGGTGCTCCTCGCCGTCCGGCCCCACGTTGTACCACAGGCACACTACATCGCTGCTGAGCCCGTGGTTCGCCATTCCCCCGACGGCCTGGACCAAGCCCCAGAGCACAAACGCCCACATCACCAGCCGCGCCCGGTTGCGCAGTCTCACATCGCCCCGCCTCCCCGTACGTCGGCCATACCCCGCAACGCCGTTGCAGCACGATTTTCCCAGACCGGCCGGCCGCTTCGGAGCTGTCGCACCGTCGCCCGCCCCTGTCACCCATCGTCGTCGGGCCGGAGCAACCACGGCCTGGACATGCTTGAGTCCTTCGCCGCGCTTCCTGAGGCAGAACTCCCGTCTCGGTTGTCACGGCGACCAGGAGCTTCGCCGTGCCTTCGGGTGCTTCCACCGGGAAGTGGTCCTGGGCCGGTGACAGCCGCCGGAACACCAGGCGGCACCCCTTGTCGTCGCGCTCATCAGCCAACTGGGCTGTTTGGGCGCCGCGCCTTCCATCGCCTCGCTGTACCGAGCCCTCGCCGAAGCCGAGGCGACCGGCGCACCGGCCGGGCCGGAGATCATCCGCCCCGCGCCGACCGACCGACGAGGAATGCGGCGCCGGGGCCTGCCAGCGGCCCGACCTGAAACCGGCCATGGGCGGGACCTGCACGTCATCAAGACCGTCGTGAGTGCCGAGGGAGAACTGGCCTCTCGCTGAGCAGATCGAAGACGCAACGAAGGACGTCGTGGCCCAACTGCCGGCGCACGCCCAGAACGAGCACGGCCTGGTCCACGGATCGCCGGCCCGGCTCATCCGCGGCTGCCGTCACAGGCTCAGCAGCAGGTCCCGGACCGCGGCGGGCTGGGAGAGGAACGGGTGGTGGCCGGCGTCGAGTTCGACGATGCTGCCGGCCCGGCGGGCGAACTCGCGCTGCAGCCGAGGCGGGGTGCCCCGGTCCTGGGCGCAGACGAGGTACGTCGAGGGCACCTGCTGCCATGCGGCCGCCCCGACCGGCTGCCCGGTCACCTGCGCGCTCTGCCGGGCGAGGCGGTCCGCGGCCTGCGCTTGGACCTCGGGGTCGCAGTCCTGCAGGAACGTGTCCACGAGCAGCTCGGGGCGGACCCCGAAGGTGCCGGCGTCGGGGTCGACGTCGAGGAAAGGGGCGGGGCCGCCGTCCCCGAACTCCGACAGGCTCTGCCCGACCTCGGGCAGGTAGCTGGAGACCAGCAGCAGGTGGCGTACCGACCCGATTCCCGCAGCGGCTTCCGCGGTGACGATACCGCCGTAGCTGTGGGCGACCACGACGGTCGGCTCGTCGCCGGCCTGCAGCACCTGCCGTACCGCGGCAACATCCTCGGACAGCCCCGGACCGCCGACGCCACCGGGCAGGCCCGCTTCGCCGCAACTCGGCAGGCCCGGCGCCACGCTCGTCACCCCTTGCTCCTGCAGCAGCTCGGCGGTGCGGTGCCACCACCACGACCCGTCCCGCACGCACGCCCCGTGCACGAACACGACCCTCATCGCTACCTCCACGTCTGCCTCGGCCTTTCGATCAACGGTAGACGTAATAGCCGTTACGTGAAAAAGTAGGGCCATGGGCAGACGGCCGGAACCGCACATCAAGGAGAGGCTTCTCGATGCGTGCGCTGATCACGCCCTCGCGCACGGCCTCCCCGACCGGCTCGAGCCGCTGGCCACCGCCACCGGCACCTCAGCCCGGATGCTGATCTATCACTTCGGCACCCGCGACGCCCTGCTGCGGGCCGTCCTCGGGCGCGCCCGGCAACGTCAGCTCGACACATTCGGCGACCTCCTGCGGGTACGACCCGACGAGCCATACACGGCCACCCTGTATCGCGCCTGGACCTCCATCACCGGCCCGGACGGGCAGCCGTACCTGCGGATGTTCGGCCGGCTGCGCGAGAGCGCGGAGCAGCGGTTGTGGCCCGACTTCCGGCGCACCGCGACGACCGACTGGCTCGGCCCGCTCGAGGACGGCCTGCGCAGCATCGGCCGGCCGGATCTCGCAACGCTCGTTCTCGCCGTCATCCGCGGTCTCCTCATGGACCTCGACGCCACCGGCGACACCACCCGCACCGACCGGGCCTTCCGCGACTTCCTCGACGCAGTCGAGCACCTGTCCAGCGGCTACCGCCCAACCGCATACCGCTCCCAGGAGCGCCGGCGGCAGCACGACCAGCACCGACACGACATCGTGCACGCAGGCCCTCTCGTACAGCCGCGGCCGGACGGCGAGCAATAGTCACGACCCAGCCATCTGACCGTGCCGCGCAAGCACGTCGAAGACGTCGACGGCGAGTCGGTGGGGGCTGGGCCAGTGATATGGGGAGCTTATCCGGGATCGCGTGGAAGGAGCGTCTCGCGGCGGCGTGAGGGCCGGCCGAGGAATACGGGTGAGGTCGTCGCGGACATCCAGATCGGTCTTGAGATCTCGCTCGCGAGGGATCCGAGGCGGCCGTTCTCGAACGGGCGACCGGAGAGGACGAAGAAGTCCGCCCCCTCCTGGTACACCTCGATCGTGTCGAAGCCGGCGAACCGTTCGCTTCGGTGGAAGCCGAGCACGCTCTCGGCCTGCCAGTCGATGACGGCGGGCACCAGGCTCTCCTTGTTCGCGAGGTAGTGGCTCAGCTGCGGGCCGCGGACCCCTGCCGCTCTTCGCACCAGCTCGTTGTTCGTCGCGTGGACCCCTCACGTGTAGATCAAGTCCGCGACGTGCTCGAGGATGCGGCCTCGTGTCGCCGGCCCCTTGCCCGTGCGCCCGCGAAGATCACGCGATCCATCGCTGCCCTGCATGTCACCGCCCCATCCCGCAGATTGGGCTCAGCGGCCCAACAGAGTTAAATTGGGCTTGACAGCCCACTCTGTGTCGTGTTCACTGCATTGGGTCAAGCAGCCCAGACTGATGCCGACCCGGAGGACCACCACCATGTCTCGTCTCAGCACGCCCGAGCTCACCGACATCGACGCCAAGACGCAGGGCACGCTCGACGCCATCGCCAAGCAGTTCGGCTTCGCTCCGGGCATGTTCACCACGCTCGCCGCCAACCCGACCGTCCTCGAGATCGTGATGGGCCTGCAGGGCAGCATCGCGAAGCTCCTCGACGCGAAGACCCGCCACACGATCGCGCTGGCCACGTCCCACTCCAACGACTGCGACTACTGCTCGGCGCTGCACGGATACATCTCCGCGAACCTCGGAGGCATGTCCACCGAGGAGATCGAGCTGGCCCGCACCGGCGGCTTCACGGATCCCAAGCGTGCCGCCGTCGCCCGCTTCTCCCAGCAGGTGATCGAGACCCGCGGTCAGGTGGGCGACGAGGACATCGCCGCGGTCCGCGAGGCCGGTTACACGGACCCCGAGATCCAGGCGATCGTCACCGTCGTGGTCGTCACGCTGCTCACGAACTACCTCAACAACGTCAACGACACCGTCGTCGACATCCCCGGTGCGGGCGCATAACCAGCGACGTCGAAACCGCGTCGACCGGCACGGAGGTCGCCCCCATGAGAGCGACGTTCACCACGCACTGACGTGACTCCACCGCCCGGAAACCACCTCCCGACCCGATCTCTCCGACAACGAAACGAAAACCAGGCATGGATCTCAACAATCTGATCACCAAGCACCTCACCCGCTACTTCGACCCGAACAAGAAGATCCCGGAGGAGACCTTCCAGCTCCTGCTGCGCTACCTGCGCACCTCGCCGACGACGATCAACATCCAGCCGAACCACTTCCATGTGCTGGAGACGCAGGCCGGCAAGGACAAGCTTGCGGACGCTCTCGTCGGCCGCTTCGAGGACAACCAGGAGAAGGTGCGCAACGCGTCGCACGCGATCGTGTTCACGACCCGCAAGACGATTCCCGACGAGCACTTGCAGGAGATCTTCGCGAAGGAGCGCGCGGACGGTCGCTTCGCGGACCCGGAGACCCAGGCGGGATGGGAGGCTGGAGCGTCCGGCTTCGTGAAGATCCAGTCGGAGAACTATGGCGGCGACGTGCTCCACTGGCTGGAGAAGAACACCTACCTCGTGGTCGGCGCGACCATGATGGCCGCCGCCTCCCTCGGAGTCGACGCCACCCCGATGGAAGGGTTCGACCGCGCGGCGATCGACGAAGCGTTCGGCCTCACCGACACCGACTTCACCACGACGCTGATCATGGCGCTCGGGTACCCGGACGAGGCGCGCGTCTCTCGCCAGCCGGTCTCGCGCTTCGACGCCGAGAAGATCTTCACCCACATGTGAAGAACTGAGCGGGTGCGCGATCGGCGCGCCTGCTCGGTTCCGCCTGACTCGACTGTCCTGCGCCCGCACCTCTCCTCGACGGACACGAGGCAGTCGACCTCTGCCGACCTCGAGGAGACCACGATGCACGCAGACAGGACAGTTCAGAACCGCGCGGCCGCGCGCGCCGCAGAGCTGACCAGCCGCACCCACATGTCGGCGTCCAGCTGAACCACACGGCTGTCTACGCGAGCGACCGCTACCTGTCCGCCGAGTTCATCGCCGCGATCCTGGGCCTAAAAGTCGGCGCACCGTTTGGGCCATTCCTGCCGGTTGACCTCGGCAACGGCGTGACGCTCGACCACTGCGAGAAGAGGGACGAGCCGATCCAGCCCCAGCACTACGCCTTCCTCGTGCCTGACGAGCAGTTCGACGCCGTGATCGCCCGCCTGGAGGTGGTCGGGGTCACCTACTACGCGGACCCTGGCCACACCGACCCCGGCCAGGTCAACGATCTGTTCGGTGGTCGTGGCGCCTACTTCGACGACCCGGACTGTCACAACATGGAGGTCATGACTCGGCCTTACGCCCGCCCATAGAGCATGACAGAGCTTGTGATCAAGGGGCGCCTCTGGTGAGGTCTTTGACCCAGATCGTCGAGGCGCGTAGGCGGAGGCCGGCGAGGTAGCTGTCCGGGGTCTTGTCCCGTGTGCGGCTCAGGGCGTCCGGAGCGTCGCCAGATAGGTGGACACCAGTGTGCGGGCCCAGTCGGCGGAGGCGGGCTCGGGGGTGAAAATGGCGCGGTAGTAGAGCGGGCCGAGGAGGAAGTCCGCCGCGGTCTCCACGTCGAGTGCCGTCCCCCCGCGGTCCTGTTCGCGCCGGATGATCGCGCCGAGCTGGCGGTGGCGGTCCTCGACGCAGGCGCAGCCGCCCGCCGGGCCGGAGCCGATGGTCGCCCGCATGAGGGCGAGCGTGTCCGGGTCGGCGACGTCGGTGGCCACGTCGGCGAGCCAGCGCTGGAGGTCGCCGGCGAGGGAGCCGGAGTCGGGGACGACCAGGTCGTCGGTGAAGCGGCTGGTGGCGACGTCGTTGAGTAGCTGGGCGGTGGACCCCCAGCGCCGGTACAGGGTGGTGGGGTGCACGCCGGCGCGCGCGGCCACGACGGGCAGGGTCAGGGTCTCCGCTTCCTCCTCGGCGAGGAGTTCTGCGACGGCGTGGTGGACGGCCGCCCGCACCTTCGCGGAGCGGCCGCCGGGACGTACTTGGGTCGACGAGTCAGCCATGGGGAAATTATCGCACTGATCGTTGCGTTAGTGGTAGCGTCCTAAACGCATCGATCACTGCTTTTGGAGTCGCGTCGTGTCCGGTCCCGCCCCGTCCCAGCTCCGGCCCTCCCCGCCGCCCACCGACCGGGTGGCGCCACCGGAGGAGAGGCGACGACGGCTGAGCCGTCCCGTCGCCTTCGCCTCCCTGGCGGTCGTCTTCGTGCTGTTCATGGCCGCCTCGAGCGCGCCCTCCCCGCTCTATGTCGTCTACCAGCAGGAATGGCACTTCTCCGCCACCACCCTTACCACGGTCTTCGCCGTCTACGTGCTCGGCATGATCGGGGCGCTGCTCGTCCTCGGCGCCCTCTCCGACCACCTCGGCCGCCGTCCGGTCCTGCTCTCCGCGATCGCCCTCGAAGCGGCCTCGATGGTCCTGTTCCTCACCGCGGGCAACGTCGGCCTGCTGCTGACGGCACGCTTCATCCAGGGCATCGCCACCGGGGCCGCCATGACCACGCTCGGCGCCGCCCTGTCCGACCTCAACCCCGCGCACGCCCCGCACCGGGCGGGCCTCGTCACGGGCACCGCGCCCACCTTCGGACTCGGACTGGGCTCGCTCGGATGCGGGCTCCTCATCGAGTACGGGCCGCACCCCACCCGCCTCGTCTACGTGCTGCTGCTCCTCGCCCTCGTGGTGGCCGGCGCCCTCCTGTCGGCCCTGCCCGAGACCTCGCTGCGCCGCCCCGGCGCCGCCCGCTCGCTCCAGCCCCGCCTGCGGATCGCCCCCCACCTGCGGGCCGACCTGCTGAGCCTGGTCCCGATCCTCATCGCGAGCTGGGCGCTCGGCGGCCTCTACCTCTCGCTCGGCCCGTCCGTCGCCGTCGGCCTGTTCGGCCTCTCCAGCCACGTCGTCGGCGGACTCGCGGTCACCCTGCTCACCGGCCCGGCCTTCCTCACCGCCCTCGCCCTGCGCGGCTGGCCCGTCGGACGGACCCTCGCCGTCAGCGCGACCCTGCTCCTCGCCGGCACGGCCGTCGCCCTGACCGGTGTGGAGGAGCACTCCCTGACCGCGGCCGCGCTCGGAACCGCGATCGCGGGCGTCGGCTTCGGCGGCTCCGCCCTCGCCAGCTTCGGCACACTGGCCCGGATAGCCCGCCCCGCCGAACGCAGCGAGCTGCTCTCCGTCGCCTTCGTCATCTCCTACCTGGCCTTCAGCATCCCGGCCGTGATCGCCGGCATCGCCGCCACGCACGCCGGTCTGCACGACACGTTCGTCACCTACGCGGCGACGGTCGCCGCCCTCTGCGCCCTCGCCCTGCTCGCCCAGCGCCTGCGCGCGACCCGCACCCCCGCCACCGGAGGCGTTCCCCAGGCGTGAGGAACCACCCGGGAACCGGTCGCCGCGGCCCGCACGAGGCCGCGGCGACCGCGGTGCGTCGGACGTTCGGTTGCCGTCCGCCCGGTCTCAGCCCGGCCGGGAGGCGTTCGCCACGCGCTGGTTGTGCACCCGGAGGCGGACCACGGCGGCGTTCAGCAGCGGAGCGGACAGGCCGAGGCGCTTCGCCGCACGGGCGAGGGAGGCCAGGACGTGCCCGACCTCCGTGGGCCGCGCCTCCCGGACGTCCCGGTACATCGACGGGGCGTGAGGACGACGCGCGGCTGGTTCTCAGATAACCAGGACCCGCCGCCCGCGTGTGTGACCGGCCTGGCTGTCGATGTGCGCCGCCGCGGCCTCGGCGAGCGTGTACGACTTCTCGACCGGGATGTGGAGCTTTCCCCGCGAGATGAGGCCGACGGCTTCGGCGAGCGCTTCCGGCATGCTCCCGGCCACGCCGGAGAATCGGACACCGAACTCCGGCGCGCCGAGATCGGCGATGGAGACCACCTTCTGCGGGTCCCCGGTCAGTTCGACGAGCTCGCGGATCACGCCCGAGCCGGCCAGGTCGAGGGCTGCGTCGACATGGCCGAGCTGCCGCACCCGCTCGACCCAGCCCTCGCCGTATGTCGTGCCGAGGGCGCCCAGGCTGCGCAGATAGTCCTGGTTGGCGGCCCCAGCGGTCCCGATCGCCGTGATGCCGCGGTCGCGGGCGATCTGCAGCACCGCCGATCCGACTCCCCCGGACGCGCCGCTGACCAGCAGCGTCTGCCCGGACCGCACCCCGACTTCGCGGATGATGCGCAGCGCGGTCTCCACCACGGAGGGGTAGCCGGCCGCCTCTTCGAACGTCAGGCCCTCGGGCATATGGGCCCAGGCCGACAGCACGGCGAACTCGGCATACGCGCTCGCGCCTTCGCCGAACACGCGGTCGCCGACCTCCACTCCTTCGACGCCTTCACCGACCTCGTCCACCACCCCGGCGGCGTCCAGCCCGACTCCGGCGGGCAACTCGATCGGATGGGCCCCCAGGACCTGGCCCTCACGGAGCCTCCAGTCGACGGGGTTCACGCCTGCCGCCCGTACGGCGATGCGTATCTGGCCGGGGCCCGCGTGAGGATCCTCGGCATCTATGAGTTGCAGAACGTCCGGACCGCCGAACTCGGCGAAGCTCACCTTCTTCATGCGCCGACCGTAACACTAACGGTTAGCCTTTTGGATCTGTTATGGATTTGCACCTGATAGTGTGAGGTCATGACCGTGCCGACCGGACGCCGTGAGCGCAAGAAGGCCGCGACCCGCCAGAAGATCGCTGACGCCGCCCTGCGGCTCTTCCTGGAGCACGGGTACGACGCGGTGGGCATCCGTGACGTGGCCACCGAGGCCGACGTGGCCGTCACCACGCTCTTCTCCCACTTCGCCTCGAAAGAGGCCCTGGTCTTCGAACAGGACGAAGACTTCGAGCAGCGCCTCACGCGGGCGGTCACCGACCGGGCGCCGCACGAGCCGCTCATCCCCGCGCTGCGCCGCGAGATCCAGGCCTTGGTGCGACACTGCACGGCGGACAGCGCCGCCCCGATCTGGCGCATGATCGACACGTCACCCGCCCTGCGGAAGTACGAAGAGTCGATGCGGCTGCGCCACGCGGAGTCGCTGGCAACGGCCATCGCCGCCGATCCCGACCTGTCAGTGACCCCAACGGCCTCCAGGGCGATCGCGAGGTTCGTGATCGACGCCTATTCACTGGCCCGTGAGGCGGCCGATCCGCAAGCCGCGGTGGGCGAGATCTTTCAGATGATCGAGGCGGCCTGGGCCGTCACCTGTCCCTCCGCGAACTCCACCGGCACGGCCAGACCGTAGTCAGGACTCGACCCTGCCCGCGCATAGCCTCGGCCGCCAGGGCCACCTCGAGCCGCGATAGAGCCGGCAACCGGGTGAGTACGGCCGAAAGGCGATCGTCACCCACTGACTGTCCCCGCGTGTCATTCGTGGTCCACAGGATGCAAAGACCTCGTCGTGGAAGCAGCGGGCTCACGACCCGCAACGACACTCAACGTCCACGGCGCGGGAGCTGAACGAGCATCCGTAGGACCCTGCGGGCCGACGCGCGGCGCAACGCGTCGCGGGACCAGACGGCAGGCAGCAGCACTCCGAGACCCACGATGGTGATCACAGCGAGAGCGCATACGCCCAGCAGTGCGCGGCTCGCGTCCATGGCCAGGAACGTGGTCGTGAACCGCAAGAATGCCGCTTCCTCATGCGGTTCTGGTGGCAGCTAGTCATGTCGTACCAAGAGGTACCGGCGGACGAGCTCAGCCGGAACATCGGTAAGCCGAAGCTGGACGCGATCGAGGCGCTGATCAGCGCCATCAGGTCGTCCCATGCCGAGATCGATGCCTGGGTTGCCACCACACGGCGCGTCTTCCCCGTGATCCAGGATCGCGGGTTCAGGGCCGCCCAGGACAACGACAGTTAA
>NZ_JAVACL010000082.1:0-16304 GCF_032658145.1 Streptomyces sp. MK7
CAGGCCAGGGAGCACGTCAAGAAGGTCTGCACGTAATCGATCGCTGCCTGCAACGCGTCCTTGAGCGGGGTGATGTCCCGAGCGACCTGGGCGAGGAGGCTGCCGCCCTGGAATGCGGAAAGCAGCAGATTGGCCAGCTGCGTCGGATCCGCGTCAGTGCTGATGCGGCCGAGTTGCTGCATGTGCTGCAGCCCGTCGCGGAAGATGTCCCGCCACTGATCGAACGCACTCGCGAGCTCATCGTGAACGTCAAGGTCGGTCTTGATGATCTCGCTCGCGAGGGAGCCGAGGCTGCAGCCTTCCTGGTAGGCGCGCTCGTAGCCGACGTAGAAATCCGCCCACTCCCGAAATGCGTCGAGATCGTTGAAGGAGGCGAATCGCTTATCGCGATGGAATGCGAGGACGCGATCGGCCTGCCAGGCGATGACCGCCAGGACGAGGCTCTCCTTGGTCGGGAAGTAGTGGTTGAGCTGTGACCCGCTGACGCCGGCTGCGCGACGGAGCTGCTCGTTGTTCGTCGCGTGGACACCCTTCGTGTAGATGAGCTCCGCGGCATGCTCCAGGATCCGGGCACGCGTCGCCTGGCCCTTGTCCGTGAGCTTGCGAGGCACCCGAGCCCGTGTCGTGGCTTCCATGCGTCGCACGATACCGCGGGGTGGGCTTGACAGCCCAGTTTCGGGTGGTGTTAGCTCTGGGGAGTGGGCCGCCAAGCCCAGAAAATGCTCGGCCCGACCTGGGCTCGGCGACCACTCGCACACCTACCTACCGGAGGTTGATCCGTTATGTCGCGACTGAACTCTCCCTCTCTCGACGACGTCCCCGCGGGTGCACGAGGCATCCTCGACAACTTTGGCGCGCAGCTCGGCTTCGTCCCGAACATGTTCAAGACCATCGCGTCGAACCCGACCGTTCTTGACGCCGTCGTGACGCTGCAGAGCACCATGAGTCGCGTTCTGGACGCGAAGACGCGGCACACCATCGCGCTCGCGGTCTCGGAGGCCAACGGTTGCGGTTACTGCCTGGCGATTCACACGTACGTGTCGTCCGAACTCAGCGGGATGTCGAGCGACGACATCGACCTGGCTCGCGCCGGGAGCTCGGTCGACCCCAAGCGCGCCGCAGTCGCTCGCTTCGCTCAGCGGGTGGTCGAGAGCCGCGGGCAAGTCAGCGACGCAGACCTCGCGGCTGTGCGCGGCGCCGGCTACACCGACCCGCAGATCTTGGCGATCGTCACGGTCGCGGTGCAGGCCCTGCTGACCAACTTCCTCAACAACGTCAACCAGACCGACATCGACATCCCCTCCGCCAGCTCGGCCGATATGCCCAGCTGACGCCGAAACCCCAGAGTGAAGATATGGCGGCCGGCCTGTACCTACCGTCGGCCGGACCGAGTGAAGGGATTGATCATGAAGGCTAGCGGAGTGTCCGGACCCGATGCGGACGTCGTCCTCCTGGAGGTGCCTGAGCCGTCGGCTCCTGATGCTGGTCAGCTTCTGCTGGAGGTGGAGGCGGCCGGTGTCGGTCCGTGGGATCGGTTGCTGAACGGTGCGGGCTGGGATGTGGGGCTGCGTCCGCCGGCGGCGCTGGGTGTGGAGGGCGTGGGCCGGGTTGTGGCTGTGGGTCCCGATGTCGAGGGCTTCGCTGTCGGTGACCGGGTGCTTGCGCATGAGGCCCCCTTGCCCGGGGGCAGCGGCTTCTGGGCTGAGCGGGTGCTGATCACTGCGGCCAGTGCTGCGATCTGCCCGGCGGGGCTGGATCCGGCGCAGGCGGGGGCGCTGCCGGTTGCCGGGCTCACGGCGTACCAGTCGCTGGAGGCGCTGGGGCTCGGCCGGGGGCAGCGGCTTCTGATCACCAATGGTGGTGGGGCGACCGGTGTGCTGGCGTTGCAGATTGCTGCTGCTCGGGGGATCGAGGTGACGGTGACGGCGTCCGCTTCGGCCGCTGAGCGCCTGCGTGGTCTGGGTGCGCTGGAGGTTGTCGACTATCACGACTCGGATTGGGCGGGTCGGGTTCGTGGTGGGTTCGATGGTGCGCTGATCGCCGCTGGTGGTACGGCGCGGGCCGCGCTGTCGCTGGTGCGGGACGGTGGGCGTCTGGTGTCGCTGACCTCGGACGCGCCGGCGGGGGAGCGTGGTATCACCAGTACGGACCTCTACGTCCGGCCTGATGCCGCTCAGCTTGCCCATCTGGCGGAGGCGGTCGTGGAGGGAAAGCTGAAGCAGAACGTGGAAGCGCTCCCGCTCAGTGAGGGGCCGGCTGCTTTCGCCCGGGTGTCCGCCGGGCAGGCCGGCGGCAAGAAGCTCGTGCTCGTGCTGACCTGAGCACGCCCACGACGGGGTGCCGTCCCGTCCTGACACCGACTCATGGCACCGGCCGTACCCACCAGGCGCGGGGCACATCAGGCGGTCGGGCCGGCTCACGGTGGCACCGTGCACCGTGGGGGAGGGGGCGCCGACCGCTGGTCGGGCTCCGGGCTCCGGGACACGGTCCCCGGAACGGCCGTCCGCGCGGATGTGATCACTGACCGGGGTGTCGGCGGACACGGGCGCCCAACGCGATCGGGGAGGGCGCGCAACAGCGCGGAGCGAGCGCCGGGGCTTCGGCGGACCAGGCCATCGGCCTGTTGTGGGGCGCACTCGAAAAGGTCTGCGTCGTGACGGCCCAGGAGGGCGGAGCACGCAGACGTTGCAGGAAAGGTTGAGGAGCGATGGGAATAATCACTGAGGACATGCGGCAGATCGTCACCAGCGCCAAGCTGGCGTTCGTTGCGACGGTCTGCGAGGACGGCTCTCCGAACCTCTCGCCGAAGGGGTCCGTGCGCGTCTACGACGACGATCACCTGGTATTCATGAACATGGCCTCGCCCAACACGGTGGAGAACCTGCGGCGCAATCCGCGGGTTGAGGTCAACGTGATCGACTTCCTGCTCCGGCGGGGGTATCGCTTCAAGGGAACGGCCGAGATCCGCGGGGAAGGCGACCCGGTGTACGACTGGTCCCGCCAGTGGGTGCTGAACACCCACGGCGATCCCATCTACCCGTGCCACGAGGCCGTACTGATCAGGGTGGACCGGGCGCTGCCGGTGGACTCTCCCGCATACACGTTCGGGCACGCGAACGAGGACGACCTGAAGCACGAGTGGGCCGCCAACTACGGTGTGACATACCTTTGATGACACATCGGGGCGTCTGTTACGCAGGGCCGGCCGCAGACCGTGGTCTGCGGCCGGCCGGCCGTCGAGGTACGAGGGTCCGCTGAGGGGCTCGGCGGTGGACGCGGCCAGGGTGCGGATCCGCAAGCTCTTGCGGGAGACGCCGACGATGCCGGCGACGGTGATTGTGGAGCGGATCGGCCGGCAGCGGGGGATGACGATCCTCAAGGAACGTGTTGCGCGTGAGCTCGGACCGGCGTGTTCGCCGGTGGACCCGGTGTCCCGGACGACGCATCGGCCGGGCGAGCCGGCCCAGTGTGACCTGTGGTTCTTCGAGGCGGACATCCCGCTCGGCCATGGGCGGACGGGCCGGCTGCCGGTCTGGGTGATGGTGTCCGGCTGCTCATGGTGATCGCCGGGAGGATGCTGCCCTCGCGGCGGACCGAAGACCCTGATCCCGGCCCCGGTCGCGGAACGGCTGGCGATAGCCACCGCAGAGTACAACAATTGCACGTACTGCCTCTCCGCCCACACCTACATAGGGGCGCGCGTCGCCAAGGTCGGCGCCGGGGGACTGGAACGTGCCCGCCACGCGGAGTCCGCCGACCCCCACGCCGCCGCACCGTCGGACCTGTCCCACGCGATTGCCCGCGGCCGCGGCCACATCGGTGAGACGCGGTTCATGGCTGCCCGGGCCGTGGGCGTCACCGACGCCGAGATCGCCGAGGTCGCGGGCAATCTGGCGTTGAACATCCTCACGAACTTCAACGTCCTTGCCGATACCGACACCGAATGGCCGGTCGTCACCCCGCGCACCGACGCCTGACCGACGCGCCCTGGCCTGGTCGGGGAGCCGCCGCCCAGGCCCGACCGAGCAGCCCGACGGGCAGCATCACCACCGCCTCGACCGTCGTCAGGCACTCCCAGGAACGCGAGGAAGAACATGAGCGAATCGCACGAAAACCGGACAGGAGTGCCTTACGATGTGGTCGTGCTGGGCGCAGGCCCGGCCGGTGCGAACGTCGCCGACCGCGCCCGCGCCGCCGACCTCTCCGTAGCGGTCGTGGAACGGGAACTGGTCGGCGGTGACTGCGCGTACTGGGCGTGCGTGCCCAGTAAGGCGCTGCTGCGGCCGGTCATCGCGCTCGCCGACGCGCGGCGCGTGGACGGTGCCCGGCAGGCTGTCACCGGTCGGGTCGACACCGATGGCGTCTTCGCCCGTCGCAACCGCTCTGTCTCCGACTGGGACGACACCAGACAGGCTCTGTTCCTCAAGTCCATCGGAGCCGACCTCTTCCGTGGCCACGGCCGTCTCGACGGGCCCCGACGCGTCAGCGTCACCCGTGACGACGGTGCCCGGCAGACCCTCACGGCCCGGCACGCAGTGGCCATCGCCACCGGAAGCCGGCCGGCGTTGCCCGACATCCCGGGCATCGCCGAGGCCCGCCCCTGGACGAGCCGGCAGGGCACCGAATCCAGCACCGTGCCCACTCGCCTCGCCATCATCGGCGGCGGCGGAGTCGGCATCGAGATGGCCCCCCTCTGGCAGGGCCTCGGCTCCCAGGTCACCCTGCTCGCCCGACACCGCCTGATCCCCCGCATGGAACCCTTCGCCGGCGAACTGGTCGCCCAGGGACTGAGCGAGGCGGGCGTGGACGTGCGGATCGGCGTGCAGGTGACCGCCCTGCGCCGTCCGGACCCGCAGGGACCGGTCACCCTCACTCTCGACGACGGCGGCGAGCTGGAGGCCGACGAGCTCCTGGTCGCCACCGGCCGCACCCCGGCCACCGACGATATCGGCCTGGACACGGTGGGTCTCACCCCCGGCTCGTGGCTGGACGTGGACACCACCTGCCTGGTGCAGGGTGTCGACGGCCACTGGCTGTATGCCCTCGGCGACGTCAACCACCGTGCCCTGCTCACCCACCAGGGCAAGTACCAAGGCCGGACCGCAGGCGACGCCATCGGCGCCCGCGCCGCCGGCCGCCCGCTCGACCAGACGCCCTGGGGCGACCACGCCACCACCGCCGATCAGCACGCCGTACCCCAGGTCTTCTTCAGCGACCCCGAGGCGGCCGCGGTGGGCCTGAGCGCCGAACAGGCGGAGCGCGCCGGGTACCGCATCAAGACCGTCGACCTCGACTTCAACGCCGCCCAGGGCGCCAACCTGTACGCCGACGGCTACCAGGGCCACGCTCGGCTGGTCGTCGACCTCGACCGGGAAGTCCTCCTCGGGGCGACCTTCGTCGGCCCCGGCGTCAGCGAGCTCCTGCACTCGGCAACCGTCGCGGTCGCCGGCGAGGTCCCGCTCAAACGGCTCAGGCACGCGATCGCCCCCTTCCCCACCGTCAGCGAGATCTGGCTCTTCCTCCTCGCCGCCTACCAGCACGATCAGCAGACGCCGTAGGCCACCGCCACCTGACACCCCCGCCTCCAGTTGTGAGTCTCATGGAAGTTGAGGTGTGCAGCCGTCTGTGAACTGCGGTCCAGCAGATGTAGTGAGACGGTTCGGAGGGGCTATGGCGGGACGAGTGGCCGTGTGAGCTGCGATGCAGCAAGTTGGATGAGACTCCTGCGGATACAGCGAGAACCCCTGTGCAGTCAGCGGTCTCCAGCCGGCCGAGGCGCAAGCCGGGCTGGTCACGTCCGCTGGAGTGGCTGTCGATACACCACTCCAGCGGAGCAGACCGGGCCGAGGGGCCATTCGGCCTGCACCTTGTGGGACAGGTGGCAGATCGCGCACGACCGCGGTCGGCGTTCGTGGCAGCCCGGGCACAGCGGCTTCTCGGACGGCGCCCCCAGCCGGGGGTGCACGCGGGTTCAACGCGCCGGAACGGAGGATGAGTGGGTCGCCTGCCTTGCGGGCCTCGGCCGAAGGGGGCGTGGCGTGTGCGTGCGCCAGTTCACATTTGGTTGCGCCCGGTGGCGCGTGCCGGCGCGGTTCGCGGGCTCACCGGGTTTCGCCGCCTGCCAGACGGCCGCAGCACGTCGGCGGGGACGAGGCCCACCAGTCCTGAGCCGACGATCGGGGCGGTCACTCCCGAGCTCGTGGTGGCGATCCATTCGGCCGCCATCCGGCTCCGCTCCACTCCCGATGCCGCCGCGGGACTCGCGTTCCACCGCTGCTGCCAGGAGGCGCCGGGAAACTGCTGGAGCCAGCCGAGGATCTGCCGTGCGCCGGTGATCCGGCACCACTGGGTGTGCCGCACCGCCTCCCGCAGCGGCGAGGACTCCAGACGGCTGACGATGTCGTCGATGCCCGGCTGTGTGGCCGGCCAGACCTCCGCCACCGGCTGCGGCGGGAACCGCTTCGTCACCGATTTGAGGGCCTCGCCCGACAGCCGTGCATTCCTTGTTGCGGGCCCGGTGACGGCCTGATCGGTGCGGGCCGTCACCGGGACGCTCCGAACAGGGTGCGCAAGCTCTCCGGGCGGTAGCAGGGTGCCGGCGCACGGTGGGACGCTGAGCTGCGGCGTTCCGCCGGGCGTGATGGGCGCGGATGGTCTCGATCACCTCGTTGTCCCCCGCTTGCAGGTAGATCTGCGTGGTGGACAGGGGCGCGTGCGCGAGCACCCACTGCACGTCCGCCAGCGACACCTTCGGGTCCCGGGCCATCCGGTAGGCCGCGGTGTGGCGCAGGTCGTGCAGCGTCCAGTTCGACCCGAGCAGATCGTTCGCCCGGTTGAACATCGCCCGGGCCGCGTCGTACTTCAACGGCCGCCAGGGCCGTCGCAGCGTCCACCACAACAACAGGGCCCTGCCTTGCGGGACACCGTCCCGATGGTTCTCCTCCTGGTAGAGGCGCAGCCGGACGAACGCATCGGCAGAACAAGGAAGTTGCTGGTAGGCGCGGGTTCCCTTCCACCGAGCACCTGCTCGCCGGGCAGAGCATCACCGTCGTAAACCCAGGTGGAGCCTGGCCTTTTGGCGCGGGTGAAGAGGAGGTGAACACCGCGCTGAACCAGCATGGCACGCCAGGCGCCGCACCAGCCCAGCAACATCGACTCCTTCTCCGACGATCGCGAAGAAGGACGTGTCGGCGACCGCGCCGGGCCCGTCTGGGTTCCGGCTCAACTTTTGTGAAGCGGCCACTGTGAGTGACGGCACTGGTGATAGCGGACGGCTCACGAAGTCGCCCGAAAATGAGCCGTCGTCAAAGCGGTTGGGCCGTGCATCGGGGCCGTGAAGAGGTTGTGCTTCGGCAGGGTCGGGTCCCAGCTCCTCAGGAAACGGGTTCCGTTGGTCCGGCAAGACGTTCCGATCGTGTCCCTCGCGGCTACAGCCGCCTGATTGACTGGCCGAGAATGCGTTCGATGCGTTTCACCAGGCGTGCGTTGAGTTGAGCCCGGGCTGCTCTCGCCGAGGTGACCGCGTGGGCCAGCTCGGTACAGATTTCGCGGCGCTCGTCAGAGCCGACGTCACCGCCGCCGAGCCGCAGGATCGTTGCCCGTACCTGGCCTGTCCCCGCAGCGAGCAATTCCAGGACAAGGCCCGGCGAGTAACCCTCTTCGGCAGGGCCCAAGCCAACCCACACGCCGTCCACGGCAGCGGCATAAGCAGCTGAGGCTGCCTCCCGCTCAAGTGAACTGATGGTCTCGTCGAACCGCTCGATATCGACGGGACGGCCTGCTTCAAGGTCCTGAACGGTGCGTTCGAGGGTGTCCTGCCAAGCACGTCCGGTGCTCCGGATCTGAATGATCCGTTCAACCTCTTCGCCGGCCCGTCTCCGTGCTTCTGCCTCCTTCTGTTCCCTGGAGGAGCCTCGCTGTACAAGAAGAGGGCCCAACACCGCCGCTCCCGCGCCGATCAGTGCCCCTCCGACGGCTCCCACCGCGCCGTACACCGCACCCATATCCGCCATGACGGCACTGTGCCCACCTGGTGTGCCGTTGCGTCGGCACACGGCCGGAAACCAGCGACGCACTTGCCGCACAGAGATGCAAAAGAGTCGGGTTATCGATCACACGCAGTGATCGCACACACAAGGTGAGTCAGAAGCCCCGTCTGGCCCCACCAGCGGAAACAGCCACCAGGCTCGGACAGGGGGGCAACTCTTGGCACACCCCTTGGTGCAACGGTGGGGAGCATCCGTCCAAGCAAGGGTGGGAGCATCCAAGGAAGCAACCCGCCCGGCGCCCCTGGACGTACAGGAGCAAGCCCCCGGCGAGCGCCCGTCACCTGGCCGGGCAAGCCAAGTCCCGAGTGTGGGCAGGCCTGTGCGTCGATGGAGCCACCGCGCCGGGCAAACCCGGCAAGGCCAGCGGACTGAACAACCGGCGGGCAGGTGGCAGCGGCCGCTGCAGGCCTGTCACGAGGCCGCGCCGGAAGCCTCCTTGCCCTCCTCGGTTTCGTACCGCTGGCGGGCCTCGTTGACGGCGCGCTGCCGGCTGCGCGGCGCACCGCCGTGCTCACGCGCCAGCCGCGCGGCCGGCCCGCGGCTGTGACCGGTCCAAGGGCCTTGCCCTGCAGGACCTGGCTCAGGGCGAAGAGGTCATCGGGAAGATCCTCCTCACCACCTGTCGCTCAGCCAGAGGCCGCGAGTTCGACACCGTGATCCTCCCCGGGCTGCGCAACGGCATCATCCCGCGCAACGTTAAAGACCCCGGGAAGTGGCGCCGGCCCAGCGCGAAGGAACTCGCCGAACAGCGGCGCACGTTTTACGTTGCCTTGACTCGCGCCGAGAGCATACTGCACTTGATCTATGGCCCCGGCTACCACACCAAGAACGGCTATTGGCGTCCGGACGGACCCTCGGACTTCCTGATTGAGATGTACAGGCGCCTTCCGGCAACGGACTCGTCGGAGCGACAGACGTGAAGAACACCCCGCGCGGGACCGACGGCCGCCCGATTTGCAGTCCCACCTGAATGGTGGCCGCCCCGGCCCCACCGTGTTCAGGCGATGATCGTGTGGAAGAACAGGACGGCGGCTGCGAAGGCGCCGCCGCCGGCAAGGATGCCGCTGGCGATGGCTCCGCCGGCCAGGACGGTCAGCGCGCCTGCGCCGAGGGCGGTGAGGATGCCCAGCAGCAGGATGATCGCGGTGCGCAGGGTGAGCAGCGGCCGCGGGTTGGGGTTGTTCACCATCAACTCCCGTGCGGTGAAAGGAGAACCACCAGCGTTTGGCGGGCGGTGCGGTCGTTGATGCTGTAGCGGGCGCGGAACCATCTCCCCCGTGTGACGTGAATCACATAAGGGATTGGGAAATTTTCGCCCGGTGGCCGGGGGGAGATGCGCGGAGCGTGCCTAGGACCCTGTGTGTCAGGGTCCGTTGGCCTCATCCGGGGCCGTGGTGATGCGAGGGAGCGAATGTGCCGGAGGAATTCAGGGAGGAACTCGCTCCCGACCGTGAGTTGCACGCCGACGACCCAGAGCAGACGGAGCTTAACTCCGGCAGTCTGCTGAGCCTCGAGGCCGACCTGGCCCGGGGAGCGGGGGTAGGGGAGAACGCTCAAGCGCGGGCGGCGCGCCTGGAAGCGGATCAGCGGCTCGTGGACATCCTGCGCCGCGACGGCTTCCAGGGCCCCCGCTATGACAAAGCCGCTGCCGGCTGGTGGAGCTACGGCTGGCGCATCATGGTCAAGTGGACGCGCACCGGCGAAGTCTTCCACCGTTCTCGTCAGGCAGGCCGACCCGTCCCCGCCGACATGATCACCACCACGTGGAGCAAGGACGACCGCTACCAGGTGGCCACCGACTCCGCGATCGGGGGCATGGAACTGTTCCGCGAGCACGCGCTGATCCAGGGCAAGTGGACCCCGCGGGGCGGCGCCAGCCTCACCACCTATCTCGTCGGCGCTGCCGTCCGGTCCTTCCGCCCGGCCTATACGGCATGGTTCCGCTGCCACCAGATGGGGCAAGCCGAGCTGGACACCAGCCCCAGTCCGCGGACGGCTGACGAACCGCAGCGTGACATCCCCGACCAGCGGGCCATCGACCCCTACTACGCCGCCGCCACATACGACGAACTCGCGCGGATCCTGCCCCACATCACCGACCCGCAGGTGCGTGAAGGACTCGGCTGGCGAGCCCTGGGCTACACCCAAGCCGAGGCCGCCGAGCGGATCGGCCTGACGGAAAAAGCACTGGAACGCCGCCTCAGCCGAACTCGCGCCAGGATCGTGATGATCACCTGTCTGGGTGTGCCCGAACTCGGGGAAGGGGGAGCACGATGACCGTCCGGAAGGACGCCACGAAGGACAACATCGCTGCGACCGAAGAAGAGGACTTCGACGCGCTGCTCAGCGCTTCCAGCCTGGGTTCCCCCCACGTTGTGGCCGAGACCGAGCCCATTCCCGCTGATGTCCGTCGCCGCCTGTCTGAGGCGGCCGCCCGCCCGGCCCAGCAGCCGGACGAGTCCGCGGAGCAGGATGAGGCCGACTGTGCGGCCGACCACGCCGCTGGAACCACCGCATACGCCGTCTTCGTGCTTGGAGAATCGGCCTGTCTCGATCGTCTCAGGGCCGGCATGCACCGCCCGACCGTCGCTCTGCTGGGCACTCCCTGTTCAGGCAAGACCGCCAGCATGCCGGCCCTGTTTTACCTGCTGCACGGGCAGTCCCTGGAGGGTGTTCTCCCGGCTCGCCCTGATGGCCCGACGCCGTGGTCGGACATGCTGCGGGAACGGATTGGCTGGCTGCGAGATTGCATCGCCGAGCGCGAGTCGCAGGCCAGGCCGGTGACGGAGAACACGCTGGCTCCCTGGTGGGCGCTCGGTCGCAGTACTGCTTGGGACCAGACCGCCTCCGTCTTCTGCTCCCGCACCACCACGACCGCCGCCCCCATGCGGCCACTGCTTGACGCGCTGGCCGAATCGCTGGCGTGCCCCGCACCTTTGCCACATGAGTCCCCCATCCAGCCGGCGCACATGGCCGAACTCCTCGCCTGGAGGCCTGCAGCCCCGCAATGGGTTGCAGACAGGGAGCGGCCTCATCGGCATCGGATCGGCCTGGAAGCCTTTGCCTTGTGTGCTGGCACCGATTCCCCTCCGGGGCAGAGCCATACACAGGCGGGATCCATGAAGCCGAGGGGAATGGTGTGCAGTCTGCTGACTGCGGTACAGCCGTGGAACGCACTGGCGCGCCGCCAGTTTGAGGCTGACCAGGGGATGCCTGAATGGCTTCTCGCCTCTCGCAGTGCTCCTATGGTCCCGACTGTGCCCATGGTCTCGTTGATGCGGCCTTCCTGCAGCTTGATGCATGAGTCGTTCGATGACGGCAGGCCGGGATGGCTCGATGGCCTGTTGCTCGTCAGTCATCTCCCCGCTCTGTGGCGGCCGATGACCGGCAGCGATCACCCTGCACCTGGCATGTCCGGCGAGAGCACTGTCTGGGAGCAGCGCCTGCCTGATGGCCGGAGCGCAACACGGCGCACCGAACAGGACCAGGTCACAGCACAGTTGCCGGGAAGGTGGACTGAGGAAGCGGAGGACGGCCCGGTTCAGCATGCTCGGCTGGAGATGGCAGTGCACCGGGAGGAGAGTGATGTCGGCGGGATGGTGCCGGTACGGCTGACCTATCGGCTCACTGATCCTTACGCCGTTGAAGCTGTCTTTTACCCCGACGGGCCCGGTAAGCCGGTGTGGACCTTCGCCCGTGATCTGCTGATCGAGGGACTGGAAGACAGCGCAGGAGAAGGCGATGTCATCGTGTGGAGCCCTCCTCAGCGATCCGCTACGTCCGAGGGCCGCCGCACCTTCATCCGGCTGAGCTCGCCGGAAGGAACGGCTCTGCTGTCTGCGCCGCGCGACGAACTGAAGGACTTCCTCGAACAGACGCAGCATCTTTGTGCCGCGGGTACGGAGCACCTCCACCTCAGGCACGCACTGGACACTCTCGAAAGCGAACTGGGAGAGTTCACCTGCCCCGGATTCAAGGACCTCTAGGAAACTCGTACAGAGGCTATATAGAGTACGAGTATGGGTATGCCGCGTATGACCCTGCAGACCCAGCTGGTGTTGCAGGCGTTGTGGGAGGATCCCGAACAACAGTGTTACGGCCTGCAGCTGTGCCACCTGGCCGGATTGCCGTCGGGCACGATCTACCCGATCCTCGCCCGTCTGGAACAGATCGGCTGGGTGGACAGCGCCTGGGAAGACCCCGCCCTACACGAGGAAGCCGGCCGTCCGCGCCGCCGGTTCTACCGCATTACTCACGACGGTGCAGAGCAGGCCCGCGAGGCTCTCGCGCGCGCCTACCGGTCGCGTAAGCAGCCCCTGCCGGGCTGGGCGATCTTTCGGCCCGGCAGCTAATGGGGGAGTGGCACCAGCGAGTGGTGGGCTTGAGCATCGTCTCCTGACGGCTGTCGTCCGCCAACGAGTGTGGCGCCTCGAACGTTGGGCGCCCCGCGAGGGAAACGTCGGGCCAGTTGCCGTTCGCAGCGGGAGCGTGTTGCCGGCCGTCTGGACACGGACTGCGACGCGGCGCTGCGGGAACTGACAGCAACGCTGATCACCGTGTGCGATCGATACGTGCACGGGCGGGTCGGGGCGCTTCTGGACGAGGAGGCGCTGGCCGGCCTGGAACCGGCAAGGGACTGGGAATGGCTACGGGTGGTAGCGGCCTGCCGGCCGGTGCCGGGGCTGCCGGGGGCGTCTCCTTCCTTCCCCTACCGGATGCCGGGCAGCCCTACGTGATCGGAGCAGCTGCAGCTGCCGCATTCATACTCCCCTACACCGAGCACCCGGCCGACTCCTTGGAGCTGCGGGACCGTCTCGGCAGAACTGGAGCCTGACCCGTGTGCCGTGCGCTGTCTGCGGTTGAGCACCCGTGCTCTTCGGAGCCGGAGGCAGAAAGGCACACGTCTTTGGCCAGGCCCGGGCGGGCGGACGCTGACTGGCTATGTGATGTTGACGCCGTGGGCGCGGGCGAGTGCGTCGAGGCCGTCGGCCCAGCCTTGGCCGATCGCGCGGAGTTTCCAGACGGGCTGGCCGTTGGTGGTGTGCCGGTATAGCTCGGCGATGACCATGGCGCGAATGTCGGGGTCGGCGGGCGGCTGGAAGGTCCACGCGGCCTCGGTGACGCAGTCCATATACAGGGCTGCGTGAGTGAGGGCGCCGCAGGTCAGGCCGGAGTCGACGTCCATGTTGACGGCGATCGTGACGCGCTGGATGTGGGCGGGCAAGGCGGCGAGGTGGAGGGCTGCGCGTTCGACGGTGTGCGGGCCGTCGGCCTGCTTGCCCAGCAGGCGGGCCGCGCCCTGGGCGGCGGAGGGCTGGTTGTAGAAGATGAAGTCCTCATCGCAGGTGACCTGGCCGCCCGTGTCAGTCAGGAAGAGAGTGAGGTCGGCGTCGGCGCCGGCCGAGCCGAAGGTGATGCGCAGTTCTTGCCAGGCCTCCTCGGGCAGCACCAGGTTCTGTCCGGGCGCGAGGGCGGTCGCCCGGGCGTGGCCCGGCGGGGCAGGAGGGGAGGTCGCTGCTGCGGGAGCGGGCGGCGCTGTCGGGGCAGCGGTCTGGCTCTTCCACTCGGCGAAGGGGCGGATCCGGTAGGGATCCGGCAGGGGAGCCGAGTGCGCGGCAGGTACGTTGGCGCGCAGGTCTCCGTCGAGGCCGGCCAGGGTCGCGTCACCGGATCCGGTGTCGTCCTGGGCGTGGTCGAGGAGGCTTTGCAGACCGGGCAGCCGGCTGGTGTCCAGGGGCTTGACGGCGCTGGACAGGTTCCCGGAAGCGGTAGTGGTGACCGAGCAGGCGACGTCCTGGCCGATGTCGAGAAACCGCAGCGCGTCAGTCGTCTCCCGCCACGGGCCCGCTTCGATGGCCTGGCGCGTCCAGCGGCCGTGGGCCACGAACCCCAGACGCTGGCTATCCGGCAGGCGCGTGAGCACGGCCAGGTCAATGGCGGTGACCCCGGGAGCGACGGCGAATGCCTCCTTGAGCGTGGCAACGATGTTCGACCCCATGGAAGTGAGCCACCACAGGGTGCGGTCCCGCTTGCTCAGGGACTTGAGAGTGGGGCGCCCGCTGGGGGTGACCCCGGGCGTCTGATCGGGCAGCGAGTCGATGTCCTGCTGCCGCATCACCACGGACAGCACCGCCCCGTCGACCCCCACCGCGCAGCCCGCGGCAGCGTTATCGGAGAAGGCGTAATTGACCGCCTCGCACACGGTCTCCTCGTCGTTGGCGTTCAGGGCCTGCCACCACTGACCGGCCCCGGCGGCCAACCCGCCGTGGACGGCGTGCAGGCGGGCCTCCTCGGCGGCCAGGTAGGCGGGGGCGTCTGCCTCGGCTCTCCGCTTGGCCGCCGCCCGCTCGGCGCGGGCGAAGAGTCCCAGCCCTGCCAGGTGGTGGGCTTGGGCCTCTGCCAGGGCCCAGGCCAGGCTCAGTTGCGGAGGCCCCGGCACCACAGGCGGCTGGGCCGGCGTGAAGGATTGCAGGTGGACGCTGGTCATCTGCCGCCGCAGCTCCTTCAACTGGGCGATCGCCGCATCACGTTCCGCCTCCTGCTGGGCCCGCTCGGCCTGCCGGCGAGCACGCTCCAGCTGCGCCGCTGACGGTGCAGCGGCCCGCGAGCGGGTCGCATGGCTCGTGCTGGTACGGCGGCGCCCTCCGCCCAGGGAACTGGAGGCGTAGAACGGGCCCACTCCCGAAGAGATCCGCGTACCGCCGCTGCCCATACTGATGCGCGCAGCGCGGGGCCCCAAGGAAGTGCGAACGCCCCGGGTCGAGACCCGCACGCTCATCCCCGGCACACCCACACGAAAGCCGAAAGCCATGGTTCCTCTCCGTTCTCGCTTCCACGACCTGGCCGCGTTCGGAACGGCACCACCCGGAAGGACCGGCGAGCCGACGGGCCCGCCGTGCTGCCCCATTCCCCCGACCGCAGCCGCAGCGCCGCGACGCCTGCTACCTGTAGAAGACGGCGACACCGCCGTGATGGGAGCAGGCGCCCTGGTGATGAGCGGCGTAGCTGTAGGTGCCGTCATTGCACAAGGCGGTGGCCCCTGCCGAATCAGACGCGCCGCCGGAGCTCGATGAGCCGCCCGACGACGAGCCACCGCTGCCACTCCCCGAGGAACCGGTACTTGACTCGTGCGTGGCCGCCGACGCCGGCTTGGCCGTCTTGGTCACGGTGACCGTCGGGGCCGGCGCTGCCGACTTCGTCACGGTGACCGCCGGGGCCGGCGTTGCCGTCTCCGTGGCGGTGGCGGTGGCGCTGACGGTGGCGGTGGCGGTGGCGGTGACCGTAGGGCGCGGTGCGGGACTGGCCGCGCTGGAACTACCACCCCCGAACGCGGCACCGACCGCGAGCAGCACGAAACCGCCCACCCACACGCGCTTGCGCTTGTGCAACGGGCGAATATCAGGCATGCGGACAGGCTCAGGCGGACGGACGGCCCACGGCCCGGGCTGGTACTGACTCACGCGACGATCCCCCCACGACGGACACCCGGACACACGCCACGGGACAGTCGAACACTTTACAAAACCTCCCCATAAACCGCGCAAGCTCCGTGCGTACGCTGGATGCTGGCGGTGCCTCCGAAACCCCGATGCGTAGGTGTCCCGGAGGCGGACTTCGTACGACCGGCGTGGATCCGCAGCCCGCAGACCGTTTCCCGCCTGGGTGGTGTCAGCCATCCGTACCTCATGCCTCACCTGCCCGCCCCTGCGAGTAGGCGAGGCTGTGGCGCTGCAGAGATGCAAGAGGCGGTGGCGTCCACTGCTCGCGCCATGTGGCTGAACAGGTCAGCGAAGACGTCCGCAGCACCCGGCGCATCCCCCGCCCGTGAGCGAGGGTGTGGCGGGTGGCGAGCGTGACCGGCATTCCACTCGCCGCCACTCTGACCGGCGGCGATCGCAACGACGTCACGCAGCTGATCCCGCTG
This sequence comes from Streptomyces sp. MK7, assembly GCF_032658145.1. NCBI lineage: Bacteria > Bacillati > Actinomycetota > Actinomycetes > Kitasatosporales > Streptomycetaceae > Streptomyces > Streptomyces sp. MK7. Next base: position 15,973 of record NZ_JAVACL010000082.1, read on the forward strand.
CTCGAGGCAGTTCCCCCGGTGCGGGGCAAGCGCGGCCGGCCCCGGCGCCGTCCGGACGTGGTGCTTGGCGACCGCGGCTACGATCACGACAAGTACCGCCGTCTGGTCTGGAACCTCGGCGTGAAGCCTCAGATCGCCCGACGGGGCACCGAACACGGCTCCGGGCTCGGCACCCAACGTTGGGTCGCTGAGCGTACGTTCGCTCACCTGCACTGGTTCCGTCGCCTGCGGATCCGCTGGGAGATCCGCGACGACATTCACGAAGCCTTCCTCAGCCTCGCTTGCGGCATCATCTGCTGGCGGCGGCTGAAGAAGCTTCAGCCGCGTTAACC